>NZ_JBHXLU010000064.1:0-72033 GCF_042720695.1 Streptomyces sp. NPDC058457 | reverse complement strand
TTTCAGGGGCGTGCACTTGGCGCCCCTGAAAGGGGCGCGGGGAACTGCGCGAGCAGCCCCCACCGGCCCGCAGCCCGCACTGAACCGGCCTATGACACCGACGTCTGCGGGGGCTGCGCGGAGTCTCCGGGACCGCTGTCCGCCGACGGCCGCGCGGGTGCCCCGGGGGCTGCGCGTTCGCCGAGGTTGAACAGCCGGTCGCGGATCTTCCGCTCGAACTGGCTCTGCGTGGTGGCGATGTGCTCCACCATCAACTCGCTCGCGAGATCGGCCTCCCCCGCGGCGACCGCCTCTGCGATGGCGAGATGCTGTCGTGCGGCGACCTCCAGCGAGCCGGGGGCGTCGCCGTGGAAGAGCAGCACGTCGGACTGGGACGCGAGGCGCCGTACACCGGCGACGCTCGACCGCAGGAACACGTTGTGCGAGGCGGCGCCCACCGCGTCGTGGAAGGCCTCGTCGGCCCGGGCGAAGGCGTGCCCGTCGTTCTGCTGGGCCGCCGTCAGGGAACTCTGCGCGCCCTCCCGGATGGTGCGGACCTCGATGGGGGTGGCGAGGCCCGCGGCCCGGCGGGCCGTCTCGGACTCGATCACCGTGCGGTAGTCCAGCAGCATCAGGACGTCTTCCATGCTCGTCGGCCGGAAGTGCGACAGGTGGTCGTCCACCAGCCCGCCGGACGCCTCCGCGACGAAGATGCCGGCGCCCCGGCGCACGCTCAGCCGGCCGATGGCGGCCAGCACCTTGACGGCCTCACGCGTGACGTTGCGGGTCGCCCCCAGGATCTCGGCCAGGCCCGCCTCCGTGGGGAGCCGGTCGCCCGGCCGCAGGTTCTGCTCGGCGATGTACTCCAGCAGTTGTTCGGCGACCAGTTCGTACCCCGGCCGGTAGGGACCGTCGGAGACCGCTGACGGATCGGCCACGGTGTACCCCCTCCTCCGCGTTCAGATTAATCAGGTTCATCGGCGGTGGCCACTATGACATCCACGTTACGCGTAGGGAAGATGTTGAGCAGAACTGGATTCAAGCACCTGCCGAGACGGGGCGACATCGAAGATATGGGACATTTCATCGATCCATTGCGCCGGAAGGATCGGATCCTTAGGGTCCTGCTCATCAAATGAAGCAGATTCTTCCTCGCCCGGTCGGAGTCATGACCGGCGTTCGTCACCGCGGAAGGGGAGGTGAGCCAGGGTGCAGCGCTTCGCCGCCGTCATCCGGCTGCGCCCGGAGAAGGAGTCGGAGTACCGCGCACTGCATGCGGCGGCCTGGCCGGGTGTGCTGGCGGCCCTCAAGCGTGCCCGCATCGGCAACTACTCGATCTTCCTGCGGGACGGGCTGCTGTTCAGCTACCTCGAGTACGCGGGGAGCGACTACGCCGCCGACACCGCGGAGATCGCGGCCGACCCGGTGTCCCGCGAGTGGTGGGCCCTCACCGACCCCTGCCAGCAGCCGCTGGACGCCGCCGCCGAGAACGAACGGTGGGCCCCCGCCGAGGAGATCTTCCACCTCGACTGAGGGCCCCCGCCGGGACGCCGGGTCAGCCCGTCGCGTCCACCAGTGCCAGCTCGTGCAGGCGCTCCGGCGGGCCCGGACGGGCGTAGTACCAGCCCTGGGCCGTGTCGCAGCCCAGTATCCGGAGTTGTTCCGCCTGGGCGCCCGTCTCCACGCCCTCCACCGTGACCGCGAGGTCCAGGCTGTGGGCCAGGGTGACGATGCCCTCCACGATCTTGAGGTCGACCGGATCCGCCGGGAACTGCTGCATGCTCTGGGTGAAGGAGCGGTCCAGCTTGAGGATGCTCACCGGCAGGCGGCGCAGGTTCGCGAGGTTCGAGTAACCGGTGCCGAAGTCGTCCAGGGCGATGTCCACGCCCATCTCGGCGAGGCGCCGCAGGGGTTTGAGCAGGTCGTCGTCGGCGCCGATGAGCGCCGACTCGGTGACCTCCAGGCAGAGGGCGTCGGGGGCCACTCCGGTCCGCTCCAGGATGTCCACCGTGTCCTGGACCAGGCCGGGGTGGCTGAGCTGGCACGGGGAGAGGTTGACGTTGATCCGCAGCGGGCCGGCGGCGGAGTCCTCGCCATAGCGTTCTCGCCATTCGCGGGCCTGGCGGATCGACTCCTCCAGGACCCAGCGGCCCAACGGGACGATGAGACCGGTGTGTTCGGCGAGCGGGATGAACCGGTCGGGGCCGAGGACACCGTGCTGCGGATGCAGCCACCGGACCAGGGCCTCGGCGCCGCGGACGCTGCCGTCGCCGAGGTGGACCAGCGGCTGGTACTCGATGAAGAACTCGTTCCGGTCCAGCGCGGCGGGCAGCGCCGTGGTCAGGCCGTGGCGGGTGATCGCGCGGGCGTCCGCCTCCGGGTCGGCGAGTTCGGAGCGGTTGCCGCCCGCCGACTTGGCCCGGTACATCGTGATGTCGGCGCTGCGCAGCACCTCGGCCGGGGTGCGCTCGCCCGCCGGGCCTTCGACGATCCCGATGGAGCCGCGGACCATGAGGTCACGGCCGTCGATGCTGATCGGGGTGACCAGGGCGTTCATGATGCGGTCGGCCAGGTCGTCGACCTCGCGCTGGGTGGCCGGGCCGGTGGTCAGCGCCACGAACTCGTCGCCGCCGAGCCGGGCGACCATCTCGCCGGGCGCGGTCGCGCAGGACTGCAGCCGGTCGGCGACCTCCACCAGCAGCCGGTCGCCGGCCGAGTGGCCGAGGCTGTCGTTGACGGTCTTGAAGCCGTCCAGGTCGAGGTAGCACAGCCCGAACCGCTGGCCCTCGCCGGCCGACAGGGCCTTCTCCAGGCGTTCGAAGAACAGCGTGCGGTTGGGCAGGCCGGTGAGCGCGTCGTGGGTGGCCTCGTAGCGCAGCCGGAGGTTGAGCAGGCGGCGCTCGGTGGTGTCCTCCATGAGGGCCAGCTGGTACTGCGGGTCGCCGTCCGCGTCCCGGAGCAGGGAGACGGTCAGGTTGGTCCACAGGACCGTTCCGTCGGAGCGGTTGAAGGCCTTCTCGACGTGGTAGTGCTCGCGTTCGCCGCGCACCAGCTCCTCGTAGAGCCGCCAGGTCTGCGGCGCGTCCTCGGGATGCGCCCACTCCAGGACGTTGCGGCTGCGCAGGGTCTGCTCGGAGCCGCCGAACATGCGCAGCAGCGCGCCGTTGACCTGCAGGACGTTGCCTTCGAGGTCGGCGATGCCGATCCCTATCGCCGCACCCTCGAAGACGGCGCGGAAGCGGGCCTCGCTGGCGTGCAGCGCCTGCGCGACCACACCCTGGGCGCGCAACGCGGCCTGGGCGATGGCCTCCTGCTCGGCCAGCGTGCGTTCGCGCAGTGCCTGGGCGAACCCGGCGGCCATCGCGTGCTGGATCCGCGAGGAGCGCATCCGCAGCTCGTCCTGGGGGCCGTCCTCGCCGCAGTACAGGACCAGATACGCGTCGACGCAGTCGAGGGTACGGGTGAGCGCCTCGGGGTCGGTGCAGTGCGCGTCGATGAGCGCGGCGCCCACCTGCCGGGCCTCGTCGGCGTCGAAGCCGTGCGCCAGCAGGATCTCACTCAGCCGGCGGGCCAGCGGCAGCAGTTGTTCCTCGAACTCCGGGCGGGTCAGGGACGTCGAGGTGACCGGGAACACGGCCCGGCTCCAGATCGTCGCGAACCTGCGCAGTCTGTCCTCCGGGCCGCCCGGCTCCGCGGTCACGCCGCGATCCCCACGCCGGCGAATCCGGCGAAGGCATACGGATCCTCGTCCTCCGGCGCCGACTCCGGCCGCCAGTGGGGCATCGGCACCAGTCCGGGTTCCACCATGTCGTACCCCTCGAAGAACCGCGCGACCTCGTCGCGCGAGCGCATGATCAGCGGGTTGCGAATGTCCTTGTATACGTCCACCGCGCCCTCGGCCCGCTCGGCCGGCAACGGGATTCCCTCGTACGAGGCATGCGTGAGAACAAGCAGGCTGCCGGGCGCGAGTGCGTCGCGCAGCTGTGCCACTGCCCCGTACGGGTCGTCCGCGTCTTCCACGAAGTGCAGTATGGCAACGAGAAGCAACGCCACTGGCCGATTCAGGTCGATGAGGCGCTCCACCTGAGGGCTGGACAGGATCTCCTGGGGCTTGCGGAGATCGGCCGCCACGACGTCCGCGTCCTCGTTGCCCTCCAGGACGGCGTTGCTGTGCGCCACGGCAACCGGGTCGTGGTCGACGTACACCACGCGGGCGCCGGGGTGCGCCGCCTGCGCGACCTCGTGGACGTTGCCGAAGGTGGGGATGCCGGAACCGATGTCCAGGAACTGGTCGATGCCGGTGCCCACCGCGTGGCGCACGGCGCGGCGCATGAACGCCCGGTTGGCCTGCATGATCTTCGGCAGGCCGGGCAGGTGCGTCATCGCCTTGCGGGCCGCTTCCCGGTCGACCTCGAAATTGTGCGAACCGCCCAGGTAGTAGTCGTAGATACGCGAAACGCTCGGCACCGAGATGTCGATGCTTCGTGGGGCCCAGGCGGGACGCTCCATGTATCTCTCCAAGGCTGAGGCGATCCGGTGTTCGAGCAGAGGCTACTGATCGTCTGCGAACAGGGCGAGCCGAAACGGAAATTGACCGTCCGTTCCCGGTCATGGCCTGGGAATTCGGTGTTCGGTTTGGGGCGCGTTCGGTTTGTTCGTCGGGTGCGGGTGATTCGTGGTTGCTCGCGCAGTTCCCCGCGCCCCCAAAGGGGCGCTCCGCATCGCGTACGCCAAGAAGCCCGCCCCCTCCGTGCGGTGTGGAGGGGGCGGGCGGTCGTGCGCCGTTGTGTTGTCGTGCGGGGCGGTCAACGCTGGGGAGGTGATCCCTAGCTGGCCGGCGCGCCGACCAGCTTTCCTTCGGGCGAGACGGCGTACCACGTGCCGCCGACGCCCTGGCCGTTGGTGTCACCGGCCTTGGCGTCACCGGAGAAGGTGTAGATGGGCCAGCAGTTGACCGTCTGCTGCTTCGCGCCGTTGTCGGGGCGGGTGAAGCCCATCAGGCCCTTCTTCACGATGCCCTTGGTGTCGCTGGAGGCGACCTCCGCGACGGCCGGCCACTTCACCAGGCAGTCACCGGTGCAGTTCGAGACGACCTTGGGCCACGCCTTGTCCTTGATGAAGCGGTAGACCGTCATGCCGTTCTTGTCGACGATGATGTCGCCGAGCTTGGCGTCCTTGCGGACCGACAGGCCGGGCAGCGAGGCCAGCGTGGCCTTCTTGCCGTCGGGGGCGGCCGCGAACCACTTGCCGCCCACGCCCTGGCCGTTGACGTCACCGGCGTTGACGTCCTTGGCGTAGCGGTACACCGGCCAGCCTGCGACGGTCAGCTGCTTGGTGCCGTCGGTGCGGGTGACCTCGCCGAGCAGGGACTTGTCGATGCCCTCACCGGCCGTGGCGTCGTTGGCGGGCACCGGCGGCCAGGTGGTGGCGCAGTCGCCGTCGCAGTTCGACTTGGGGGGATTGGCGGTGTCGGCATCGAAACGGTAGAGGGTGAGACCGCTGCCGTCGGTCAGCACCTTGCCCAGGTCGGGGTTGCTGGCCACGGTCAGCTTGCCGGCGGGCGCGACCGCGGCCGGGGAGCTGGAGGCCTGGTTGCCGTCGGCACCGTAGCCGTTGCCCGCGCCGGTCGAAGCGGAGGGGTTGGTGATGCTGCCGATGCCGGCCGGGGCCGTGGCACCGACGTTCTGGGCCGCCGAGGACGGAGTGGTCGCGTTGTTCGAACCGCACGCCGTCGCGAACACCATCACCCCCGCGGCCGTGGCCACCAGCGAGGCGCTCCTCCACGAGGTCTTCATCGTCAACTCCCCATAATCGCCTGGTTATTGCAGCGCCTCTGCGCCGCCGCACGACACCAGGTACGGATGCCGGGGGCCGAAGTGTTCAACGGGCGCACAAATTTCTTTCGGCACACTGTGGCCGTGGACCGCCTCCCGCACGGGCGTACGCTTCGAGCCATTCGCGGGACGGTGTGATTCAAACCGGTTTACGCCGCATGTCCCCCGTTCGGGCCAATCACCCGGTACTCCGGCGTGCGACGGCGCCCGACGCCCCATGATCTCCGTCGTGCATGCACCCGAAGCGACCAGACTCGCGCCCGTCCCAAGGGTGTTGGCCCTGCTGACGCTGACGTGGACCCTGGTGGGCTGCCCGGTCGGCACGGCGTCGGCCGACGCCTGCGCCTCCGCCTCGACGGGCCCCGACGGCATTCACGCCGTGGCCGTCGCCGGGGGCTCCTGGCCCACTCCCCCACCGTGTCCGGCGCCCACCCCGCCGCCCTGCCCCACGCCCACGCCGACTCCGACACCTACCCCGACGCCGAAACCGACACCGACACCGACACCGAAGCCCACCCCCAAACCCACCCCAACGCCCAAACGGCCGCGCCCCACCCCGCCGGCGCCGCGCCCGGCACCACCGCCGCCACCCCGGCGGGCGCCGGCCCCGAAACCCACGCCGACTCCCACCCCGCCACCGGCCCCCCGGCCCCGGCCGAAGCCGACGCCGACCCCCACCCCGTCGCCGAAGCCCACCCCGCGGCCCTCGCCGACCCCGGTGACCTACCCGCCGTACCACGTCCAGTCGACCGGCGCGGCGGCCCCGAACCGCACCTCCCCGGTCACCTACGTCCTGCTCATCGCCGTACCCGCGATCATCGCCGTCGCCGCGTTCCGCGCGCGCTGACGGCCGGCCCACTGAATCCTGGAGGCTTCCGTTGCCGGATTGGCTTGTTCTCGTCCTCGCGATGCTCGCGGCCGTCGCCGTGGTCGTGATCATCACCCTCGTTCGCGACAAGAGGGCGGCGGAGGGCGAGGATCCCTCCGAGACGCCGGACGTCATCGAGTACATGACCATGTGGATCGGCGTCATCTACGCCATCGTCCTCGGTCTCGCGGTGGCCGGGGTGTGGGAGGCCCGCAGCGCCGCGCAGGACCATGTGCAGGCGGAGGCGCAGGCGCTGCACGAGATCTACGAACGGGTGCGGGTGTATCCGCCCGACACCCGTGACCGGATCCGGGCGGACGTCGACGCCTACGCCGCCCAGGTCGTCGACAAGGAGTGGAAGGAGATGGCCGACCACGGCCGGCTCTCCCAGCGCGGTGCCGATCTGCTCGCGCAGATCCGTCAGGACGTCACCGACTACGAGCCGAAGACCGACTTCCAGGCACAGGCCTACCAGCCGCTGGTGGACCAGGTGGCCGCTCTCGACCAGGCGCGCAGCGCCCGGGCCGACTCGACCGGGGCGACGATGCCGAACGTGGTGTGGATCGGGCTGCTGGCCGGAGCGGCGATCACCATCGGCATGGTCTTCGCGCTGCAGATCAGGCGCACCCGGCGCGAGCTGATCCTGGCCGGCCTGTTCTCCGCGACCATCACCTTCATGCTGTTCCTGATCTGGGACTTCGACGAACCGTACAGCCGCGGCATCACGGCGACGGCACAGCCGTTCCTGAACCTCTTCCCGCACATCAAGGGGTAGCGAGGTTCAGGAAGCACCCCCGGGGGACACGGCGCCACGCCGTCGACGTCCCCCGGACGGCCCAACCGGCTCCCCCGTTCGCACTACTGCGTTCGCGCGCGTGTGCGGATGTTTCTAGCGTTCCGATCATCGAGGTGCATTCCCGGCACTGGCGGAACAGGTCCGCATGCTGCTCCTCGGGGACCGGAGGAACCACCATGCGCGCGATACGCGTTGCTTCGGCCGCACTGCTGGGTGTCGGTGCTCTCGCCCTCTCCACTCCGGCCATCCTCGCGAGCGACAGCGGCGACGGGGGCCGGGACGGCACACCCTTCGGCTTCCGGGTGACGCCCTCGACCGTGACGGCGGGCGGCCGGGTGAGTCTGCACCTGGACCGCGACAGCGGCTGCCGGGGCGCCGCGACGGTCACTTCGGGTGTGTTCGACACGGTCCGCATCCCGTCGGAGCGGGACTCGATGACGGCCACGGTCGACCGGAGCGCGAAGTCGCAGGCGTCGTACCGGGTGACGTTCAACTGCGACGGGTCCAGCGCGTCGACGGAACTGGCCATCGCGAGCGGCACGTCGGCCGGACACGGCGACGGGCATACGGACGGACGCACCGACGGGCACGCCGACGGAAACGGGCACGCCGACGACCAGAGCGGCGGGAACGACGGCGGACGTACGGACGGGCGCACCGACAGCAGTACGGGCGGGCACAGCGACGATCCCACCGACGACTCCACGGACAGCCGCACCGACGCCTCCACGGACAGCCGCGCCGACGCCGGTACCGACGGGCGCACGGACGGTGGTTCCGGCAGCGGCGAGTCGCTCAACCCCCAGCCCATTCCGCCCGGGCGGGGTGTCCAGGCCGGTGAGGGCGGCAGCATCGGCGGATTCGACCTCAGGGAGATCGGCCTCGGCGCGGTGCTCGTCCTGGGCTCGGTCGGTACGGCGTACCGGCGCTCGCGCAGGCACGCCCGCGGGGACGGCGCCTGATCATGACGTGGCCGGACGGGCCTGTGCCCCGGTCCGCCGAGGGACCGGGGAACGGGCCCGTCGGCTCAGATCCGCTTCTCGCTCCGGCGGCGCACCCAGAACCCGCAGCCGGCGAGAACGGCCGCGCCCACCAGGCCGCCGCCGATCGCCATGTCGGTCGGGGTGGCCCCGGTGGAGACACTGCCGCCGAGTCCGCCGCGTACCCCGCCGAGCACGAAGAACGCGGCCGGCCGGAGCAGGGTGCGCCCGTCGCAGCGGACGGTCAGGTCGTAGGGGCCCGGGCTGGCGTTCCGTTCGATGGTGGCGACACCGCGCGCCATGTCGCCGCCGAACGGGAACAGCGGTGTCGTACGGAAGGCGCGGGAGGTCATGACGCCGCTGCGGCAGTTGTTGACGGTGACGGTGAGCCGCTGGCCGGTGGCGATCGACCGGGGCTGGGCGACGATGTCACGCGCGCCGTCGCCCCGGCCGTCGAAGTTGTCGAAGCGCCCGTCACCCCTGCCGTCGAAGTCGTCGAAGCGCCCCTCCCCGCCCCGACCTCCGAAGTCGTTGTTGAAACGCCCGTCACCGCCCCGTCCACCGGAGCCGTTGTTGAAACGCCCGTCACCGCCGAACCCGCCGACGCCGAACCCGGGGACGCCCACTCCGGGAACCGCGACTCCAGGCACGACACCGACACCGGCGACACCAGGGGCGACCCCGACACCACCGACACCACCGACAGCGCCGACACCACCGACTCCGGTCCCGGGGGCGACGCCCGTCCCACCGACGACCGGGGCCTGGGTGTTGGGCGGGCCGCCGGGGTTGCCCAGGCCGTCGGCGACGGCCACGGGGGCGGCGGCGCCGAGAACGGCGACCACAGTGCACGCGGCCGCCAGCGCACGTGAGTTTCGCATCTCTTCCTCCGCGGAAGGCGCCCCGGGAACGGTCCCCGGTGGATCGGCGAGAAAGCACCTCCCGAATAGACCCTCAGATGCCCTGAACACGCCCGCATTTCGAGAATGGTCCGTCCTGGTGAGGGGACACGCCGAGCGAAAAGCGCACAATCGGATATTGCCGCAGGTCACGGACTGTCAGAAAAAACCTGAGAACGGCAACTCGGATGGCTCACCGGAATACCCGCGGGCCACCCGTTCGCTCGTCGCCCCGTCGCCGCACGCGCGTGGGGGACTTAGCTTTTTCCCATGCGCGATACGGATCTGAAGGCGGCCGCGGCGAGAGGGGATGGCGAATGTCTGCGTCCGAACTTTCCGAGGTGGCGGAAGAGGAGGAGCGGCGGCGGAAGCGTGCCCCCTGGGGCGTGATAGCGCTCGTTCTGCTGACCGGTCTGGCACTCATTCGGAACGGTTCGGGAGAGTTCGACGTCGGTC
This sequence comes from Streptomyces sp. NPDC058457, assembly GCF_042720695.1. Classification (NCBI taxonomy): domain Bacteria; kingdom Bacillati; phylum Actinomycetota; class Actinomycetes; order Kitasatosporales; family Streptomycetaceae; genus Streptomyces; species Streptomyces sp. NPDC058457. The sequence continues at coordinate 62,221 of NZ_JBHXLU010000064.1, read as the reverse complement.
CGCCGCAGCCGGCCTCGGCCGCCGCCCCGGACAGCCGTAGCACGGTCCCGGGCACCTTCGCCACGGCGCCCGCCCCGCTGCCGTTCGCCACGGCGGACCGGATCAGGATCCCGGCGATCCGGGTCGACGCACCGGTGATGCCGGTGGGTCTGGACACGGACGGCTGGGTCGCGGCACCGCCGCCGGAGGACCCGAATCTGGCCGGGTGGTTCACCGGGGGTGTCTCGCCCGGGGAGAACGGCACGTCCGTCGTCGTGGGCCATGTCGACAACACGAAGGGCCCGGCGGTCTTCTACGGACTCGGTTCCCTCAAGAAGGGAAACCGGATCGAGGTCGACCGCCAGGACGGCAGGACGGCCGTGTTCGAGATCTACGGAATCGAGGTCTTCGCGAAGGCCGGTTTCCCGGGCGACCGGGTCTACGGTTCCAAGGGCACACCGGAGTTGCGGGTCATCACCTGCGGCGGCGGTTTCTCGAAGCAGAACGGCTACGACGGGAACGTCGTGGTCTTCGCCCGCCTGGTCGAGGCCCGCTGAGGCCACCACCGGGCGGGCGCGGGCCCGTTCACATGCGGCGGCGCGGCACGGTCAGGTGGTAGCCGTTGTCCAGCAGATAGGGCAGGTACTCGCGCAGGGCCTGGACGCTCTGCGAGCGGTCGCCCCCGGCGTCGTGGGAGAGGACCACGACACCGGGGGCGGCGCCGTTCTCGATCGTGTCGACGATGGTCTGGGTGCCCGGCACGGTCCAGTCGGTGCTGTCCACGGTCCAGGCCATCGGCTCCATGCCCATCTCGGCGCCAAGTTGGAAGGCCGCACGGTTCCAGGCGCCGTAGGGCGCGCGGAACCACTGCGGGCGTTCGCCGTAGGTGTCCTCGATGGCGTCGCTGGTGCTCGTCATCTCGTCGCGGATCTCACTGCGGTCGAGGGTGGTCAGCAGCGGATGTGTCCAGGTGTGGTTGCCCACCACATGCCCCTCCTCGGCCATCCGCGCGACCAGTTCCCGGTTCACCACGATGCACTCCCCGCACAGGAAGAACATCGCCCGCACGTCGTACTTGGCGAGAGTGTCCAGGATGTGCGGGGTGTAGTTCGGGTTGGGGCCGTCGTCGAAGGTGAGCATCATGCGTCTGCCGCTGCGGGAGATCTCCGTGATGGGTTCCTTGCGGACCTTGAGCCTGCCCGGCCCGGTGGGCGGCGGGCCGTATCCGGTGAGCGGCTGGAGCCGGAAGGCGGAGGACTTGAGCGCCGGGCGGGCCTGTGCCCCCGCGGCCGGGGCGACTCCGCCCGCCGCCTCCTCGGAGCTGCTCGCCAGCACGATTCCCGCGGTACCCGCGGCTCCCAGAGCGGCGCCGCCGGCGAGCAGCAGCCGGCGTCGGGTGAACAACTGATCCTTCTGCATGAGTCATCAGTCGCCCGGCGGGGGTCCGGCGCACCACTTCGACACCGGTGCGGCGGCGGGAAAGCACCCGCACGGACCAGCAGAGGGAGGTTTCGGTAAGAAAAGATCAAAAAACATCAACGGCGGCGGACCAGCGGGAAGGGAAGCGTCTCGCGGATGGTCAGGCCGGTGAGGAACATGACCAGCCGGTCGACGCCGATGCCGAGCCCGCCGGTGGGCGGCATCGCGTATTCGAGGGCGTCGAGGAAGTCCTCGTCGAGCTCCATCGCCTCGGGGTCGCCGCCGGCGGCGCGCAGCGACTGGGCGGTGAGCCGGCGGCGCTGTTCGAGGGGGTCGGTCAGCTCGGAGTAGGCGGTGCCGAGTTCGGTGCCGAAGGCCACCAGGTCCCAGCGCTCGGCGAGCCGCGGGTCGGTGCGGTGCTGCCGGGTGAGCGGGGAGACGTCGGTCGGGAAGTCCTTGTAGAAGGTGGGCAGCTGGGTCCGCTCCTCCACCAGGCGCTCGTACATCTCCAACACCACGTCGGCGGGCCCGTCGTCGGCGGTGTACGGCACCCCGACGCGGTCGCAGTGCCGGTGCAGCCGCAGCAGTTCAGTGCCGGGGCCGATCTCCTCCCCCAGTACGTCGGAGATCGCCCCGTACACGGTCCTGACCGGCCAGGTACCCGAGATGTCGTACTCCTGCCCGTCCCTGCGGGCCACCGAGGCGCCGAGGGCGGCGGTCGCGGCGCCCTGGATCAGTTCGCGGGCGAGGTCGAGCATCACGTCGTAGTCGGCGTACGCCTGGTAGGCCTCCAGCATCGTGAACTCGGGGTTGTGCTTGTGGGAGACGCCCTCGTTGCGGAAGGTCCGGCCGAGTTCGAAGACCCTCTCCAGACCGCCGACGCAGAGCCGCTTCAGATAGAGCTCGGGGGCGATGCGCAGGTGGAGGTCGAGGTCGTAGGCGTTGATGTGGGTGGTGAAGGGGCGGGCGTTGGCGCCGCCGTGGATCTGCTGGAGCATCGGGGTCTCGACCTCCAGGTAGCCACGGTCCAGGAGACCCTGGCGCAGCGCCTGTACGGCGGTGGAGCGGGTGCGGACCACGGCGCGGGCGGCGGGGCTGGTGGCGAGGTCGAGGTAGCGGCGGCGGACCCTGGCCTCGGGGTCGGCGAGGCCGCGGTGCTTGTCGGGCAGCGGGCGCAGGCACTTGGCGGTGAGCTGCCAGTCGGTGACGAAGAGGGTCGGTTCGCCCGTGCCGCTGACGCCCGCCCGGCCGGTGGCGGTGATCTGGTCGCCGATGTCGGTGTCGGCGGTGAAGCGGTCGAGGGCGGGTCCCGACCCGTCGCGGGTGAGGGCGAGTTGGCGGTCCCCGGACCAGTCGCGCAGCGTCACGAAGACGATGCCGCCGAAGTCGCGGACCAGCATGATCCGCCCGGCGACGGTGGCCGTCTCGCCGTCGCGCACGTCGGCGAGGGCCCGCGTCGGCCGGCCGGTGGCCACCGGGTAGGGGTCGACGCCCGTCGCGCGCAGCCGGTCCAGCTTGCGGCGCCGGACCCGGAACTGGTCCGGCAGGCCGGCGTCCGGTGCGCCGGGCCCGGTCTCGTCCCCTCCTTCGACACCGGGCACCGGCGCGGACGGCGGCGCCTCGACGGGCCGCGGTCCGGTCTGCGGGTGCCCTTTTCCCCAGAGTTTGCGCAGGGACGGTACGGGGACGAAGCCTTCGGCGATTCCGGAGGCGAGGCCGATCCGGGCCAGGGAGCCGGCGTCGCCGTAGCAGAGGAAGCGCGGGTACCACTCGGGGCGGTACTTGGCGTTGGAGCGGTACAGGGCCTCCAGCTGCCACCAGCGGGAGAAGAACAGCAGCAGCCGGCGCCACAGCCGCAGTACCGGTCCGGCGCCGATGCGGGCGCCCTCCTCGAAGACCGAGCGGAAGACGGCGAAGTTCAGCGAGATGCGGTGCACGCCGAGTTTGGGGGCGGCCGCGCACAGGTCGGCGACCATGAACTCCATGACCCCGTTGGGGGCGGTGCGGTCCCGGCGCATCAGGTCGAGGGAGACGCCGTCGGCGCCCCAGGGCACGAAGGAGAGCAGGGCGAGCAGTCTGCCGTCCTCGGCCATGGCCTCGACGAGCAGGCAGTCGCCGTCGGCGGGGTCGCCGAGCCGGTCCAGGGCCATGGAGAAGCCGCGCTCGGTCTCGGTGTCGCGCCAGGCGTCGGCCCTGTCGACGACCTCCTCCATCTCCGTCTCGGTGAGGGTGGCGTGCCGGTGGATGCGGCAGCTGGCGCCGGTGCGCCGGACCCGGTTGACGGCCTGCCGGGTGACCCGCATCTCGCGGCCGCCCAGGTCGAAGCCGGCGACGTGCAGGATCGCCTCGTCACCGAGCTGGAGGGCGCCGAGGCCGGCGCGGACGTAGGCCTTGGCGCCGTCCTCGGAGGCTCCCATCACCGCGGGCGCCCAGGCGTGCCGGCGGGCCACGTCCAGCCAGGCGGCGATGGCGTGCGGCCAGGCCTCGGGGTCGCCGACGGGATCCCCGCTGGCCAGGCAGACGCCGGCCTCGACCCGGTAGGTGACGGCGGCCTTGCCGCTGGGCGAGAAGACGACGGCCTTGTCGCGCCGGGTGGCGAAGTAGCCGAGGGAGTCCCGCTCGCCGTAGGCCTTGAGGAGGGCGCGGATGCGGGCCTCCTCGTCGCCGTGCAGGGCCGCCTCCAGGCGCTGTGAACGGAACAGGGTGGCGGCGGCGTTGAGCAGGGCGAGGGCGCCGAAGAGGCCGAGCAGGAAGGCGACGAAGCGGGGCGGGCGGCCGCCGTAGCTGCCGACGGAGACCAGGCCGCCGCAGACCCGGTCGGCCGCCCAGGCCAGGTGCTGGCCGTGCGGGAGCGAGCCGGGGAAGAGCGAGACCAGGCCCCAGCCGGCCAGGATCGCCACCACCAGCCCGATCAGCAGGACGCCGAGGGCCCGGCGTACGGCGGCCCTTCGGGAGGCGGCGTAGAACTCCCGGCGGGCAACGATCAGCAGGGCGAGGGCGAGTCCGCAGACCACCAGTGAGCTGAACGAGTACCAGTCGAAGCCGAAGACGACGGTCAGGACGTCCGCCAGCACCAGCAGGCCGAGGTAGATCACCACCAGCCACCAGGCGACCTTCTTGCGGGCGGCGGTGGCGCCGCCCAGCAGGAACAGGAAGACCGCGTAGGCCAGGTTGGGGCTGACGGGCACCACGACGGCGTCGACGAAGTGCACGACCGGGTGGAGCAGCACGCGCAGCGGGGCGACGAAGGAGAGCAGGGCGCACAGCAGGGCGAGGGTGCCGAAGAACGTCCCGAAGGCCTCCGGCACCCAGGTCAGCCGCCCGTCGCCGGGCGGGCGTATCGGGCCCGCCGGCTCCCTGCCCGTGGCGGGCTCCACGGCGGCACTCATGGTCCGACTGTAGGAAGGGCCCGCCGGGCCCGCCCGTCGAGCGACCTCGGACCGGCCGGCGGGCGGCTGCGGGTTGTGGGTGGTTGCCCGCGCAGTTCCCCGCGCCCCTGACGGGTCGCCGTGCAGCCCCCTGCTTATAGGGGCGCGGGGCTGTATCAATGTGCGGCTCCGCCGCGTGGGCGCGACCAGCCCCCACCGGCCCGCATCCGTACGGCGGGCCGCCCCGGACACCCACCGGACCTGTGTATTCCGATAGCCTCGGAGCGTGGCGGATCAACACCAGTTCGAGCGGGGCACGGACGGCCCCAAGGTCATCGTGGTCGGCATGGACGGCTCGGACTCCTCGTGGCGCGCGACCTCCTATGCCGCCGGTCTGGCCCGGCGGCAGCACGCGCTGCTGGCCGTCGTGTACGTCCAGCCGGTCCTGGCGGCCGGGGCGGTGCTCGGGGCACCGGTGGCGGAGACCACCGACGAGATCGCGGAGGACCTGGTCACGCAGATCCGGGACGCGGCCGAGCGGCTCAAGGGGATATTCGAGGTGCGCTGGGAGTTCCACACCTTCCGCGGCGACGCCTACGGCGGACTGGTGAAGGCGGCCGACGAGCTGAAGGCCGACGCGGTCGTGGTGGGCGCCTCCGAGCAGGCCGGCCACCGGTTCATCGGCTCGGTCGCGATCCGTCTGGTGAAGGCGGGACGGTGGCCGGTGACGGTCGTGCCGTAGCGGGTGCCCGCAGGAGCAGCAGCGGGGTCGCCAGGAGCAGGATCCCGGCCGCGGCGATCGCGGTGCGCGGGCCGGTGAGGCTCGCCAGCAGGCCCCACAGGGCGGTCATGGCGGCCGTGGTGGCCTTGCCGGTGATCGACCAGGCGGACAGGGTGCGGGCGACCCGGTCGTCGGGGGTGTGCTCCAGGCGGCGGGTGGCGTACACCGGGCTGTAGACGGCCGAGCAGGTGATCACGCCGAGCTCCAGGACCATCACCAGCAGCAGTCCGGGCAGCCCGGGCCCGACGAAGGCCAGCCCGAGGGGCCAGACGGCGCGCAGGGCGCTCGCGGCGCGCAGCACCCGCCACTGCCCGTACCGGGCGACCAGCGGCCGGGCCAGCCGGGCGCCGACGAGGCCGCCCAGGCAGGGCGCGGCGAAGGCGAGGCCGTACTGCCAGGGGGCGAAGCCGAGCGTGCCGAGCATCAGGACGGCCAGTGGCGGCACGGCGACCATGATCAGGGCGTTGCCCGCGAGGCTGTTGAAGAAGAGGGGCCGAAGGGCCGGGCTGGCGAGGATGTACCGCCAGCCGTCGAGGAGGTCGCCGGCGCGCAGGCGCTGCGTGTCCCTGGGCGCGGGGCGGGGCTCGCCACCGCCCACGGCCCGGATGCCCAGGGCCGACAGCAGGAAGCTGGCCGCGTTCGCCGCGACCGTGGTCACCGGGCCGAACAGGCCGATCGCGGCGCCGCCGAGGGGCGGGCCGAGGACCAGCGCGGTCCAGTTGGTGGACTCGAAGCGGGCGTTCGCGGTGAGCAGCCGGTCGGCCGGGACGAGGGACTTCAGGAAGGCGCCGGAGGCCGCGCCGAAGGTGATGTCGGCGGCCGCGACGACCACCGAGACCAGCAGCAGCTGGCCGAGGCTCAGGGCGCCGAGCGCGTAGGCGGCGGGGACGGTGAGCAGTGCGGCGAACCTGATCAGGTCCATGGCCATCATCACCGGCCGCTTGCGCCGGAACTCCACCCACGGCCCGAGCGGGACCGCCGCCACCGCGCCCACGGCCGGCCCGCTCGCGGCGAGCAGCGCCACCTCGGCCGACCCGGCGTGCAGCGCGATGACGGCGATCACCGAGAACGCGTCGAAGGCGAGGTAGGTACCGAGCGCACTCACCGAGTACGCGGCCCACAGCCACCCGAACCGCCGATCCATGCACAACCTCCCGTTGACCCGGGACATGAAAACGTGCAGGTGGCCGCCGAATCAAACAACTTCCGGGCCCGCTGCCACAACCACCGGTTGTACGGTGTGGACGTGGACCTCACCGCCGTGCGCACCTTCGTCACCGTGGCCGAATCCGGGCAGTTCCAGGAGGCCGCGGCCGTGCTTGCGGTTACCCAGCAGGCCGTGTCGAAGCGGGTCGCGGCGCTGGAGAAGGAGCTGGGGGTGCGGCTGTTCACCCGGACCGCCCGGGGCGCCGAGCCGACCGCCGACGGCCGGACCTTCCTGCCGCACGCCCGCGAACTGCTGCTGGCCGAGGAACGGGCGGCCGCCTCCGTACGGCGCGGCCGACGTCCCCTGCGGGTCGACGTGGTCGGCGCCCGGCTCGCCCCGGCGGCGCTGCTGCGCGGCTTCCACGAGGCGCACCCGGACCTTCCGCTGGACGTCGTCACCCTTTTCGACGTGGACTCGGCGCTGACCGCGCTGCGCTCCGGGGCGGTCGACGCGTCCTTCCGGGCCGTCGCCATGCCCGGCCGGCCGCTGCCCAGAGGTGTCGAGGCCGCCCGGGTGTACGACGAGCCGGTCCAGCTGCTCACCGGCCCGGGGCACGCCCTGGCCGGCCGGACCTCGGTCACCCCCGGGGAGCTGGCCGGGCACCGGATCTGGATCCCGGGGATCGTGGACGGCACCGAGTGGGCCGCGTACTACGCCTCCCTCGCCGCCGAGTTCGGGCTCGCCGTCGACTCCTCCGGCCCCAACTTCAGCGGGGCGTTGCAGGACGCGCTCGCGGGCTCCGACACCCTGGCGACCCTGGTCAGCGAGCAGACCCGGCTGACCTGGCCGGACGGCCACGACCTGCGCCGGATCCCGCTGCTCGACCCGACCCCCCTCTACCCGCACTCCCTGCTGTGGGCCGCCGCCAACCCGCACCCGGCGCTCACCGCCCTGCGCACCCATCTCGCCGACACCCGCCCGCCGCACACCGCCGCCCGCACCTGGACGCCGGGCTGGGCCGAGACCGTGCGTGGCGCCTTCCGCCCCTTCAAGGAGACCGAGGTCAGCGAGGGGCCCCAGCCGGCCGGACGTTAGAGGCCACGGAGGAAGCCGAGCAGGAGGGCGTTGAACTCCTCCGGCTTCTCCAGGTTCGGATAGTGGCCGACCCCTTCGACGACCTCCGCGCGGCCGTTTCGGACCTCGCGGGCGAGGCGTTCGGCGGCGGTGAGCAGGTCCGCGGGTTCCCAGCTGCCGTTGATCGTGAGGACCGGCATGTCGATCTTGGGTACCCGGGGCCAGGAGTCGGTCACCGGGACATGCCAGTCCGGCTCGCCGGGGGTGTGCTTGGAGATCGTGCGCAGGGCCATCTCCCGCAGTCGGCGCGGGATGTCCGGGTCGAGGTCGGCGACAGCACGGCGCTCGCCGGCCACGCCCCGCAGGAAGGCGTCGAGCCAGCCCTCGATGTCGCCGGCGCCGAGGGTGCGGGCGTACTCGGACTGGAGTCCCTTGTGCCAGCTGTCGGTGTACCGGAAGTCGCCGGTCGCCGCACCGCAGGTGACCACCGCGCGGGCCAGCTCGGGGTGTTCCAGCGCCGTGTCGGTGGCGATCACCCCGCCCATGGACAGGCCGACGAGGACGGCGGGCCCCGCGTCCAGATGGCGCAGCAGCTCCGCCAGATCATCGGCCCAGCGGAATGGCCTGCTCGCGTTGGCGGAGGAGCCGTGGCCTCGCACGTCCGGGGCGATCACCCGGAATTCGGCGGCGAGTGCGGGAATCTGCGCATGCCAGAAGCGGTGGTCTACGTACCCGGAGTGGAGCAGGACCACCGGGTCGCCGGAGCCGGTGTCGAGGTAGGCGAGGTCGCCGTCGGAGGACGGGAAGAAGCGGACGTCCGCAGCACCATTCATGACAACCAAGGTGTCACCTTCGGGAGACTTTGACAACCTGGTTGTCATGAAGCCTTTGACACCTCGGTTGCCATGACGGCGCGGTGCATGATGGCCGGGTGAACGACATCGACAAGCCCCTCGCCCCCGACGAGCTGGGCGAGCGCATCACCGAGGTGTTCGATCTGATCGGCCCGCTCTACCGGCGCGCCTTCCGCAAGATCGAACAGGGCGAGCAGGTCGAGGGGGCCTCGGTCGGAGTGCGCTCGGTGCTGGACCTGCTGCGCCGGTACGAGCCCATGACGGTCCCCCAGATGGGCCGGATCATGGCGCTGAGCAGACAGTTCGTGCAGCGCATGGTGAACGACGCGGTGGCCCGCGGCTGGGCCGAGGTCACCCCCAACCCGGCGCACCAGCGCTCCTCGCTGATCCGGCTGACGGACCAGGGCCGGGCGACCATCACCGCGGTCCTCGCCCGCGAGCACGCCCTGAACCGGCAGGTCGGCGGCGACCTGACCGACGCCGAGATCACGGCGTGCGTACGGGTGCTGAAGCAGCTGCTGGTGACGTTCGACCACGTCGACGTGGAGTGACCGCCGCGTGACCACCGCTACTCCCCCATGACCAACCCGTCCTTGGCGGCCCCGCGGCTGAGCACGACGTCCCGGATGGCGTCGCGGGTGGCGGTGAAGTCGGCACCCTGGCCGATGGCCGCGTCGAGGTCGACGACCCGGCCCGCGTCGAGGTCGTAGAGCTGCGGGATGAACTCGGCCTTGGCCACCTCCCAGCGGCCGCCCGGGCGGGTGGGCGGGGTGAAGGTGAAGCGGGCGAGGGTGGACTCGTTGCCGCGCGGGTCCTGCCGGCCCTGGCTGTTGTACATCTCGCCGGCCATCTGGTCGCCGAGGCCGTAGACCACCCAGGTGCCGTTGACCTTCTCGTACGCCTGCGGGATGTGCGCGTGGGTGCCGAGGAGCAGGTCGATGTCGGGGCGGCCGCCGGTGCGCGCGGCGGTGAGCCGCTTGGCGAGGGTGAGCTGCTGCTGGTCGGGGGCGTCGGTCCCCTCGGTGCCCCAGTGCACGGAGACGACGACCACGTCGGCGCCGGCCTGCCGGGCGGCGCGGGCGTCGGCGAGGACGCGGTTCTCGTCGAGGAGGCCGACCGCCCAGGGCTGGCCGGGTGGCAGCGAGTTGCCGTTGACGTCGTAGGTGTAGGAGAGCTGGGCGACCCGGGCCCGGCCCGCGTTCATCAGGGTGAGGGTGCCGGCCTCGGCATCGGTGCGGGCGGTGCCGGAGTGCCGCAGGCCCACCCGGTCCAGCGCGTCGAGGGTGCGCTGGATGCCCGCGGCGCCGTCGTCGAGGGCGCGGTCCGAGGCGGTGGAGCAGCCGTCGTAGCCGGTGGCGGCGAGGGCCTCGGCGAGCTGCGGCGGGGTGGTGGGGCCGGCGTGGGCGCCGTCCGCGCCGGTGACGGCCGCCAGGTGACAGAGCGCCAGATCGGCTCGGGAGACAATGGGTTCGACGCCGGCGAGCATCGGGCGGAAGTCGTAGCCGTTGCCGCCGGCGTCGAAGTTCGCGTGGTCCACCGCGGACTTCTGCGGCATGACGTCGCCGCCGGCGACGAGGGTGAAGCCGCCGGTGGCGGGCACCGCCGGTGCCGGGTGGCCGGGCGGGACGGCACGCTCCTCCCGCACATGGTTCTGACAGGCGGCTGCGGCGGCGAGAAGGGCGGTCAGGGCCAGGGCCGCCTGGCGTCTGCGATTGATCATCAGGAGCACCCCAGAGTCGCAAGCCTTGTCCGATTTACAGATCAATGGGTACGAAGGTGAGGGCGGCCGCAAACAACTCAGGCGCCCCGATTGACCCATCCGGGTCGGGTAAGGGGTGTGACGGACCGTTCGTCGCACCGTTCGCCGACGCGATCGACCGTCCGCCGCACATCCCTGTGCACCCCCTGTCCCCCGGCCGGACCCTGCGATGCCATACGGCCATGACGGCCGGAACCACCCTTCCCCACGGGACGACGACCGCCGAGCACGAGCTCGTCGCACTCCAGCGCGACCACGGCCGACCGCTCTTCGCGCTGCTGCTGCGGCTCAGCGACGGGGACCGGCAGCGGGCCGAGGACCTCGTCCAGGAGACCCTCGTACGCGCCTGGCAGCACCCCGAGGCGCTGCGCGCCGACGCCTTCGACTCCGTGCTGCCCTGGCTGCTGACCGTCGGCCGGCGGCTCGCCATCGACGCGCGGCGGGCCCGGCAGGCACGGCCCGCCGAGGTGCACGACGCCGTCCTGGAGAACACCCGGGCCATCGGCGACCACGCCGAACGCGCCGCCGCGGCGCTCGACGTCCGGGAGGCTGTGAAGACTCTCACCCCGGAACACCGTGAAGTCCTGGTGCTGGTGTATTTCCAAGGGGCGAGTGTTGCGGAAGCCGCCGAGACCCTCGGGATTCCACCCGGTACCGTGAAGTCGCGCGCTTACTACGCGCTGCGCGCTCTGCGCCGGGTTCTGCCCGGTTATGCACCCGACCTGCGATGAAACCGTAAGCCAGGTCAAACCTCGGTAAAGCGCCTTGCTGAGGACCATGTTTGGGCAATCAGCTGTCTTCATCCGTGTTCCGCACCGGGAGAGGGACGGACCCTGGGTCGGGGCCACGCGCGCGCACCGGAGGAAGGCAGGACGGGATGCTGCACAGAGGTCAAGAGAGCACGGACGGGGCCGGAAGCGGGGAACTGGCGGTCCCGATGGCCTGGTTGTACGCCGAGTACATCGCCGACGAACTGCTGCGCACCGGCGATCTCATGCCACCGACATCCTTCGAGTTCCGGGCCGGCCGTGACGCGCTGGCGCTGACCATCTTCCTCTCCGACACGGACGGCGAACTGTCGGGCATCCGGGTCGTGTCCCAGTTGGAGACCTGGCTTTCGCTGACGGCGTACGACCAGCCGTGGCAGGACTGGGTCGGGGAACGTATGGCTGTAGTGACCGCCGAGGCGGCCGAGTCGGGCGGGCCGTCACCGGACCTGGATCTGGCCGCCGCCGCCTGGCGCTGGCTGGAGGAGACCGAGCTGCTCGCGCCCGACCTGGACGCGGTGCCGGGCGGCGGTTCGGTGTTCGGCGAGGACGACGGACCGAAGGTGTGGACGGCCGCCTGGCGGCTCGGTCTGCCCCTCGGACACCTCGCCATCCATCTTTTTTGATTCAGGACCAATCCGCGGGCCCGGCCGCTCCGAATCCGTTGATTACGATTCTGTACGTGGCTTGAGTGAAACGGCTGCCGACTGCGTACGGGTGGGAGCAAGGAACAACGAGTAACCCCCACCCGCACCCATCGGCACGAGGATTCGGCATGAGGTCCCTGGAAAGGCATCGCGACGTCGGCGCGTACGCGCTCGGCGTGCTGGACGAGGCGGAGGCCTTCCGCTTCGAGGACCATCTCATGGAGTGCCCCAGCTGTACGGCACACGTGACCGAGTTCGGCCCCGCGGCACGGCAGTTGATGCTGTACCGCCGGGCCACGCCGCGCTTCGTGCATCCCATGGCCCAGCCCGGCCCCCGGCTCCTCGACCGGCTGCTCGCCGAGGTCGCGACCCGGCACCGGGCCAAGCGCCGCAAGCTGCTGTACGGCCTCGCCGCCTCGGTGGTGTTCGCGGTCGCCGGCCCCGGCATCGCGACCTACGTCGGCCACGACGCCGCCCCGGCCGTGCAGGTCACCGCGGCCACCGACGCGCAGTCCGGCATCTGGGCACAGGTGAAGTCGCAGGACACGGACTCGGGCAGCACGATCGAGCTGGAGGTGAAGGACCCGGACGGGCCGCGCTCCTGCCGTCTGGTCGCCGTCGGCGACGACGGCTCCGAGCAGATCGTGACCACCTGGGCGGAGCGGGACCACGACGACCGGGTGAGCACCATGACGGGCGGCTCCTCGATGCACCCGGACGAGATCGACCGCTACGAGGTGCGCGACGCGGACGGACAGCGCCTGGTGACCCTGGACCCCAAGTGAGCGCCGGCTACCTGAGCAGCCGGGACATCCGGCGGTCCGCGAGCGGCTTGCCGCCGGTCTGGCAGGTCGGGCAGTACTGCAGCGAGGAGTCGCTGAAGGAGACCTCACGGATGGTGTCGCCGCAGACCGGGCAGGGCTCGCCGGTCCGGCCGTGGACGCGCAGCCCGCTCTTCTTCTCGGCCTTGAGCCGCCCCGCCGCCAGGCCGTGGGAGCGCTCCACCGCCTCGGTGAGGGTGGTGCGCAGCGCCTCGTACAGCCGGTGCGTCTCCTCGGGTGTCAGGGACGCGGCCAGCTTGAACGGGGACATCTTCGCCGCGTGCAGGATCTCGTCGCTGTAGGCGTTGCCCACCCCGGCGATCAGGCTCTGGTCGCGCAGGGCGCCCTTCAGCTGCCGTCGCTCGTCCCCCAGCAGGGCCGCCAGGCGGGCCTCGTCGAAGTCCGCGGCGAGCGGATCGGGGCCGAGCCGGGCGATACCGGGGACGTCCTGCGGGTCCCGGACGATGTACACGGCCAGCTTCTTCTGGGTGCCGGCCTCCGTGAGGTCGAAGCCCGCACCGGTCTCCAGGGCCGCCCGCAGGGCCAGCGGGCCTTTCCCAGGGCGGGGCAGCCCGTCCGGCAGCCGGTCCTTCCACTGGAGCCAGCCCGCGCGGGCCAGGTGGGTGACGAACCGAAGTCCGCGGTCACCCTCGAGGTCCAGGAACTTGCCGTGCCGGTGCACGGCGACGACCTCGCTGCCCTCGAAGGCGCCGACCGGCGGGTCGTACGTCTTCAGGACACTGATGGCGACCGGCAGGACACGCACGACCTCGCGGCCGACCAGGTTCTCGGTCAGGAAGTCCCTGAGCGCTTCGACCTCGGGCAGTTCGGGCATGCGTCCAGAGTGCCATCCGCTGCGCCTACGCTCCGCCGGAAGTGCCGCATCGGGTCGTCTTACGGCGGCGGCGCCGTGGGGGCTGGTCGCGCCCACGCGGCGGAGCCGCACATGTCCCGGCCCCGCGCCCCTTACGGGGCGCTGCCGTCGTCCTTCTCCGGCATCCGGAACTCGCACCACACCGCCTTGCCGCCGCCGCGCGCCTCCACGCCCCACACGTCGGCGATCTCGTCGACGAGCAGCAGCCCCCGCCCGGACACCCCGTCCTCGCCCGCCTCGCGGCGGCGCGGCAGGGCGCTGGAGGAGTCCTCGACCTCGACGCGGAGCCGGCGGTCGCCGCCGCCGAGGACCCTGAGGGTGACGATCGCGGAGCCCTCGGTGTGCATCAGCGCGTTGGTGATCAGCTCGTCGGCGACCAGCTCGATCTCGTCGGCGCGGTCCCCGGCGCCCCAGGCGCGGACGGCCGCGCGGACCATGTGCCGGGCCAGGGCGAGCGCCTCGGGGTCGCCGGAGGCCACGTGCTGCTGGAGGCGGCCGACGGCCTGTGCGGTGTCGGAGCCGCGGCGGCGCAGCAGGAGCAGGGCCACGTCGTCGTCACCGCCCCGCTCGTCGGCGATCTCGATCAGCAGGTCGGCGAGGTCCCGCACGTCCTCGGGCCCCTCGGCGACCTGCTCGGCCAGGGCCCGCATGCCGTCCCCGAGGTCGGCGCCGGGCTGTTCGACGAGCCCGTCGGTGCACAGCAGCAGCGTCTCGCCGGGGTCGAGCTCCAGGGTGCACACCGGGTACTCCAGGCTCTGGAACTCGGCGGACAGACCGAGGGGCAGCCCGCCCTCGACGGGGACCCGGCGGCAGCCGCCGCCGTCGGCGGAGCGGACCAGCGGGTCGATGTGCCCGGCGCGGACCACCTGGACGACACCGGTGGCCAGGTCGGCCTCGGCGTACAGGCAGGTGGCGAAGCGGTCGGTGTCGAGCTCGTCGAGGAAGACGGAGGCGCGGGCCATCACGGTGGCCGGGGCGTGGCCCTCGGCGGCGTAGGCGCGCAGCACGATGCGCAGCTGGCCCATGACGGCCGCCGCGTGCGTGTCGTGGCCCTGGACGTCGCCGATGACCGCGCCGACCCGGCCGCCGGGCAGCGGGATCAGGTCGTACCAGTCACCGCCGATGTCCCGGCCCAGGGAGCCGCCGGCGCTCGCCGAGCGGTAGCGGACGGCGACGTCGGCCCCGCGCACGCTGGGGATGGTGCGCGGCAGCATCGCCTGCTGGAGGCCCTGCGCGAGGTCCTTCTCCTGCTCGAAGAGCATGGCCCGCTGCAGGCTCTGCGCGATGCTGCTGCCGAGGGCGACCAGGACGGCCCGCTCCTCGCTGGAGAAGCCGTGCCGGTCGTTGTAGAGCAGGCCCATGGCGCCGATCGGGCGGGCCTGGGCGATCGGCGGCAGGTAGGCGGCCGAGGTGATGTGCAGGTCGGTGATGTGCGGCCACAGTATCGGGTAGCCCTCGGCGAACTCCTCCGGCGACTCGATGAAGCACGGGCTGAGGGTCCGCACCACCTCGCCCATCGGGTAGGGCTCCTCTATCCGGGTGATCCGGGTGCCGGGCACGAAGCTGCCGGCCGGCCCCTCGGCGACCAGCCGGATCCGCCCGGCCTCGACCAGGCCCATCACCAGGCTGGTCGCGCCCAGGTTGGGGATGCCGTGGGTGTCCTTGAGGACGTCGATGACCTCCTGGACGCTGCTGGCGTGCGCGAGCGCCGCGGTGACCGCCTGGACGACGCCGGTCTGCCGGCGCAGCGCCTGCCCCTGGGCGTCCCGCAGGTTGCGCGCCTCGCTGTCCTCCAGCTCCTGGGTGGCGTCCCGGACGATCCCGACGACCCGGCGCGGGCGGCCCGTCTCGTCGCGCCGGATGTAGCCCTGGGTGTGGGTCCAGCGCGGGGTGCCGTCGCGGCGCCGGATGCGGAAGTACGTCCCGTAGTTCTCGCTGCCGTCCTTGATGGCCTGGGAGACCACCGCGTCCAGCCTGCTGGACTCCGCCGGGGGCACCCGGGCGGCGAGGGTCTCGGGGCGGCCGTCGTACTCCTCGGGGGTCAGGTCGAACACCTCGTACGCCTGGGCGTCCAGGTGGAACAGGCCGGCATCGAGGTCCCAGTCGAAGGTGCCCATGCGGTTGAGCGCCAGGATCAGGTGGTCCGGGTGGGCGGGCCAGTCGTCCGGGAGTGACGGAGCCCTCGCTCCCCGATCAGCCATGGGGCCACCATGCCAGGGGAACCCCATATGGGCAATTCCTCCCCTATTGTCTGCTTCACTCGCTCGGGTTACGCAAGCGGGGAGGCGCGGTACACAGGGTGACAGGCGCCCTCCGATCCGGGGGCCGCACAATGGAGAGAGGCAGGAGCGCACGGCCGTGGACTGGTTCACCGCACCCGGGTACTGGTTGAGCCGGCTGGTCTTCCAGCGGGCTCTGGCCGGCGTGTACCTCGTCGCGTTCCTGGCGGCGGCGCTGCAGTTCCGGGCTCTGCTGGGCGAGCGCGGGATGCTGCCGATCCCGCGGTACGTCGCCCGGGTCCCCTTCCGGCGGGCGCCGAGCCTCTTCCATCTGCACTACTCGGACCGGTTCTTCGCGGGCTGCGCCTGGGCGGGCTGCGCGGTGTCGGCGGCGCTGCTGGCGGGAGCGGACTCCGAACTCCCGCTGTGGGCCGGGATGGTGCTGTGGCTGATCCCCTGGGCGCTGTATCTGTCCGTCGTGAACGTCGGCCAGACCTGGTACGCGTTCGGCTGGGAGTCGCTGCTCCTGGAGACCGGCTTCCTGGCCGTGTTCCTGGGCAACGACGAGGTGGCCCCGCCGGTCGTCGTGCTCTTCCTGCTGCGCTGGATCCTGTTCCGGGTGGAGTTCGGGGCCGGTCTGATCAAGATGCGCGGGGACGCCTGCTGGCGCAAGCTGACCTGTCTCCACTACCACCACGAGACCCAGCCGATGCCGGGCCCGCTGAGCTGGTTCTTCCACCACCTGCCGGGGCCGGTGCACAAGGCGGAGGTGGCCGCGAACCACGTCACCCAGCTGCTGGTCCCCGTCCTGCTGTTCACCCCGCAGCCGGTCGCGACGGCGGCCGCGTCCCTGATGATCCTCACCCAGCTCTGGCTGGTGGCCTCCGGCAACTTCTCCTGGCTGAACTGGATCGCCATCGTGCTGGCCCTGTCGGCCCTCCGGCTGCCCACGGACCACACCACCGCGCCGCCCACCCCGCTCTGGTACGAGGTGGTCGTCCTCGCCGTGGCCGCGCTGCTCCTCTACCTGAGCTACCACCCGGTGCTGAACATGGTCTCCCGCCGCCAGGTCATGAACCGCTCCTTCGACCCGCTCCACCTGGTCAACACCTACGGCGCCTTCGGCAGCGTCAGCCGGGTGCGCTACGAGGTGGTGGTCGAGGGCACGCTGGACGGCACCCCGCGCGAGGACTCGGACTGGCGGGAGTACGAGTTCAAGGGCAAGCCGGGCGATCCCCGGCACTGGCCGCGCCAGTTCGCGCCCTACCATCTTCGCCTGGACTGGCTGATGTGGTTCGCCGCCCTCTCCCCCGCGTACGCCGGCGACTGGTTCGGCGGCCTGGTGGAACGCCTCCTGGAGAACGACCGCGACACGCTGCGGCTGCTGCGCCGCTCCCCCTTCCCGCCCGACGAACCCCCGCGCTTCGTCCGCGCCCGCCTCTTCCGCTACCGCTACACCGGTTGGCGGGAGCTTCGGGAGACGGGCGCGTGCTGGGAGCGGACGTACGTACGGGAGTTCCTGCCGCCGACGCGACTGGCGAGGGCCGCTCAGAGGCGGTAGACGCGGGCGGCGGTGGTCTCGAAGACGGCGGTGCGGTCGGCCGGGGTGATCAACCGGGTTGCCGCGTCGAAGACTTCGCCGTAGGTCCCGGCCAGGACGCACACCGGCCAGTCCGAGCCGAACATCAGGCGGTCCGGGCCGAAGGCGTCCAGGACCGTCTCGGCGTACGGGCGCAGGTCGTCGACGGTCCAGGCGGCGGGGTCGGCCTCGGTGACCATGCCGGAGAGCTTGCAGACGGTGTTGGGGAGGGCGGCGAGGGCGCGGACGGCGGAGCCCCAGGGTTCCCGGGCGCCGGCGGCGATGGGGGGCTTGCCCAGGTGGTCCAGGACGAAGGTGAGCCCAGGGTGGGTCTCGGCGGCCTTGACGGCGGCCGGGAGCTGGTGGGGCTGGACGATGAGGTCGTAGACCAGGCCCGCGTCCGCGAGCGCGGTCAGCCCCCGGCCGACGTCCGGGCGCAGCAGCCACTCCGGGTCGGGTTCGCCCTGGACCTGGTGGCGGATGCCCTTCAGGTAGGAGCCGCCGGGGAGTTCGCTCAGGCGGGCGAGTTCCTCGGCGACGTCGGGGCGGGTGAGGTCGGTCCAGCCGACGACTCCGGCGACCAGGTCGTGGGTGTCGGCGAGGACGAGGAACTCGGGGGTCTCCTCGGGGACGGTGACCGTCTGGACGAGGACCGTGCGGGTGACCCCGGCCGCCGCCGCCTGCGGTTCGAGGTCCTCGACGGTGAAGTTCCTTCTCAGCGGCTGGAGTTCGGGGCCGGCGATCCAGTCCTGGTCACGTACCGAGAGGTCCCAGACGTGGTGGTGGGCGTCGATCGTCATGGCAGCTCCCATACGACGGGCAGGCCGGCCTCCGAGCCCGCCTCGGAGTAGTCGTGGACGACGTCGAGAAGCTCGGCCATCCTGGCCTGCCAGGCCACGTTGACCGGGAGTTTCTCCAACTCGGCGAGGAGGCGGCCGTAGTCGGCGCAGTCCAGGACGTGGAAGAGGTCGGTGCCGCTGCGCCAGATGGTCCAGGAGGTGGCGCCGGCGGCCCGGATGGCGTCGGTGAGTTCGGCGGGGACCTCACGGTGGGCGGCCTCGTACTCGGCGACGCGGTCCGCGCGGACCTTGGTGTGCAGGGCCACTCTCATGACTGGTCCGCCCCGGGTACGGGGGCGTCAGCGGGCAGCAGGCCGGTGGCGTGCAGCTCCTGCCAGAAGGCGGCGGGGACATGCGTGGCGAACTGCTCCGCCCCGTCCGCGATCTCGGCCGCCGAGCGGGCGCCGACCAGGACGCTCGCCACGGCCGGGTGGGCCGCGCAGAAGGCGAGGGCGGCGGCGCGCAGGGTGGTGCCGTGCTGTTCCGCGAGTTCCTTGAGACGCAGGGCGCGGGACAGCAACTCGCCCGACACCTGCGCGTAGTTGTAGGTGGCGTCGGGCTTCGGGTCGGCCAGCAGGCCGGAGTTGAAGGCGCCGCCGATCACCACCGAGGTGCCGCGTTCCTCGGCGGCCGGGAGGAGGTCGGCGAGAGCGCTCTGGTCGAGGAGGGTGTAGCGGCCTGCGCACAGCACCACGTCGACGTCGGTGTCGCGCACGAACCGGGTGAGCATGGCCGTCTGGTTCATGCCGGCGCCGATCGCGCCCACGACCCCCTCGGCGCGGAGTTTCTCCAGCGCCGGGTAGCCCTCGCGGAAGGCCTGTTCGGCGTGCTCGTCGGGGTCGTGCAGGTAGACGACGTCGACTCGGTCGAGGCCGAGCCGCTCCAGGCTGGCCTCCAGGGTGCGGCGGATACCGTCGTCGGAGAAGTCCCAGACCCGGCGCAGGGTGTCGGGCACGGCGAAGCCGTTGGCGAGGTCGTCGCCGTCGCCGGGCCCCGGCTCCAGGCGGCGGCCGACCTTGGTGGAGAGGGTGTACGCGTCCCGGTCGTAGTCCCGCAGGGCTTCACCCAGCCGCCGCTCGGACAGCCCGAGGCCGTAGTGCGGGGCGGTGTCGAAGTAGCGGATGCCCTGCTGCCAGGCGGCGGTGACGGTCTCGTACGCCTGCTGGTCGGGGAGCTCGGTGTAGAGGTTGCCGATCACGGCGGCGCCGAGGCCCAGCGGGCTGACCCGGACGCCGCTGCGGCCGAGGGCGTTCACTGGCCCACCGGCCGCAGCCTGAGGCCCTGCATGCCGCCGTCGACGGCGAGGGAGGTACCGGTGGTGGCGCCGGACAGCGGGCTCGCCAGGTAGGCGATGGCACCGGCGACCTCGGCGGCCGAGACCAGGCGGCCGGCGGGCTGGCGGGCCTCCAGGGCGGCACGTTCGGCGGCCGGGTCGGACGCCTTGTCGAGCAGCCGGCCGATCCACGGGGTGTCCGCCGTACCGGGGTTGACGCAGTTGACCCGGACGCCCTCGCGGACGTGGTCGGCGGCCATGGCCAGGGTGAGGGAGTACACGGCGCCCTTGGTGGCGCTGTAGAGGGCGCGCTGCGGCAGGCCCGCGGTGGCGGCGATGGAGCAGGTGTTGACGATCGCCGCGTGCTCCGAGCGGCGCAGGTGCGGCAGGGCGGCGCGGGCGGCGCGGACCATGCCGAGGACGTTGACGTCGAAGACGCGGCGCCATTCGTCGTCGTCGTTGTCCTCGACCGTGCCCTGGGCGCCGATGCCGGCGTTGTTGACGAGCACGTCGAGGCCGCCGAGGGCCTCGACGGCGCTCTCCACGGCCGTCCGCACCGAGGCGTCGTCGGTGACGTCGGCCCGGAAGCCGAGCAGCGGCTTCTCGACGGAGGACGGGTCGAGGTCGAGGACGGCGACCTGGGCGCCGCGCTCGGCGAGGAGGTCGGCCGTGGCCCTGCCGATCCCGGAGGCCCCTCCGGTGACCAGGGCCTTCAGCCCCTCGAAGTCGGTCATGCCGCCTGTCCCTTCTGCGTTTCCGGATCGGCGGCCCAGAAGGTGCCGCCCGGATAGGTGTACTCCGCGACGGACTCCGGTCGCATGGCGGCCGAGAAACCCGGTGCGGTGGGTGCCGTGTAGTGACCATCGCGGATCACCACCGGATCGAGGAAGTGGTCGTGCAGATGATCGACGTACTCGATGACCCGGTCCTCGGTGGTGCCGGAGACGGCCAGGTAGTCGAACATCGAGAGATGCTGGACGAGTTCGCACAGCCCGACACCGCCCGCGTGCGGGCAGACCGGGACGCCGAACTTGGCCGCGAGCAGCAGGATGGCGAGGTTCTCGTTGACGCCGGCGACCCGGGCCGCGTCGATCTGGACGATGTCGAGGGCGCCGGCCTGGAGCAACTGCTTGAAGACGATCCGGTTCTGGACGTGTTCGCCGGTGGCGACCTTGACCGGGGCGACCGCCCGGCGGATCGCCGCGTGGCCGAGGATGTCGTCGGGGCTGGTGGGCTCCTCGATCCAGTACGGGTCGAACTCGGTGAGGGCCTTGGTCCAGCGGATGGCCTCGTCGACGTTCCAGCGCTGGTTGGCGTCGACGGCCATCCGGATGTCCGGGCCGACGACCCGGCGGGCGACCCGGCAGCGCCGGATGTCGTCCTCGATGTCGGCGCCCACCTTCAGCTTGATCTGCCTGAAGCCGTCGGCGACCGCCTGGGCGGCGAGCCGGGTGAGCTTCTCGTCGTCGTAGCCGAGCCAGCCGGCCGAGGTGGTGTAGGCGGGGAAGCCGCGCTCAAGGAGGCGGGCCCGGCGCTCCTCGGCACCTTCCCGGCCCCGGCGCAGGATGGCGAGGGCCTCCTCGGGGGTGAGGGCGTCGGTCAGGTAGCGGAAGTCGATCTGGCGGACGATCCACTCGGGTTCGGCGTCGGCGAGCAGCTGCCACAGCGGCTTTCCGGCGCGGCGGGCCGCGAGGTCCCAGACGGCGTTGACCACCGCCCCGATCGCCATGTGCATCACGCCTTTCTCGGGGCCGAGCCAGCGCAGCTGGCTGTCGCCGATCAGGTCCTGGTAGAGGGATCCGGGGTCGTCGCAGATCTCGTCCACCGGGCGGCCGAGCACATGGTTCCGCAGCGCGTCGATCGCGGCGACCTGGACGTCGTTGCCCCGCCCGATGGTGAACGTGAACCCGTGCCCCTCGTGGCCGTCGCCCGCGTCCGTGCGCAGCACGACATAGGCCGCCGAGTAGTCGGGGTCCGGGTTCATCGCGTCGGAGCCGTCGAGCTCGCGCGAGGTGGGGAAGCGGATGTCGTAGGTTTCGAGCGCGGTGACGCGACTGGAGGGGCCGGGGCTCGGGGACACGGATTGCCTTTCCGTCGGGGGGAGTGCGGGACGCGGGCCGGTCAGTCCTGGGCCCGTCCCGTGGTGACACGGGCGATCATGAGGGCGACAAGGATGATGCCGCCGTAGATGGCCTGGATCCAGAACGACGGCACCTGCGCCAGGGTGAGCAGGTTCTGTACGACACCCAGAAGGAGTACGCCGGTCAGGGCGCCGAACATGGTGCCCTTGCCGCCGTCCAGGCTGATGCCGCCGATCACCGCCGCGGCGAACACCGTGAAGATCATGTTGTTGCCCTGGTTGGCGCTGATCGCACCCACGTACCCGGTCTGCATGATCCCGCCGACGGAGGCGAGGACACCGGCCACCGTGAACACCCCGAGCATCACGCGGTCGACGCGGATACCGGCGGCGCGGGCCGCGTCTGCGTTGCCGCCGATGGCGTAGAGGGCGCGGCCGACCCGGTGGTACTTCAGCACGAGCCCGGTGACCGCGAAGGCGACCGCGGCCAGCCACACCGACATGGGGACGCTGAGGAAGGTGGAGGTGGCCAGGGTGAAGAAGCTGTCGGGCATCCCGAACAGGGTCTTGCCCTTGGTGGCGCCGACCAGCACACCGCGCAGCACGATCAGCATCGCGAGCGTCACGATGAACGCGTTGAGCTTGAACTTGACGACCAGGATCCCGTTGAAGGCACCGACTGCCGCGCCGACCACGAGGATCGCCACCATGGCGAGGGCGGCGGGGAGTTCGGTGCCCCAGCCGGACTCGGCCGACGGCAGCACCAGGAGGGCACCGACGGCGGGCGCGATGCCGACGACCGACTCCAGGGAGAGGTCGAACTTGCCGGTGATCAGCACCAGCGACTCGGCGAGCACCACCATCGCGAGGGCGGCGGAGGCGCCGAGGATGGAGATCAGGTTGCGCTCGGTGAGGAACGAGTCGTTGACCACCGCACCCAGCACCATCAGCAGCAACAGGGCTGGAACGAGGGCGAGTTCACGGGCCCGGCGCAGCAGGACGGTACGGGCCGCGCGCGGGTCCGGGGAGCGCACCGGGGTGAACACCGGGGCCTTGGTCTCAGCCATGGTCCACTCCTTCGGGCATGGAGTCCACTCCTTCTATGGAGGCGATCAGCTCGTGGTCGTGCCAGCCGGCCGGGTGTTCGGCGACGATCCGGCCGTGGAAGAGAACGAGGACTCGGTCGCAGCGGCGCAGGTCGTCGAGTTCGTCGGAGACGACCAGCACGGCGGTGCCGTCCTCACGGGCGCTGTCCACGCGGGCCAGCAGCGACTCCTTGGACTTCACGTCGACGCCCGCGGTGGGGTTGACCAGGACGAGCAGCCGGGGGTCGGAGGCGAGCGCGCGGGCCATGACGACCTTCTGCGCATTGCCGCCGGACAGGTCGGAGACGGGCTGTTCGGGGCCCTCGGCGTGGATGTCGAGGCGCTCGATGAGCCCGGTGGCGAAGCGGCGCTTGCGGTCGGCGCCGACGAACCCGCCGCGGCCGAGCCGGTCAAGCACGGTCATGGTGGCGTTGTCGCCGATGCTCATGCCGGGGACGAGTCCCTGGTCGTGCCGGTCGCGGGGCACGAAGCCGACACCGGCCTGCAGCGCGGCCCGCACATCACCGAACGGCAGCTGTTCCTGCTGCAGTTGTGCGGTCCCGCCCGTCGGAGTGCGCAGCCCGGCGATGGTCTCGGCGAGCTCGATCTTTCCGCTGCCGCTGGTACCGGCGAGGCCGACGACCTCGCCGCTGCGGACGGTGAGGTCGATACGGTCGTACGACTCCGACGTCAGCCCACTGGTGCTGAGGACGACGGGCGCCTCGGTGGCCACCGCGTCCCGCGGCCGCTGCTCCTGGCGGGTCACCGCCTCCCCCGCCATCGCCTCCACCAGGGCGGCCCTGGGCAGGTCGGCGACGGGGGCGGTGATGATCCAGCGGGCGTCGCGGAGCACGGTGACGGTCTGGCAGACCTCGTACACCTCCTGGAGGTGGTGCGAGATGAACAGGAAGGTCACGCCCGAGTCCTGGAGCGCCCGCATCCGGCTGAACAGCCGCTCGATCTCCCGGTTGTCGAGCTGGGCGGTCGGTTCGTCGAGGACGATGAACCGGGCGCCGAAGCTCAACGCCCGTGCGATCTCGACCATTTGACGGTCCTCGACCTTGAGGTCGGCGGTGCGCGCCTCGGGGTCGACATGGACGTCCCAGGTGTCGAGGAGGGCAGCCGCCTCGCTCCGCAGTCGCCGCCAGCTGATGAAACCCCGGTGCAGGGGCTGCCGGTTGATGAAGAGGTTCTCGGCGACCGTCAGCTCCGGTACGACCGTGGGCTTCTGGTAGACGCAGGCGACCCTGCGCCGCCAGGCGTCCCGGTCGGCCGGCGGGGGCGCGGGTTCGCCGTCGAAACGGACCGTGCCCTCGTCCGGGGCCTGGAGGCCGGTGAGGACGTTGACCAGGGTGGACTTGCCGGCGCCGTTGCGGCCGACGAGGGCATGGGACTCGCCCGGCAGGACGGTGAGCCGGCCGTCGGCGAGGGCGACGGTGGGGCCGTACCGCTTGACGATGTCCCGGGCCTCAACGAGTGGCGTGATCATTTGACCGTGTTGCCCCACAGCTTCGGGTCGTCCACGTTGTCCTTGGTGACCAGCGGTGCCGGGAGCTGGTCCTCCAGGATCCCGCTGGACAGCTTGACGATCGTGGAGTCGTGGTCGGTCGGACCGGGCTTGAACGTCTTCCCCTCCATCGCCGCCTTGATGTAGTACATGCCGTACTTGGCGTAGGCGTCGGCGGGCTGGGAGACGGTCGCGTCGATCTGGCCCTTGCGGATGGCGTCGAACTCCTGCGGTATGCCGTCGTTGGAGACGATCACTATGTGCCCGCTCTGCCCGGCCGTCTTGAGCATGCCCTTGGACTTCAGGGTCTGCAGGGTCGGGGCGAGGTAGACGCCGCCGGCCTGCATGTAGATGCCCTTGATGTCGGGGTTGGCGTTGAGGAGGGTGCTCAGCTGGGAGGCGGCCGTGTCGGACTCCCACTTGGCGGGGATCTCCAGGACCTTGAGCTTCGGGTACTTCTTCTTCACGCAGGAGCGGAACGCCTCGGAGCGGTCCCGGCCGTTGACCGAGGCCAGGTCGCCCATGATCTGCACGACCTTGCCGCTGGTGACGTGCTGGCCGAGGTAGTCGCAGGCCTTGGTGCCGTAGGCGACGTTGTCGGCGCGCACCACCATGGCGACCTTGCCCTTGTCGGGCGCCACGTCCACGGCGACCACCGGCACGCCCTTGCGCTCGGCCTGGTCGAGTCCGGCCTCGATGGCAGCGCTGTCGAGCGGCGCGACGACGAGACCCTTCACACCCTGGTTGAGCTCGTTGTTGATGTCGGTGATCTGCTGCGAGGGGTCGCTGTTCGAGTTGACCGTCTTCAGCGCGTCCACGCCCTCGGACTTCGCCATCTTGGGCACGTAGTCGTTGTACGACTGCCAGAACGGCGAGGTCAGCAGGGGCAGGATCACCCCGACCTTGCCGGTGCCACCGCCTCCGGCGCTGCCGCTGCCGGTGTCGTTCGTGCTGCCGCAGGCGGCGAGCACGAGCGAGGCGCCGACGGCCAGGGCCGTCGCACCGGTGATCCGGGACCTGTTCCGCTTCCTCAGTGTTCTGCCGGGCATCTTGGCAGCTCCTCATCGAGCGTGTTCGAGCAGATGACCGCATACTTATCAGACCACTCGGCGGATTCAACACCCCGCAGACGCTAATTTTCCGTCGATGAGCCGTCGAACGAGCCATAGTGGTCCGACCACCTCGCTGGTTAGACTTCGGCGCACCGGCGACAGGAGGAGTGGCGTGGCGGACACCGGGGAAGCAGAGAACGGCGTTGGTGCTCCGCAGAAGGGCACGGTGACGCAGCGCGCCATCGAGCGGATCAAGGCGATGATCGCGGAGGGCCGGCTGGAGCCGGGGCAGCGACTGCCGACGGAACGGGACCTCGCCGCCCAGCTGGGCATGTCCCGCAGCTCCATGCGCGAGGCGATCCGCGCGCTGACGGTCCTGGGCGTCCTGGAGGCCCGGCACGGCTCCGGCATCTACGTCACCCAGCTGGAGGCGGGAGACCTGCTGGAGACGTTCGGCGTGGTCGCCGATCTGTCACGCGGGCCGCAGCTGGTGGAGCTGCTGGAGGTGCGGCGGGTACTGGAGTCGACGGCGACGGCCCTGGCCGCGGCGCGGATCACGCCCGACCAGCTGGCCGAGGTGGAGAAGCACCTCACGGCCATGAACGCGACGGACGATCCCGAGGAGATCCTCGCGCACGACCTCGCGTTCCATCGGGTGATCGCGGGCGCCGCGGGGAACGACACGATGGCCGCGATCCTGGAAGGGTTGTCGTCCCGGACCTTCCGGGCCAGGGTGTGGCGCGGGTACGAGGAGGAGGGGGCGTTCGCCCGGACGCGCCGGGAGCATGCGGCGATCCACCGGGCCCTGGTCGCCCGGGACCCGGAGGCGGCGAGGGCCGCGGCGGCCGCGCATGTGGGCGAGGTGGAGCAGTGGCTGCGGACCCAGGTGGGCACGTAGTACCGGCAGGTTCACCGACACCGTGGGCCTGTTCTGGGAGAAGTCCACAACTGACATAGGGACAAAGGGGTTTCATCAGCTGGGCGGGCTGCCACAATCGACAGGGATCGTACAGAGGGGCGGGGGCCTGTGTCGCTGTCGGGTGAGCACCTTGCGCTGGACAGCGCGTCCGTCGTCACCGCACTGGGCGGGCTGCTGGCCGCGATGATCGCCGCGGCGGTGGCACTGTGGCAGGTGCAGCGCGTCCAGGGCCTGGAACGGGAGAAGATCCGGCTGGAGACAGCCGCCCAGATGCGGTTGAAAGAGCAGGAGTGGGAGCACGAGCGGCAGCAGACGGAGCGGGAGCGCCGACGGGCCGCCCGGGAGGAGGAACAGGAGCAGGAGCAGGCCGCCCGGCGAGTGGCGGCCCGGCGCTCCAGTCTGGAGGCGGGGGCGGCGGCGTACTGCGGTCGGCTGGTGCAGGAACTGTCGACCCTGCGGATCCTGGACATGTCGCGGCCCTTGCGGCTGGAGCGACTGTACGTACAGGTAGGGGTGCAGGAACAGCAGCCGTTGCGGTTCCTGTCCGCCGACGAGGTGGAGCGGCAGGCCCACCGGCCGGACGCGGAGCGCCGGAGCTGGCGTACGGAGGCGGAGCGTGCCGAGGCCAGGGCGGCGGCGGAGACCCAGGCCGCCGTCCACAGCTACGCACCCGTGGACGCCCTCCAGCGTTACCGCCGCATCGTGGTCGTGGGTGACCCGGGCGCCGGCAAGACGACGATGCTGCGACACCTGGCTCTGCGCATGGCCACCCAGTCGGAGCACGAGTCGCTGCCCGTGCTCCCGGCCTACGTCGAGCTGTTCCGGTTCATCGAGAGCGGGCACGAGTCGTTGCTCGACCACCTGGCCGAACACTGGGCGGACCAGTACGGCTTCGAGGACGCCCGCGACTACATCGTGGAGAAACTCACCGACGGCAGCGCGGCGTTGCTGCTGGACGGCCTGGACGAGGTACTGGGCGGAGAGAGCGCATGGGAGGCGGAGAGCGCCTATCGCCGGGTCACCGCCGAACTCGCCCGGCTGGCAACGCGGTTCCCCCGAGCGCCGATCGCCGCGACATGCCGCCGACAGGGCTGGCGGGGCGGGCTGCCCCAGTTCCAGGTACTGGAGGCACTGGACTTCGAGTGGCCGCAGATCGAGACGTTCGTCTCCAACTGGTTCGGCCCGGACGACCGTCGTCGCGCAGGCCTGGTCCGCGCCCTGTCGGCGAACGGCCGGCTGCAGACCCTGGCCGCCAATCCGCTGCTGCTCAGCCTGATCGCGATCGTCTACGAACGGGATCTCGAACTCCCCGAACGGCGGGCGGCGTTGTACCAGCGGTGTGTGGAGGTCCTGCTCCGCGAGTGGGACGCCCACCGCAAGATCTCGCGCTACAGCCGCTTCACCACCGACCGCAAACAGGATCTGCTGAAGGAGATCGCCCGGCACTACCACCAGCGTGGACTGCGCTACTTCCCCGAGGACGACCTTCTCGACCAGATCGCCCGCTTTCTGCCGACGATCGATCTCGCCCCGGAGGACAGCCGCTCGATCCTCGACGAGATCGCCGCGCAGTACGGTCTGCTCAAGCCGCAGGCGCACGGCTGGTACGGCTTCCTGCACCTCACGCTCCAGGAGCACTTCACCGCGGCCGCTCTGCTGGAGCGGGGTGCGGAGGGGGTTCGGCAGGCGGTGACAGCACGGTACGACCCGTGGTGGGAGGAGGTGATCCTGCTGCTGGCAGGGGTGCTGCCGGACGCGTCTCCGCTGCTGGCGGGGCTGCTGCAACTGGGGCCGGACGAGCCGCGTACCGACGACTCCGGGCTTCTCGTCCTACCCGATGACGACCTCTTCCACACCGACCTGCTGCTGGCGGCCCGCTGTCTGACGGGGAGCCCCAGGGTGGCCGACGTGGCGTTGCGGCGGGAGATCGTGGCCACGGTCTGGGATCTGCTGGGCAGTTCCCTGCACCTGGACGAGAAACGCCGTGCGGCCGAGGCGCTGGTCGGGGTCGCACGGTCGGACGAGCAACTGGACGAGGTCGTCGCGTACATCTGCGACGACCAACGTGACGGCGAGGCCCGGCTCGCGCTGATCCAGGCACTGGAGGCGCACGGCGGCCGACGGGTGGGTGAGCGGCTGCTGGGCGCGTTCTCACTGGGCGGGGTCGACTCCGTCCACTACCTGCGCGAGGCGCTGATCACCGCTCTGGGCACGCTACGGGTAGAGGCCGCAGTCCCCGCGCTCCACACCGAGCTGGACCGGCGGCTCACGTATGTGGGTGACGGGTCCGGACGCGGCACCTGGTGGGGGGCCCAGGAAATCGCGCTCGTCGTGCGCGCACTGGGCCAGGCGGGCGCTCCCGCGGACGTCTCCCTGAGGGCGCTGGAGAGGCATGTGGGCCTCCAGTGGTTCGAGGTCGTCGCGGCGGCCGTGCGGGACGCGCTGAAGAACACCCGGGAGCCCGGCACTGCCGAACGGCTGTTGGAGCTCCTCCAGCGGCCGCTCGATCACGAGGACGTGGCCGGGGCATACCTGGACGCGGCAGGTGAGGCCGGGGTACGGATGCTGCTCGACCGTTTCCGGTCCATGGGCAGCGGCACCGCTCTGCTGACGGCCGTACGCGACCATGTCGCCGCGGGCCACGGCCGCGCACCGCGCGAAGAACTGCTTGCCCTCGTCCGGGACCACACCGTGACGGTCCAGGCCCGCTGCCTGGCGCTCGAGTGCCTGGACGAGAGCCCCGGAGACCCCGAGGAACTCGACGGGCTCGTCCGCCACGCCGACGTGAGCATCAGGGTGGCCGCCTCGGCGACCCTGGCCGCGTGGGGAGTACCGGTGGGGCTGGATGTCATCCGTACGGCGATCGTCAACGGCGAGGTGGTGCTCCTGGACCGCTGGAACATCCAGGACGACATGGACGAGTCCGTCTCCGCCCCGCACCGGCTGGTCTCGATACTGGCGCCCTACGGCGTCACGGGCATCGTGGAGGAGCTGCGCGCCAGGGCGGGGCTGCCGGGCACCGACGGGGTGAAGGCACGGGACTGGCTCTACGCCTTCTCCCGGGAGGACGAGGTGGACGACTGCCTGCGCCGGCTCAGCAGCGGCGAGCACCTCAACACGTACGAAGTCCCGAATGACGTCCCGCCGTCACGGACCCAGGCGGTCTTCCGGTACTTCCAGAGCACCCCGAGCGCCGGCTTCGGCAACCTCCGCAATGACTACGAGAAGCTCCTGACGGCGACCGCGGCGGCCACCGAAGGTCCCGAGTCCGTCGCCTGGCTGATCCGCTTCCTGCCCGGCGGTGACCTCGACAGCATGCATTTTCCCCAGGCCCACCGCCATGCCTACGAGGCGAGCCGCCGCGCCCGTGTCCGGGTCCTGCGCGACGGCACCGTCCGGCCCATCGCCGTCGTGCAGGACTCCGTACCGGCCGCGCCGGTGCCCCCGCGGTCCCCGTGATGCAAAAGTCCCCGGACGGCATGTGGCCCGGCGATGCTGCGACGGGGCACCGCTCACACCCTGGTGAAGCGCAGTGTCCTCAACTCGAACGGACGAAGGCGCAGCTCGACGTCGTTGCCCGTGTACTCCGGCACGTCCGGCAGCACTCGCTCCAGCAGGTCGGTCACCGTGACGTCCGCCACCTCGAACCCCGCCGTCAGCGTGGCGCGTGCCCGGCCGCCGTGGGCCTCGTGGAGCCGGACCACGAGGTCCCCGCTGCCGTCGTCGGCCAGCTTCACCGCGGTGACGACGACCGCGTCGTTGTCGACCGTCACCAGCGGAGCGACCTCGTGGGCGCCGGTGACCGTCCGCTCCGGCAGGTTGATCCGCCAGCCCTCGCGTACCGCGTCCGCGATGCCCGCGCCCGGCACCAGTGCATGCCTGAAGCGGTGGATGCCCTGGTCGGTCTCCGGGTCCGGGAAGCGGGGCGCGCGCAGCAGTGAGACGCGGACCGTGGTCGTCGTACCCCGGTCGCCGTCCGTGCGGACGCTGCGGGTCACGTCGTGGCCGTACGTCGAGTCGTTGACGACCGCCACGCCCCAGCCCGGTTCCTCCAGTTGGACGAAGCGGTGGTTGCAGGCCTCGAACTTGGCGGCCTCCCAGGAGGTGTTGGTGTGGGTCGGGCGGTGGAAGTGCCCGAACTGGGTCTCGGACGCGTACCGTTCGGCGTGCAGGTCGAGCGGGAACGCCAGCTTCAGGAACTTCTCCGTCTCGTGCCAGTCGACCTCCGTGTCGATCAGCAGGCGGCGCTCCCCGGGCGGCAGCGACAGCACCTGGGTGACCCGGGAGGAGCCGAAGGACCGTACGACCCGGACGGACCGGCCGTCCGCGCCGGCTGTCAGCTCGTCGGTGTCCGTGAGGTCGGTGACCGCGTTGCGGTAGAAGGCGTCGACGTCCCAGGCGTCCCACATGTTGGGGAAGTCCGGGTGGAGCTGGAGCAGGTTGGCGGCCGTGCCGGGGGCGATGGTCTCGCGGTCGGCGTCGAGGTCGTAGGCGGACACGACGAGACCCCGGGCGTCGATCTCGATGCGCAGGAGGCCGTTGGCGAGGACGTGTCCGCCGTCGGGCCGGTCCGAGACCGTCACCTCTCCGGACGGCTGTTCCGGCCCCGCTCCCCCGGCGGGGACGCCGCCCCGGCCGTGCGGCGCCGCGTTGAACAGCAGCGGCCGGTCGCCCTCCCCCGCCAGTGCGCGCTGGGCCGCGCCGATGATCCCGTCGAGTTCGGCGGCGATCCGCTGGTACGTCGCCCTGGCCTCCCGGTGCACCCAGGCGATCGACGAGCCGGGCAGGATGTCGTGGAACTGGTGGAGCAGGACCGTCTTCCAGATCCGGTCCAAGTCCTCGTAGGGGTACGGGAATCCGGTGCGCACGGCAGCCGTCGCGGCCCACAGCTCGGCCTCTCTCAGGAGGTGTTCGCTGTGCCGGTTGCCCTGTTTGGTCTTCGCCTGGCTGGTGAGGGTCGCACGGTGCAGTTCGAGGTAGAGCTCGCCCACCCAGACGGGCGGGTCCGGATATTCGGCCTCGGCCTTGGCGAAGAAGCCGGCGGGCGTCTCCCAGACGACGGCAGGCGAGCCTTCCAGGTCCCGTACCCGGGCCGCCTTGGCGACCATCTCGCGGGTCGTGCCGCCGCCTCCGTCACCCCAGCCGGTCGGCGCGAGGGAGTGCCGGGCGCGGCCCTTGTCCTTGAAGTTGCGGGCCGCGTGGGCGAGTTCGCTGCCCTTCATGGAGCAGTTGTAGGTGTCGACGGGCGGGAAGTGGGTGAAGATGCGGGTGCCGTCGATGCCCTCCCAGTGGAAGGTGTGGTGCGGGAACCTGTTCGTCTGGGACCAGGAGATCTTCTGGGTGAGGAGCCGTGTCGAGCCGGCCGCCCTGATGATCTGCGGGAGCCCGGCGGCGAAACCGAAGGTGTCCGGCAGCCAGGCCTCGTCGTTCTCGATGCCGAACTCGTCCAGGAAGAACCGCTTGCCGTGCACGAACTGACGGGCCATCGCCTCCGAGCCCGGCATGTTGGTGTCCGACTCCACCCACATCCCGCCGGCCGGCACGAACCGCCCCTCCGCGACCGCCTTCTTCACCTTCGCCCACACCTCGGGCCGGTGCTCCTTGACCCACGCCCACTGCTGGGCCTGGGACATGGCGAACACGAAGTCGGGCTCGTCCTCGATGAGGGCGGTCATGTTGGCGGTGGTGCGGGCCACCTTGCGGACCGTCTCGCGCAGCGGCCACAGCCACGCCGAGTCGATGTGCGCGTGCCCGACCGCGGTGATCCGGTGCGCGGAGGGCGCGGCGGGGACGGCGAGGACCTCTGCGAGACACGAACGGGCCCGTTCCGCGGTGCCGTTCACGTCCTGGAGGTCGACGGCGTCCAGGGCCCGCTCGACCGCGCGCAGGATCTCGTACCGGCGCTGTGCGTCGGCCGGCAGTTCGGCCATCAGCTCGCCGAGCACCTCCAGGTCGATGACGAGCTGCCACACGGTCTCGTCGAAGACGGCGAGGTCCATCCGAGTGAGCGTGTACTGCGGCTCGTGCCCGGCGGTGTCCTTGTCACCGAGCCAGGTGAGCCGGAAGGGGTGGTAGTCGAGGATCACGGGGTTGGAGGCGGCCTCCACGTGCAGCCGTACCTCCTCGCCGCCCGCCGCGGGGGCGCCGACGCGGACCCACTGGTTGCGCGGGTTGAGGCCCTTCACCGGGGTGCCGTCGGGCCGGTAGACAAGACCCTCGCACTGGAAGCCGGGCATGTTCTCGTCGAAGCCGAGGTCGAGCAGGGCCTCCACGGTCCGCCCGGCCCACTCCTCGGGGACGGTCCCGGTGACCCGGAACCAGCTGGTGCCCCAGGGAGCACCCCACCTTGCGCCCACCGCGATCGGCTCGGGCTCGGCCGCGAGTCCCTCGGCGACCGGCACGGGCTCGCCGGGCGCGTGCCACACCGCGACGTCGAGCGGCACGGACTCGGGGTACACGGCGGGACGGATGCGCTCGTCGAGGACGCGCCGGAGGCGGGCTTCGACCAGGCTGCGGTCGTCATGCATGTGGGGTGCTCCGTTTGTTGGTTACCGGTTACCAGGTGTGCGTGACGGTCACGGGATCCGACGAGGTGTACAGCTCCCCTACGGCACGCACTTCGAACCGTGCCGTGGCCTCGCCCTGCTCCGGCTGGAGACCGGTCAGGAAATAGGCCCGCTGGCCGGTGGCGCCGAGGAAGCGCCGGGTGCCGTCCGCCAGCAGCCGGTGCAGGGTGTAGTGCCGTACGTCGCCGGGCGCGGCGTCCCAGGCGAGCCGCAGGCTGCCGCCGTCGGCCGCGGTGACCTGCGCGGCGGCGGGAGCGACGGGGGTGCTCGGCGCCTCCCGTACGGCGATCGCGCCGAGCCGCCACTGGACGGGTCCGTCGGTCGCGGTGAGGCGGACACCGAGGGCGTGCACGGTGCCGGAGAGACCGGTCAGCGGCACGGTCGCGGTAAACCAGCCGTCGCCCGACTCCACCGGCAGATAGGTGTACGGCGGTGCGGCACCGGCGCTGCCCGGCTCGGCGGTGGCGATGGCCAGCTCGACGTCCACGCCTCCAGAGTCGGTCCGGCAGGTCAGCTCGACACCCGTCTGTGCCGTGATCGGGAGCTGGGTCGCGTAGAGGTCCAGGACCACCGCCTGGTCCAGCGCGCCGTTCACCAGCACGCTGCTGCCGCCCCGCCAGGCGTCCGCGAAGTCGAAGGTCACGGCCGGCCTGGTGCCCGCCGTCCGGACCGCCCAGCGCCGCGACGGCAGCCGGTCCTGCAGGCCGAGGTGGTTCCAGGGCGCGTCCGAGGTGACCTCGCCGTCCTCGTACCAGCGCAGTCCGTGCCCGGTGTTGAAAACGCTCGCGAACGGCACCGCCGTCACCGTCGACCGGTCCGCCACCGACACGGCCGGTGCCCGCCAGGGATCCGTGCTGTCGGGCAGGGACGGGTCGAGTGACCGCCCGGTCCAGAACCGGTCGTCGGCGGCGTGGAAGTCGCCGGGGGTACGGCTCGCGGGCAGGTGGTTGCGGGTCCACTCGGGCCGGTAGAAGCCGATGGACGTGATGTGCGCAGAGCTGCTGGGCACCATCGCGTTCCAGTTCACGGAGGTGTTGGAGCCGTTGGACTCGACGTCGACCCCGGCCCACAGCTCGTAGCGGCTGCGGCCGAGCTGGACGGCGTTCGTGCCCGACGAGGCGAGTGTCGAGGTGCTCCACCGGAAGTCGACGAACATGTCGTCGGCGGCCTGGAAGAACGACTGGTTCTGGCTGTTCAGCGCGCCCTGCCAGCTGACCGTGCCGTTGACGGTCATCGCGTCGTACCAGGTGACCCGCTGTCCCCGGGCTGCCGCAAGGGACTTGAGCTCGGTGACGAAGCCGAGCATGGCGGTGCCGAGGGCGGTGTTGCCGCCGCTGGTCTCGGCGTTCACGAACCAGCCGTCGAAGCCGTAGGCGGCGGCGAGGGCGACGAGCTGGGCCGCAAGGGGGTAGTGCCCGGTGGTGTCCGTCTGGACCAGGTCGCGGGTCCACTGGAGCTGGCCGCCGTAGGCGGTGGGCGGCAGGAAGATGTTGCCGAGGACGGGCACGCCGTGCCGGTGGGCCGCGTCGACGATCGGCGCGTTCGGGGCGAGGATCAGCCCCTCTCCCGCCGAACCGCCCCAGAAGACCAGCTCGTCGAGGTACGCCCAGTGGGTGAGGGCGTAGTAGTCGGCGGTGGCCGAGCCCTGGGACGGGTTGCTGGACGTGGGCCCGAAGGACACCAGCGACTGGATGCGGGCCTGCCCGGAGCGGGCGGTGGTGTTGGCGGGGGTCGGGGTGAAACGGGCGGCGAGCGGGACGGAGGCGGCGTTGAAGGCGAGGTCGGTGTCGCCGGCCGCCGTCCAGGTCTTCAGACTGCGCCAGGTGATCCCGGTGCCCGGGCTGCCGGAGGGGAACGAGTCCGGGTAGAAGTAGGACGCGTACGGCGGGGTGGCCGTGGTGGCGGCCGCGGTGGCCTTCGAGGTGGCGGCCATGGCGGGGGTGGGTAAGAAGGCCGCCGCGGCGGCGGCGATGAGGACGGTGCGTCTGCTGGGGTTCACGAGCGGGTGCCTCCTTGTGGGGTGGGGAGAACCTGGTCGGGAGTGACGACTTCGGTGATGCCGCGCGCGACGAGATGCTCCCGGTCGGTCGCGCGCGCGTCGAGGACGGTGGTGGGGCGGGCGCCGTCGGCGGCGAGCCGGAACCAGGCGTCGAAGACGGGTCCGCCGGGCGCGCACCGGGAGCGCAGGGCCGGTTCGGAGGGCACGACGAGCGCCGTGCCGCGGGTCCGCGCCGCCCTCGGCTCGGCCGCCGCGAGGACGTGGGCGATGTCCTTGGGCTTGCGGTCGTTGGTCAACAGGCCTAGACCATATTCGAGTTCGGGGAAGTCGGCGAGGCTCCGGCTGACGTCGTGGGAACACCACCAGGTGATGCCCCACAGGTCGGGGCAGTCCAGTACGGCGGTGATCGTCGCCTCGGCGAAGGCCGCCGCGTGCTCGGCGGGGATCAGCGGCGCGGGCGCGCCCACCTCCTGGAGCCAGACGGGCCGGTGCGCGTCCTCGGCCCAGGCCTTGCTCAACTCCACCAGGTACGCGGCATGTTGCTCGGTCTGCAGAGCGGTGCGGCCGTGCCGCTGGGCGGTGCCGTTGAACACCCAGGAGTGCACGGCGGTGACGTCGCCGAGGCGGGCCGAGTGGGCGGGGGTGAAGGGCTGGTCGTCCTGGTACCAGGCGGCGTCGTAGGAGGCGTGCAGGTGCAGCCCGCCGGGGGCGCCCTCGGCGCAGGCCGCCAGCAGCCGTCCGAGCCACTGCTCCGCCTCCGCCGCGCTGATGCGGTCCGGATCGGGATGCGGTCCTGCGGCGAACTGGTTGACCTCGTTGCCGACCGTCATCCCGATGAAGTTGGGCCGGTCCGCGAGGGCCGCGGCGAGGGTGCGCAGATAGGCGGCCTCGCCCTCGACGACCTGCGGGTCGGTGAAGAGGTTGCGCCGGTGCCAGGTACGGGTCCAGGCGGGCAGGAAGTCGAAGCTGCTCAGGTGCCCCTGCAGACCGTCGACGTTGACGTCCAGACCGCGCTCGGCGGCCGCGTCGGCGAGGGCGAGGAGCTGCTCGACCGCGCGCGGGCGGATCAGGGTGCGGTCGGGCTGGAAGTAGGGCCACAGCGGGAAGACCCGGATGTGGTCCAGGCCGAGCGCGGCGATCGAGTCGAGGTCGGCGCGTACCGAGTCGAGGTCGAAGTCGAGCCAGTGGTGGAACCACCCTTCGCTGGGGGTGTAGTTGACGCCGAAGCGCACGGCCTCAGGCATGCGGTCTCCTTGCGGGAACGGGGTGTTCAGCCCTTGACGGCGCCTTCGCCGACCCCGCGGAAGAAGTACCGCTGGAGGCAGGCGAACAGGGCGATGAGCGGGGCCACGGCGATCACGGTGCCGGCGGCGACGAGCCGTTCGTCGTTGGTGAAGGTGCCGTGCAGGTAGTTGAGGCCGATGGTGAGGGTGAACCTGGAGGGGTCGCTGAGCACGATGAGCGGCCACAGGAAGTCGTCCCAGGCGCCCATGAAGGCGAAGATCGCGACGACGGCGAGCGTGCCCCGCACCGACGGCAGCGCGATCCGCAGGAACCGCTGCCAGGCGTTGGCGCCGTCGACGTAGGCCGCCTCCTCGATCTCGTAGGGCAGGTTGAGGAAGGCGTTGCGCATCAGCAGCACGTTCATGGCGCCGATCGAGCCGGGCAGGACGACGCCGATCAGGGTGTTGTTGAGGCCGAGTTCACGCATCGTGGTGAACTGGGCGATGATGATGCCCTCCACCGGCACGAGCATCGCGAGGATGAACACGAGGGTGGCGATCCGGCGGCCGCGGTAGCGCAGCCGGGCCAGGGCGTAGCCGGCGAGTGCGGAGCCGACGCAGTTGGTCACCACGCTCGCGCTCGCGACCTTCAGGGAGTTGAGGGCGTAGTCCCAGACGGGGATGGTGTCGGCGACCCGCCGGTAGTTGTGCAGGGTGGGGTGTGCCGGCAGGAAGCTGGGCGGTGAGCTGAAGATGTCTTCGGTCGGGCCCTTGAGCGAGGTGGACAGCTGCCACAGGAACGGCCCGACGGTGACCGCGAGGACGAGCAGCAACAGGGCGTAGCGCAACACCAGTTCGCCGATCCGGATGCGGCGCCCGTGTTCGTCGGTGAAGCGGGACTCCTTGGCCGCGCGCGCGGGCGGGGTGGTGCTCACGGGCGCTCCCTGCGGTCGGCGCGCAGCACGAGGAGCATCAGCGCGACGGTGACGACGAAGACGACGACGGAGAGCGCCGAGGCGTAGCCGACGCGGCCGGTGAGACCGGTGCCGGTCTGCTGGACGAGCATGACGAGGGTGGTGTCCTCGCCGGCCGGGCCGCCGTCCGGGCCTGCCAGCAGGTAGACCTCGGAGAACGTCTTGAAGGCGGCGACCGAGGAGAGCGCGGCGACCAGGACCATCGTGGAGCGTACGGCGGGGACGGTGACGGTGAGGAACCGGCGGACCGCTCCGGCACCGTCCACGGCGGCGGCCTCGTGCAGCTCGCGCGGGACGTCGGCGAGCGCCGCCAGATAGATGATCATGTAGTAGCCGAGGCCCTTCCAGACCGTCACCGCCATCGCGCTCAGCAGGAGCAGCCACTGGTCGCTGAGGAAGCCGACCCGGCCGATCCCGACGGCCTCCAGCAGCGAGTTGACCAGGCCGCGTTCGTCCAGGAGCCACACCCAGATGAGCCCCACCACGACGATCGAGGCGACGACCGGGGTGTAGAAGGCGGACCGGAAGAAGGTGATGCCCGGGATGTTCTTCTGCACCAGCAGGGCGAGCAGCAGGGGCAGGACGACAAGGGCTGGCACCACCCCGGCGATGTAGAGGGTGCTGTTGCGCAGGCCGGTCCAGAACATGTCGTCGTGGATCAGTTCGCGGAAGTTGGCGAGGCCGACGAAGCGGCCCGGGATCAGGGTGCGGCGGTCCGTGAAGGAGTTGACCACCGTCGAGACGAACGGGTAGAGCACGAAGGCACCGACGACCAGCAGCCCGGGGGCGGCGAACAGCCAGGGGCTGGTGGGCAGTTGGCGCCGCACGCGAGACACGCCGGCCATCGGGTCCTCAGCCCTCCTGCTGGAGCAGCCGGTCGCAGGCCTTGACAGCGTTGTCGAGGGCCGCCTTGGGACTCTCCTTGCCCTGCAGCGTCTTGGCGACCTCGTTGCGCAGCGCGGTCTTCATCTGGTCGCTGAACAGCACCGGCGTGTAGTTGACCGCGTTCTTCAGCGACTTGGCGGCGGCGATGCGCACCCGGGTCTCGTCGGTGCCGTCCTCCTTGGTGAAGTACGGGTCGTCGAGAGAGCCGGCGGTGCTCGGGAAGATGGCGACCTTCTTGGCGAAGGACATCTGGTTCTGTGCGTCGGTCACGAAGTGCGCGAAGGCGACGGCGGCCGCCGTGTGCTTTGTCTTCGAGTTGACCATCACGCCCATCACGTACATGTTGACGTGCCCGGTGCTGGTGATCTGGTCGGTGATGCCGATGTTCTTGTACAGGTTCGGCGCCTGCTTCTTGAAGTTGTCGAGGTCGAGGGCGCTGCCGGGGTTCATGGCGACGGCCCCGGTGAGGAACTTCTTGCCGGTGGACTCGGGGGTGGCGGTCAGCGCCTGCGGGTCGAGTGCCTTGGCGTCGTACAACTCCTTGTACTTGGTCAGCAGTTCGACCCCCTTGGCGTCGTTGAAGGCGAACCCGGTCCCGGCCTTGTTCATCAGCTGCGAGCCGTACCGCCCGAAGTCCTCGATGGTCGGCACGTTGGCGAGGGTGGCGACCTTGCCCTCGCTCTGCTGCGCCATCTTCAGGGCGTCGGAGAAGAGTTCGTCGTACGTCTTCGGCGGCTGGTCGGGGTCGAGCCCGGCCTGCCTGAACAGGGTCCTGTTGTAGAACAGCGGTCCGGTGTTCAGGTACCAGGGGAAGGCGTACGTCCCGCTCGTCCCCGGTATCCGGTGGCTGGCCCAGGCCCCCGCCAGATACTCGGGCTTGTACTTGCTCGCGGCCTTGTCGAGGTCGAGCGCGAGGCCCGCCTTGGCGAGCGGGGCGACCAGGTCCGGGGAGACGTTGACGACGTCGGGAAGCGTGCCGCCGGCCGCGTCCGCGCTGATCTTGTCGGCGTAGCCCTCGGCCGGCTGGTCGATCCACTTCACATGGGTGCCCGGGTACTTCTTCTCGAAGTCGGAGACCAGGCCGTCGAAGTACGACTTGAAGTTGGCGCGCAGGTTCCAGGTCTGGAAGGTGATGTCGCCCTCGACCTTTCCCGAGGCGTCGGTGGAACCGCCGTCGTCCCCGCCGGAACCGCAGGCGCTCAGCGGCAGGGCGAGGACGGCGGCAGCGGCGAGGGCGAAGGCTCTGCGGGAGATACGCATGGTCCGTTGCTCCTTTGCAGCGGGGTGGGCCGAAGGTGCCGCGGCAGACCTTGCACGCCGTTTCCGCACCGCGTCAATGGATTCAGCGGAGCTAAAGTCATTAGTGACCCAAATCCCCTGCTCAGCAAGGTGTTACGAGCGTATTGCGGTCGATCGCTAATACGCTTTAGGGTGTTTGGACTCAAGCGCATTAGCAGATCACCGTCCAGACCGAATGAGGAAGTGAGTTGGCGGAGAAACGCGTCCCCGCGCGCCGGCCGACGATGAAGGACATCGCGCGCCGCGCCGGAGTCTCCGAGAGCGCGGTATCCTTCGCGCTCAACGGCCGCCCGGGGGTCTCCGAGACGACCAGGGCCCGGGTGCAGCGGGTGGCCGAGCAGCTCGGCTGGCGGCCCAGCACGGCCGCCCGCGCCCTCTCCGGGGAGGGCGCGGCCACGGTCGGCTTCGTCCTCGCCCGCCCAGCGCACTCCCTGGGCGTGGACTCCTTCTTCCTCCAACTGGTCTCGGGCATCCAGGAGGTGCTCGCCGAACGCCATCTCGGTCTGCTCTTCCAGATGGCGGAGGACGTGGCCGACGAGTGTGCGGTCTACCGCCGCTGGTGGGCGGAACACCGCGTCGACGGAATCCTGATGGTGGACCCGCGGGCCGACGACCCGCGCCCCGACCTGCTCGACGAACTGGGCCTGCCCGCCGTGGTGATCGGCGGCGCACCCGACGACCGGCACCCGGGTCTGTCCACGGTGTGGGCGGACGACGCGGCCGCGATGGCGTCGGTGGTCGACGAGCTGACCGGTCTTGGTCACCGGCGCATCGTCCACATCGCCGGCCTGCCCGGCCTCGCGCACACCCAGCGCCGTATCCGCACCCTGCGCGCCGAGGCCGACCGGCGCGGCCTGGGCGAGGTCAGCTCGGTCACCACCGACTACTCGGACGCCGAGGGCGCGGCCGTCACCCGCCGCGTCCTGCGCGCGACCCCGCCCCCGACGGCCCTGATCTACGACAACGACGTGATGGCGGTGGCCGGGGTCGCGGCGGCGGCCGAACTCGGCTACGCGGTACCGGACGACGTCTCCGTCGTCTCCTGGGAGGACTCGGCCCTGTGCCGCATGGTCAAACCCTGGCTCTCCGCCCTCTCCCGCGACAGCACGGAGTTCGGCCGCACGGCGGCACGGGAACTGACGGCCCTGCTGGACGGGGGTGCCGCACGCGCGGTGCGGGTGCCGGTGCCCCGGCTGACGGTTCGGGGCAGCACGGCACCCGCTCGTGCCTGAGCGCTCCGCTGATCATGCAGTCCGTTCACCGCGGGCCGGTGGGGGCTGGTCGCGCAGTTCCCCGCGCCCCTTACGGGGCGCTGTTCCGCAGCGGACTTCACCAGGACCGCTTAGACCGACGACCGGAACAGTGCGAACTCCGCGAACCGCACCGCGCCCCGGGCCTCCGTGACCCGTACCCGCCAGTGCCGGGCCCGTACCGGTTCCGCGAGCCTCAGGATCCTGCTCGCGCCGACCGTCCCGGCCGCGGCCACCTGGGTCCAGGAGCCCGCCGCGTACGCCTCGACCACGAACCCCTCGACCTGCTGCCCGTACCGGATGTCCTCCGCCAGCCGGACCCGGTCCGCCTCCCGCTCCCGGCCCAGGTCCACGGTCACCCCGCCCGGCGTCACCGACCGGCGCGCACCCCGCGCCAGGTCCTCGGGCAGTTCCCGGTCCACCCGGTCGCGGAACTCACGCAGCCGGGTCACGTCCGTGTCGTGCAGCAACCCGTCCGTGTCCGGTGGGACGTTGAGCAGCAGGACGGCGTTGCGGCCGACCGAGCCGAAGTAGATCTCCGTCAACTCGTCGACGGACTTTGGCTGCTGGTCCGGATGGTAGAACCAGCCGTCCCGGACCGACACATCGCATTCGGCCGGCCACCACTGGAGGTAGTCGGTCTTCGGCCGGGCCGCGACCAGCGCGGTCCGGCTGCCCTCGTCGGCGGTGTCGTAGGACAGCGCCCAGTCCGTGCGCCCGTACTGGTTCTCCTTGACCGGGACGACACTCCACTCGTCCGCACGCGCCAGCCCGCCTTCGTTGCCGACCCAGCGCAGGTCGGGGCCGGTGACCGCGATCGCCGCGTCCGGGGCGAGCGAGCGCACCAGCGTGTACCAGCTGTCCCAGTCGTAGTCCTCCACCTTGTCCGGCGGGATGTGGCCCTGGGCGCCGTCGAACCAGACCTCGTCGACCGGGCCGTACTCGGTGAGCACCTCGTAGAGGGTGTTGAGCATGTGGGCGCCGTAGTCGGTGGCGTCGAGGGTGAAGGAGCGGGACGGGACACGGTCGTCGCCGTCCGTCGGTGTCGGGATCAGGCGGGGAGCCCGTGCGCTGCCGTTGGCGTAGACGCCGTGCAGGTACTGGTTCTCGTCGGCCGGGGAGATGTAGACGCCGGCCTTCAGGCCGTAACGGCGCATGGAGTCCGCGAAGGAGCGCAGCACGTCGCCGTGTCCGCCCTGCCAACTGCTCGATGCCACGGTGTGGTCGGTGTACCGGGAGGGGTAGAGGACGAAGCCGTCGTGGTGCTTGACGGTGAGGATCGCCAGCCGGAAGCCGCCCTCGCGCAGGGCGCGGGCCCACTGGTCGGTGTCGAGGCCGGTGGGCTGGAAGACGTCCGGGTCCTCGTCGCCGGTGCCCCACTCCAGGCCGGTGAAGGTGTTGACACCGAAGTGCAGGAAGGCGGTGCGTTCCAGGGCCTGCCAGGTGATCTGCCGTGCGGTGGGGCGGACTTGGGAGGCCTTGCGGACCAGGTCGGCCTCGGTGTCGTCGGGGCTGACCGGGATCCGGGACCGGTCGGTGTCCGCGGTGGCGGCGGCCGGGAGGGCCGGAAGTCCGGCCGTCATCGCCACGACCGCCGCCGAGGTGACGAAGACGCGTCTTGAGAGATCCATGGGCGTACTCCTCGGGTCAGGAGAGGTGCCAGAGGGCGGGGGCGCGCTGATCGGGCGGGTACTGGACCGGCCGGCCGTCGTCCGTCACGGTCAGTGCCATACGGGTGATCGCGTCGATCAGGTGGTAGCCGGTCGCAGTCGGCTCCAACTCCCAGCGCTGCAAGGTGTTCTGGTCGTCGCACGGCTCCCAGGTCGCCTGCACCCCGGGCTGGAGCGGGGCGTTGAGCGTGAGCTTGCCGCCCCGGATCTCCAGGCAGCCGTCGGCGCCGCGCAGGGTCGCGTAGCCGTCGGCGGTGCGGCGGACCTCCGCCCGGTACGACACCCCGTCCGCCCGGAAGGTGTACGTCCCGTCCGGTACCGGTACCTCGGTCAGGTCCCGCAGGCCGGGTGCGTGCCCGACGGCCGTGCCGCGTGCCGTGAACTCCGCGTAGGTGGCGTCGGGGTGCGGGTCTCCCCAGGTGGCCTGGGCGATGTGGCGCAGGGCGGGCCACAGTTCGGCGGCCACCTCGTTCTCGGTCTCACCGCTGCCGTTGTCCGGCCAGAGGCTGATCTTCGCGCCGGTGATGCCGTCGGCGGAGGCGAGTCTCTCGCCCTCGAAGGAGCGCGGGTCCCAACTCTGGTCGTACAGCGCCTCGGTGTCGCTGTGGAAGCCGCCGCGCACGAGGTAGAGGGAGTACGAGGCGTTCATCACCGCATAGCCCCGGGCGATCAGTTGACTCGGTTTCACCGCCACGTTCAGCCAGTGCTCGACCGTGGTCCCGGCGGCCACGGGGACGGTGTTGGCGCCGGTGAGGCCGTCGTTCCAGATGCGCAGGTGCCGGCCCTTGCCCGCCGCGTAGGCCTGGACGCGGTTGACGAAGTCGACGTAGGCGTCCTGCGGGGTGGCGTTCGGACCGTACTCGTCCTGCGCGTACTTCAGCATCTGCGGGTACTTGGCGTAGTCGGAACCGAGCATGTACTCGTCGGCGCCCATGTGCCAGGACTTCGCGGTGAAGACCTGGGCGTACTCGTCCATCAGGCTCGTGTAGTAGTCGAAGGCGGCCTGCTGGGTGACGTCCAGGCGGGCGGGCTGCCTGGCACCGTCGGAGTCGGTGAGCTGGAGGTCGGGGCGGTTCTCGATCCACGGGTCCATGTGGCCCGGGGAGTTGATCTCCGGGATGATCTCGACGTGGTAGCGGTCGCCGAGGGCGACGAGCTGCCGTATCTCGTCCTTGGTGTAGTAGCCCCAGGTGTTGGCTTCGGGATGGGCCTCGCTCTTCACCTTCAGCTCCAGGAGCAGCTGGTTGAGCTTGTGGTACGCCATCTCGCGGACCAGGTTCTCCAGCCAGGGCAGGGAGACGTGGATGTAGCAGGCGCAGACGCCGACGCCCCGCTCGCGGTAGCGCGGTACGTCGGTGGTGTGCCCGGCCGGGATCCGGTCGTCCTGGGCGAGCAGCTGGAGCAGGGTGCGGGTGCCGTAGAAGGCGCCGGTCTCGGTCGCTCCGGTGATCGACAGCCTGCGTCCGGAGTCGAGTGCGTAGCCCTCGGCGCCCAGCGTGGGCGCGGCCGACGGGCGGACGCCGATGACGATGTCGCCGGGGCGGGCGGCGCCCGTGGCGACCGGGACCACGCCGTGTCCGGCCGCGCGGAGGTCACCGGCGAGGGTGTCGGCGACCCTGCGCCCGGCCGCGTCGGAGATGACGAGACGCGTGCCGGGACCGAACGTGTAACTTCCGTGCGCCGAAGCCCAGTTGGTCAGCGCGGGCACGGTGACCGGCGTGGCCGCCTGCTGCTCCTGCGCGACCGCCGCGGTCGGTGCCGTCGTCGGCAGGGCCAGTACGGCCGCCGGCAGGGTCAGCGCCGCCGCGGCCCGGAGGAGGCGCAGCAGCCTTTGCCCGACCTCACGCATGCCACTCCACCTTGAACACCCACACGTGCTGTCCCGCCCTGCGGGCCGCCTCGGGCACGTCGATCACCAGGGCCCCGTTGGCGACGGTCCAGGTCAGCGGCCGGCCGTGACCGAGCATGGTCACCTTGTCGCCGGCGCGGACCGGTACCGGGGCCTCGACGGTGAGCTTGGCGCCCGGCCGGGTCAGGGAGTGGATGTAGAAGGCCTCGTCCGGGCGGACCGTGAACCGCAGGTCGTCGCCGAGCTGGGCCATGCGCGACCAGTACGTGGTGCCGTGGATCGCCTCGCCGTTGACGGCGAGCCAGGCGCCCGTCTCGCGCAGCCGGGTCTGCATGATCTCCGGGATGGTGCCGTCGGCGCGCGGGCCGATGTCGAGCAGGAAGTTGCCGTTCTTGGAGACGATGTCGACGAGGCTGTGCACGACCTCCTCGGCGGTCATGTAGGAGCCGTCCGGGGTCGCCTGGTTGTAGCCGTAGCTGCGCGGGTCGAGTCCGCGGCTGGCCTCCCACTTGGCGACGACCGTGTCGGCGTACGTCGTGTACTCGGGCGTGGTGAAGTCGTGGAAGCCGATGCCCGAGCGGTCGTTGACGGTCACGTCGACGGGGCGGGCCCGGTTCTTGGCGTGGTTGAAGTACTCGGCGAGGACATGGACGCTGTCGTTGCCGCCGCCGATGTCGCACCAGATGATCTCCGGGTCGTAGCCGTGGACCAGTTCGAGCATCTGCGGGGCCTGGTAGTCCCGCACGAAGTCCTTGCCCGCGGTGTATCCGGTGTACGGCAGCGGATCCAGGGTGTACGGGTTGCGCGGGGCGTGGCCCATCCAGGGGCTGTCGGGGTTGAACCACTCGGGCATGGAGAAGTAGAGGCCGCGGTGGAGTTCGGGGGTGTACCGCCGGGACGCCTCGAACAGCTCCTTGACCAGGTCCCGCTTCGGACCCATCTTCACCGCGTTGCGGTCGGAGACCTTGGTGTCCCACAGGGCGAAGCCCTCGTGGTGCTTGGAGGTCAGGACGTGGTACTGGGCACCGGCGTCCCGGAACAGCTCAACCCAGGCACGCGGGTCGAACTTCTCCGCGGTGAAGCGCGGGATGAAGTCGTCGTAGGCGAAGTCCGCGCCGTAGGTGTCCCGGTGATAGGCGTACGTCGGGTTGTTCGGGTCCTGCATCTGGTCCCAGTACCACTCGGCGTACTGCACCCCGACCGGCGCCCACGCGGGCACCGCGTAG
Organism: Streptomyces sp. NPDC058457; assembly: GCF_042720695.1. Taxonomy (NCBI): domain Bacteria; kingdom Bacillati; phylum Actinomycetota; class Actinomycetes; order Kitasatosporales; family Streptomycetaceae; genus Streptomyces; species Streptomyces sp. NPDC058457. Next base: position 17,237 of record NZ_JBHXLU010000064.1, on the reverse strand, counting down.
ACGCCCCAGTGGATGAAGATCCCGAACTTGGCGTCGTTGAACCAGTACGGCGCCCGGTGGCCGGCCAACGAGGTCTCGGTGGGCTGGTAGTCGGCGGTGCCGAGCGTCAACGTGCTCTTGTTCGCGGCGACTTGTGTGCCGCGACCGTGCACGCTCACCGTGCCGTCCTGCGCGGTGCCGGGGGCGGTGCCCGTGCGGTTGCGGATGCCGACGTGGACACGTGCCTGTTCGCCGGGGTCGAGGCGGCGGATGCGGGCGGGCTCGACGGTGCGGGCGCCGGGGACCTCGACGCGCACGGACACCGCGTCGCCCGCCAGGATCGCCACGGTGCCCGCGTTGACGACGGTGGCCTCGACGCTCTGGGCGCCGGAGGCGTCGAGCAGGGAGCTGGTGGACCAGGTGTCGCGCAGGGCCAGTGCCCGGCCCTGGGCGACGGCCTGGAGGGAGAGCGCGAAGACGTGCAGGGCGGTCCTGCCCGCCTCGGCCGGGTTGGTGACCGGCAGGGTGAGGGCGACGGCCTCGCGCTGCGGGTCGATCCACACCTCGGAGGTGCCGATGCCGACGCTGTGCGCGTCCTTGCCGCCGTCCGGCTGGTAGCGGTACGGCGCCGACAGCGATCCGCCCACCGCGTACCAGTCGCCGCCGCTCAGACCCGCGGTGCTGGTCGTGCCGTCGGCGTAGTGGACGGTGGCCGTGCCGGCGGCGTTGCCGTAGCTGCCGGAGGTGAGGAAGACGGCCGACAGGTAGCGGCCCTGCGGAAGGTCGACGCGCTGGCCCAGCGCGACAACGTTGTTCCCGGCGCCCGCCGTCGCGGCGGGGAAGTCGAAGGGGACGCCGTCGACCTCGATCCGGCCGGCCGGGAGTTCCTCGCCCGGGAACGTGTAGCCGGAGCCGTCGAAGTCACCGCCCCGGGCCGCGGCGGTGTCGATGCCGTCGTTGTCGAACAGGGCGTCGAGCGGCACCGGGATCGGCACGGGGACCGGAACCCAGGACGACGCGGCCGCCGCACCGGCGGTTCGCCCACCGGCCGGCTCGGCGGCGGGCGCCTCCGGCGCGGCGTGCGCCTCGGTCGGCACGGCGAGGGGCAGGGAGGCCGCCGCGACGGCCCCCGCCACGACCTCCAGAACCTGACGTCTTGGGTAGGGAGACATGCTCATGAGCGGCTCCATTCATCGGATGTCTGATGATTGAGCGGGCCCATGAGCCTGTCAATGGGGCGTGCACGGACGGGAGTTGAGCCAGTCGTCGGATGACCTGCGAGCGGAGCGCTGACCTCGGCGAGCGACCCGCAGCACACCTGGTCGCCGTCTCCGGGTGCGGGAACTCTCGACGCGAAGCCCGCGGCGGGGCAGAGTGCCCTTTCGTACCGACGAGTAAGCAGCTTTTCCGCACCCCGAGGAGCGCCCGTGACCAACTGGGCCGGCCGGACCGCCACCGAGATCGCCGCCGCCGTACGCGAGAAGCGGGTCACTCCCCGGGAGGTGGTCGCCGGGCATCTGGAGCGGATCGCGCGCCTCGACGGACGGATCGGCGCGTTCCGCAAGGTCCGGGCGGACGCGGCGCTGGCGGAGGCGGACGAGGTCGCGGCCCGCGCCGACCTCGCCGAACTCCCCCTCGCCGGGGTTCCGTTGGCGGTGAAGGACAACCTGGCGGTACGCGGCGAGGCGCACCTGGACGGTTCGGCCGCGATGCCGGACACGCCCGCAGACGCGGACCATGTCACCGTGGCACGGCTGCGGGCGGCGGGCGCGGTGGTCATCGGGCTGACGAACGTGCCCGAGCTGTGTGTCTTCGGCACCACCGAGGGGATCAACGGCATCACCCGCAACCCCTGGGACACCGGGCGCAGCGCGGGCGGCTCCTCGGGCGGCAGCGCGGCTGCGGTCGCCGCCGGGCTGGCGCCGATCGCCCTCGGCAACGACGGCATGGGCTCGCTGCGGATCCCGGCGGCCAACTGCGGGCTGGTCACCATCAAGCCGGGGTTCGGCGTGGTGCCGGCCGGGATCGGCAACGGCGACTGGTTCGGCATGTCGGAGAACGGGCCGCTGGCGACCACCGTGGCGGACGCCCGGCTGGTGCTCGCGGTGCTGGCGGAGAAGGAGTTCGCGGGCGCCGGGCAGCGCACCCCGCGGAAGATCGCCGTCTCGCTGCACAGCCCGCTCGTCGGCGTGACCGTCAGCAAGCCGTATACGAACGCGGTGACGGAGGCGGCCGGGCTGCTGGCGGGCACCGGGCACGAGCTGCGGCGCGCCGAGCCGCCGTACCCGGTGTCGATCGGTGTCACCGCGATCCGGCACTGGACCGCCGGGACGGCCGTGGACGCGGCCGGCCTGGACCCCGCCCTGCTGGCCCGGCGGACCCGGGTGCACGCGGCCATCGGGCGCCGCTTCCTGCGCGGGGTGCAGGCGGGCGACGCCCGTGAGCGGCTGCGCGCCCGGCTCGCCCCGTTCTTCGCCGAGCACGACGTGCTGCTCACCCCGGCCCTGGCCCGCCGCTCCCCCCGGGCGGCCCCCTGGCACGAGCGGGGCTGGCTGCGCAACACGCTGGCCGGTTCCAACTACTCCCCCCTGACCCCGGCCTGGAACCTCACCGGCTGGCCCGCGATGTCGGTCCCGTTCGGCACGCTGCCCTCGGGGGCCCCCTGCGCCGTACAGCTGGTGGGCCGGCCGGGCTCGGAGGCGGTCCTGCTGGAGGTGGCCCAGCAGCTGGAGACGCTGCGTCCGTGGCAGCGGACGGCGCCTGTCGACTGAGCCCTCACGTGGCAGCGCCGCGATGGGCCGTCGTTCGTGGCTCGGCGCCGGTGAGTTGTCCGGGGTGCGGCTTGGGGCTTTTCGTGCTTCGCGGTGCCCATGTGACGCGCGAGGCGCGAGGGCGACGCGGGTGTGACCGGAGTACTACGGCTTCGTCGGCTCGGTCATCCGGCGGGCCGCCTCGACGACCGCCGCACGGTGCAGGGCCAGCCGCTCCTCGGGCCAGGACTCGCTCACCTCCTTGGGGTCGACGCCCTCGGCAGCCCAGAACCAGGCCTGAGCGGCGGCGAGCACCATGGTCAGGAGGTCGTCGGGGGCCATGGCCGGGTCGAGGTCGCCGCGCTGCTGCGCCTCGGCCACCAGGGCCGCCTTGTTCCGGAACGCGTCCTGTTCGAGTCCGGTGGCGGAGGGGCGCTCCAGCAGCTTCCACAGTCGTAGGCGCATCAGGTCCGGCCGTGCGACCAGGTGGTCGAAGATCGCGCCGGCGTATCCGGGCAGGTTCCCGACGTCGAACGGCACGGACTCGGCGCCCGCGGTCATCGCCCGTTGCAGCACCGCGTCGAAGAGCTGTTCCTTGTTGCCGAAGTAGACGTAGATCAGCCGCTTGTTCGCCCCGGCGGCCTCGGCGATCCGGTCAACCCGGGCACCGGCGATGCCGTAGGCGGCGAACTCGCTGAAGGCCGCGTCGAGCAGCCGGGCCTTGGTGGCGCTGGAATCCCGTGACATGGTCACCACCCTAGCAAGTAACTATCCAGTTATTGACATCGATGACGAGCAGGCTTACGGTCTAGGTATCTATCCAGTTAGTTATGGATCTGAACACGGAATCGAGGAGCCTCATGGAACAGCGCGCACTGGGCGGCCAGGGCCTGACCGTCGGCGTCCAGGGCCTCGGCCTCATGGGTATGAGCGTCTTCTACGGCGCCACCGACGAGACCGAGTCGCTGGCCACTGTCGACCGGGCGCTGGAGCTCGGCGTCACCCTGCTGGACACCGCCGAGAGCTACGGCCCCTTCGTCAACGAGCAGCTGCTCGGCAAGGCACTGGCCGGGCGCCGGGAGTCCGCCGTGGTCGCGACCAAGACCGGTGTGGAGATCACCGACGACGGTCGGGTCGTCGGCCTGAACGGCACGCCGGAGTACGTGCGCCACGCCCTGGACCGGTCGCTGCGCCACCTCGGCACCGACCACGTCGACCTCTACTACCTGCACCGCATCGACCCCAAGGTGCCCATCGAGGAGACCATGGGCGCCCTGGCCGAGCTGGTCGCCGACGGCAAGATCGGGCACATCGGTCTCTCCGAGGCCTCCGCGCAGACCATCCGGAGGGCCCACGCCGTCCACCCGGTCGCCGCCCTGCAGATCGAGTACTCCCTCTTCGAGCGCGGTATCGAGCACGACGGCGTCCTGGACACCCTCCGGGAGCTGAACATCGGCCTGGTCGCCTACTCCCCGCTGGGGCGCGGTTTCCTGTCCGGCGCGATCACCGGCCCCGACGACTTCGCCGCGGACGACTGGCGCCGCACCGACCCGCGCTTCCAGGGCGAGAACTTCCAGCGCAACCTCGACGTGGTCCGCGAGGTCCGCCGGCTCGCCGCCGACAAGGGCGTCACCCCCTCCCAGCTGGCCCTCGCCTGGGTCCAGCACCAGGGCGCGGTCGCCATCCCCGGCACCAAGCGCCGCCGCTACCTGGAGGAGAACGTCGCCGCCACCGAGGTCACCCTCACCGCGGACGACCTCGCCGCCATCGAGGCGGTCGCCCCGCACGGCGCGGTCACCGGCGAGCGGTACGCGCCGGAGCACATGGGGACCCTGAACGGCTGACAGCCGACGCCTCCCCTGCCCTCCGACAACTCCCAAGCCCTCCAAAGCACTTCACGAGTACCCCAAGAGCACTTCGAGAGCACTTCAAAAGGTCATCAGCATGCCTCAGCCCGCCAAGCGGTCCCGGATCACCGTCGGCGACACGACGATCACCTACCTCCCCGACGGTTTCGGCGCCCACAACCCCGACACCCTGTTCCCCGGCGTGGACTGGACGACGCGCCCGGGCCACCTGGAGGACGGGCAGCTCGTCCTCACCTTCGGATCGTTCCTGATCCAGGCCGGGGACCGGAGGATCCTCGTGGACCTGGCCACCGGAAAGATCGACGTGGACGTCCCCGGCATCGCCCGTCTCGAAGGAGGCGAGCTGCTCCGGAACCTCGCCGCCGAAGGGCTGTCCGCCGCCGACATCGACACGGTCGTCTACACCCACCTGCACCTCGACCACGTCGGCTGGACCAGCGACGTCGCACCGCTCCCCGGCGCCCCCGCGGCGGCCGCGCCCACCGGTCTCACCTTCGCCGGGGCCCGCCACCTCATGTCCGAGGCCGAGTGGCAGTACTGGACGACCAGGGAGGCCGAGCTGGGCGGACCGGACCCCGAGGCGGTGCTCAAGCCGCTCCAGGGCGTCGTCGAGTTCGTCGGCGGCGGCGACCTGCTCGCGCCCGGGGTCACCGTCGAGGCCACCCCCGGACACACCCCCGGCCACCTGGCGGTCGTCGTACGGGACCCGTCGGGCCGCGGCACCGAGGAGGTCTGGATCGTCGGTGACGTCCTGCACTCCCCCGCCCAGGTCGCGGACCCCGATCTGGCCTTCGCCTCCGACGTGGCCCCCGACCAGGCCCGGGAGGTCCGCGACCGACTGCTCGGACGGCCGGACACGGTCATCGCGGCCGGGCACTTCATGGACGACGTGTTCGGCCGTGTCACCCGGGCCGGAGCCACCCGCGTCTGGACCCCCGTCGGCGACTCGCCCGCTTCCTCCCGGTGATCCCGCCGGGGCTCGCCCCGGCCACACCCCCCACCAATCCACAGGAGACACCCCTCATGTCCGTACCCCAGACCCCCGCCGCCTTCGGTGCCACCACCACCGCCGCCGAGGTCGTCGACGGCGTCGACCTGCACGGCCGCCGGGCGGTGGTGACCGGAGCCAGCTCCGGAATCGGCGTGGAGACGGCCCGCGCGCTCGCCTCGGCCGGCGCCGACGTCACCCTGGCCGTGCGCAACACCGCCGCGGGCGACCGCGTGGTCGCCGGCCTGGAGGCCGAACTTCCGCCCGGCTCGGGCGCGTTGACCGTGGGACGGCTGGACCTGGCCGACCGGTCGACGGTCGCGGCCTTCGTGGCCGACTGGCAGGGCCCGCTGCACATCCTGGTCAACAACGCCGGCGTGATGGCCCCGCAGGAGATCACCCGCGCCCCCGACGGCCGCGAGCAGCAGTTCGGCGTCAACCACCTGGGCCACTTCGCCCTCACCACCGGCCTCCACCGGGCCCTGGCGGCGGCGGACGGCGCCCGGATCGTCTCGGTCAGCTCCACCGGCCACCTCTTCTCCCCCGTCGTCTTCGACGACCTGGACTACCGGTTCCGCCCCTACGACCCGTGGACCTCCTACGGCCAGTCGAAGACCGCCAACATCCTGTTCGCCGTCGCCGCCGCCGAGCGCTGGGCCGACGACGGGATCACCGCCAACGCCCTGATGCCGGGCAACATCGCCGACACCAACCTGGCCCGGCACCTGGACATGCAGGAGATCGCCGACTTCATCGCCTCGGGCGCCATCGCGCTGCCGCCGCAGAAGACCGTGGAGCAGGGCGCCGCGACCTCGGTGCTGCTGGCCGGCTCGCCGACGGTGGCGGGCGTCAGCGGCCGTTACTACGAGGACTGCGCGGAGGCGAAGCCGGTGACCGAACGGGCCGGTGCCGTCGGCGGAGTGGCGCCGTACGCCCTGGACCGGGACAACGCGGCCCGGCTGTGGCAGGTGTCCGAGGCGCTGATCGGCTAGGGACCGCAGGCGCCGGCCGGAAGGGTCACAGGGCGCGGTACATGATGTGCAGGCCGACCGGGCCGTGGTTCGGGTGGTCGAAGGCGCGCGGGACCGTGCCCACGATCGTGAAGCCTAGGGAGGTCCACAGGGCCACGGCGGGGTTGGTCTCGACGACGGCGTTGAAGACCATCGCCCGGTAGCCGTGCGCCCGGGCCTCGGCGAGGACGTGCTCGGCGAGCGCGCGCCCGATGCCCCGGCCGCCCCGGCCGGGGTCGACCATGAAGCCGGCGTTGGCGACACCTGCGGCGGGGCCCCCGTAGTTGGGGGTCAGGTAGGCGGAGCCGACGACGGCTCCGGTGGGGTCCTCGGCGGCGTAGACGCGTTTCGCCGGGCTCATCCACAGGGCGCGGGCCGCCTCCTGAGAGGTGTCGGGGTCCCAGCCGTAGGTCTCGGCGGCGGCGACGATCCGGTGCCAGAAGGGCCAGATCTGCGGCCAGTCGGCCACGGTGGCTTCTCTGATCAGCATGGGCGTGAGTCTCGCACGCCCATGCGCGTCGGCGATCGCGACGGGACTGACCGGCCGGTCAGTCCACGCTGGGCAGGATGTGGGGCTCGGCGAGGTCCTCCTCGTAACCCGCGAGGCGGATCGGGGCGGACCGGGCCCACACGTCGAGGCTGCCGAGCTGTCCGGGCCGGGTGCCCGCGCGCTCCGTGCGTTCCTTGGGGCGCTGCTCGCGATTCGTCTTCTCAGGTGTCACCGCGCACTCCTTATGTGTCGGTCACCCTCGGGGCGTACCGGACGGTCTGCGTTCCGGTGCCGGGCGCCCGCTCGGGTCTGGATGGAAGGCCGGTTCGGACGCGGTGGCGCCGGTGATTCTCGAAAGAGCAGGCCGTTGTCGACCGGCTTGCCCCGGGACGGACCGTGGGTGTGGGTGGGACCCCTAGTTGCTGTCCGTCCTCTATAGATTAACCAAATGAGCAGGGGTCCGCTCGATAGGGAGTGCAAACAAGGTGTAACTATCGCGAGTCGTTGCGCACTTCGATGACCCACAAATGCACCCGTTCGTAACATGATGCCCCTTTTGCGACCCACCCGCTCGGCCCATCCATGCGAACACGCCTTCGATCACACAGCCGCCCGCTCCCTTCACAGGCTGTGCAGTTCAGGTTGCGTTGGCCGGGTCGAAAACTCGACATGATCCGATGGCACAGGACAACGGCTGTCTCGCGGAAGGACTGACGCATGGAGCTGCGCAGCGTCGAGGAGCTGATGGATCTGCTGTACGCCTGCCGGCACCAGCGCGCCCTGCGCACCGCGGCCCTGCTGCGCCGCGGCCGCCCCGCCGACAAGGAACTCCAGGTGGCGGGCCTGGTGCACGGCGTCGAGGAACTGCTCGGCCCCGCCGACGGCGCCGCACACGCGGTACGCCACCTGCTCGGGGAACGCGTCTACCACCTCGTCCGCGGGGACGGCGCCGCCACCGACGACGACGTGCTGCGACTGCGCCAGGCCGACGAGGAGAGCCGCACCTCGGGCTTCGACGCGGGCGTCCTGGAGGACTGGCGGACCGTCCTGGAACTGGTCGCCGCCCGCAACTCCCGCCTGGGGGCTGTCGACTGACGTTCCGTCATGAGACGGTACGGCGATGACGTCATCGCACGGGCCGTCGTACGCGCTCAGGGGCCGGGCGGCCGTGGTCACCGGCGGCACCCGCGGGATCGGGCGCGCGGTCGCCGAGGCGCTCGCGGCGGCCGGAGCGCTGGTGTGCGTGAGCGCGCGGGACCCGGACGAGGTACGGCGTACAGCCTTGGAGCTGGGCGGGGTCGGCCTGGCCGGCAGCGTCGCCGAGCCGGAGCACGCCCGGGAGCTGACCCGGCTGGCGCTGACCGAGTTCGGGCGGCTGGACGTCCTCGTCAACAACGCGGCGACCAACCGCCCGTACGGTCCGCTCATGGACGCCGAGCTGGGCCTGTGGCGGGAGGCGTTCACGGTCAACGTGGAGGCACCGCTGCGGCTGACGCAGTGCGCGTGGCGCGGCTGGATGCGGGAGCACGGCGGCTCGGTGATCAACATCTGCACGGAGGGCGCGGCCCATGTCGGCCCCCACGTGGGCGCCTACGGCACCAGCAAGGCCGCACTCCTGCACCTGACCCAGCAGTTGGCGGGCGAACTGGCACCCCGGGTACGGGTGAACTCGGTCTCACCGGGCCTGGTGCGCACGGAGATGGCCCGCTTCATGTGGGAGCCACGGGAGGAGGAGATCGCCGCCGGCCTGCCGCTGGGGCGGATCGGGGAGCCGGAGGACGTGGCGGGGGCGGTGCTGTGGCTGGCCTCGGACGCGGCAAGGTGGGTGACTGGAGCGGACGTGCTGGTGGACGGCGGTACGAGGGTGAGAGCGGCGCGTATCCCTACGTAGACGCGAGACCGACAGCATCCCGCAACGCCGCAAGCGCGACCTCCCAGGGGTGCGGGGAACTGCGCGACCAGCCACGACTCACCCGCACCCGCACGGTCAAGTGAGGCTCACCACTTGCCCGGCGCGTAGTCCTTCAGGAAGACCCCGTACACGTCCTCGCCCTGCTCGCCGAGCACGATCGGGTCGTAGACGCGGGCCGCGCCGTCGATCAGGTCGAGGGGGGCGTGGAAGCCCTCCTCGGCCAGCCGCAGCTTGTCGAAGTGCGGCCGCTCGTCGGTGATCCATCCCGTGTCGACGGAGGTCATGAGGATGCCGTCGGTCTGGAACATCTCCGCCGCGCTGGTCCGCGTGACCATGTTCATGGCGGCCTTGGCCGCGTTGGTGTTGGGGTGCCCGGCGCCCTTGTAGCCGCGGCCGAAGACACCCTCCATCGCCGAGACGTTGACGACGTACGACCGGCCGCGCGCCGCCTTCTTCGCGGCCACCGCCATGGCCGGCCGGAGCGCGCTGATCAGGATGAACGGCGACGTGTAGTTGCAGAGCTGGGTCTCCAGGAGCTCCACCGGGGAGATCTGGTCGATGGTCTGCACCCAGGTGTTGGTGTCGACGACGTCCGGGACGAGGCCGCCCGCGTCGATGGCGGTGCCGTCGAGGTGCCGGGCCACGCTGGCGTTGCCCGCGACCAGGGCGAGGTCGGCGACCTTCTGGGCGTCGAGGCCGCTGCTGCCGAGGGGCAGCGCGGCGATGCCGTCGACGGCTCCGGAGTTGAAGGCGCCGATGACGTGGTGGGCGGGGAGCTCACCGGCCGGCAGCGCCGCGCTCTCGCCCTCGACCAGGGCCGCGTACGCGGAGGGCAGCCGGCGGACGGTCTGCGTCGCGTTGTTGATCAGGATGTCCAGCGGGCCCGCCGCGCTCACCTGCTCCGCCAGGGCCACGGACTGCGCCGGGTCGCGCAGGTCGATGCCGACGACCTCCAGGCGGTGCAGCCAGTCCGCCGAGTCCTCCATCGCCTTGAAACGGCGGATGGCGTCCTTCGGGAAGCGCGTGGTGATGGTCGTGTGGGCGCCGTCGCGCAGCAGCCGCAGCGCGATGTACATGCCGATCTTGGCACGGCCGCCGGTGAGCAGGGCGCGCTTGCCGGTCAGGTCGGCGCGGGCGTCGCGCTTGGCGCGGTTCAGGTCGGCGCAGTCCGGACAGAGCTGGTGGTAGAAGTAGTCGACCTCGACATAGCGGGTCTTGCAGGTGTAGCAGGAGCGCGGACGCTGGAGTATCCCCGCGACCCTGCCCTCCTCGGTCCGGGACGAGGGCAGCAGGCCCTCGGTCTCGTCGTCGATGCGCTCGGCGGAGCCGGTCGCGGTGGCCTCGGTGACCGCCTTGTCGTGGGCGGTCTTGGCGGCCCGGCGCTCCTGGCGGCGGCGCTGCTTGACCGTGCGGTAGAGGCCGGCCGTGGCCCGGCGCACCGTGATGGCGTCGGGGTGGTCGACCTCCAGCTCGTCCAGTTCCGCGAGCACGCTGAGGCAGACGGCGAGCCGCTCGGGGTCGATGCCGGGGCCGTGGACCACGGCCTCCACCGCGTCCTCGGCCGTCGTGCCGTCCTGTGTCACCGTCATCGCGCTGCCGCTTCCCTGGTCCACCAGCGGCGCTCCGACTCGCGCCCGCTTTCGAACCGGGAATTTTACGGAGCACCGGGCCGTACCTCCAAACCCGTCCGGATCACGGATCGCATACCGCGATCAGCGAGTCCACCTCGTCGGTGACCGCGCGGGCGAGCACGTCGAGGTCCGGGACGGCGGTCGCGTCGGCGACGAGCCCGTAGTGGACGTGGTTGCGGTAGGTGGAGATGGCGACCGCCAGGGACTGGCCGGGCGCGAGCGGGGCCAGTGGGTAGACGGCGGTGAGCGGGTGACCGCCGAGGCGCAGCCCTACGCCGGGGAGCGGCACGCTGGTGACCAGGATGTCGAACCAGAGCCGGGCGGCCTGGCCGACGAGCGGCCCGCCGAGCCGGTGCCCGAGCGCGGGCACGTGGTCGGCCAGCAGGGCGACGGCACCGGCGCCCCGGTTGGGCCCGGCGTCCTTGTTGCGGACCATGGCCTGGCGGACGCGGTCGAGGCGGGCGATCGGGTCGGGGTTGTCGACCGGGAGCCGCATTAGGTACCCGGAGAGCCGGTTGCCCTGTGGGGCCGCGGTGCGCGGGCGGCGCTTGGAGACGGGGATCAGGGCGCGCGGGGCGACGCCCTCGGTGCCGTCGCCGCGCTCGTCCAGCCAGCGGCGCAGGGCACCGGCAACAACGGCGATCAGGACGTCGTTGACGGTGCCGCCGACGGCCTTGCGGACCCGGTGCACGTCGTCGATGTCGAGGTCGACCCCGGCGATGCTCCTGGTGCCGGTGGGCTCGGACGTCAGTGCGGCCGAGGAGCTCACCCCGAGGGCGGACAGGGCGACGGAGGCGCCGATGTCGAGGGCGCGGCCCACGTCCGAGAGGGCGCCGCGCACCAGCTCGGGCAGCCTGCGCACGTCGGGCAGCGCCAGCATCGGGCGCGGCGGTTCGATCGAGCGTGGGGCGCGCACGGGCAGGTCGAGCGGGTCCATGACGCCGGCGGCCAGCTTGAGGGCGCGCAGCCCGTCGGCGAGGGCGTGGTGGAACTTGAACAGCACCGCGAAGGACACCCCGTCCTCGCCGGGCAGCACATGCGCCTCCCACGGCGGCCGGCCGCGCTCCAGCGGACGCTCCATCAGCCGGCCCGCCACGGCCTGGAAGTCCGAGGTCGGGGCGTGCAGCCGGACGTGGTTCAGGGGGTCGAAGTCCGGGTCGGTCTCGCGGGCGGCGCCGCCGAACGCGAGCGGCTGCCAGACGTCGCGGATGCGCATGCGCAGTCCGGGCACGGCGGCGGCCCGGGCCGCGAGCAGGTCGGCGGCGTGCGCGCCGGCGGTCGGCGAGTGCGCCGAGAACACGCCGAGCGCACCGAGGTGCATCGGGTGCTGGTCGGACTCTATGTTCCAGAACGCCAGGTCGAGAGGAGCGAGCAGGTCAGCAGTCTCAGTCTTCAAAGGGGGTGCCTCGCGTCGACGGAGGGTGGATCAGCAGTCAAACGCCGACTCATGATTACGGTCAAGTACGATCACGCTACGCTCAGTTAACAGCAGATTAAGTCCCGCCCCCTCCGAAAGAGGCGGGACTCATGGGACACCTGAGGTCACTTCAGGGCCGGTGGCCCCGCCACGGGTGACGTACCCCACTCTGACGGGCGCGAGCCGACCGTGAACGCCAGCGACCGCAGGGAGCGCAGCGCACCGGTCGTCAGATAGGTACGGCCGTACTCCGATCCGTCGGCCCGGGCCGACTGCACGTAACGGACGGCGGCCGAGGTGCCCGGCGCGGTCACCGTGAACCCGCCGCTCGGCCAGAAACGGCGGTCGAGGCGGACGTCGGCCCGGTCGAAGACGGGCGTGGACAGGCCCCAGGTGCCGTAGCCGGGCTGCACCGGGAAGAGACCGAGGGACGACAGGACGTTCCAGGCCGACATGGTGCCGAGGTCGTCGTTGCCGGTCATCCCGGTCGGGCCGTCGGTGAACAGGGTCAGCGCCGCGTGCACCACGTCGGTCGTCTTCCAGGGCTGGCCGGTGGAGAGGTAGGTGTACGGGGCGATCAGGTCGGGCTCGTTCATGGGGTTGTACACGGCCGCGTTGTAGTAGGCGTACGCGTTGCCGTGCACCCACACCTCGCGCGCGGTCTTCGCGGGGTCGGCGAGCAGCCGGTCGTAGGCGAAGAAGGAGTCGAGCCGCGCGTTGGTGGCGCGCGCGCCGCCGATCAGGGAGATCACACCGGGCAGGTCCTGCGGGACGAGCCACTGGTACTGCCAGGCGGTGCCCTCGTGGAAGCCGATGCCGCGGGCCGGGTCGGGGTTGCCGGTGAAGGCACCGGAGGCGTCGCGGGCGCGGAAGAAGCCGGTGGAGGGGTCGAAGACGTTGCGGTAGTTCTGCGCCCGGCTGGCATAGCGGGCCGCGTCCGCGCCGTGGCCGAGGTCCCGGGCCATCTGCCCGAGCATCGCGTCCGACAGCGCGTACTCCAGGGTGACGGAGGCGCCGTGGTCGTAGTCGGAGTCGCCCACCTTGGTGTGCGGGCGGCCCTTGAGGTATGGCGCGAAACCGTCGGCGAGGTACTCGGCGTTGGCCTCGCGGCCGACCCCGGCGTTGGCGGCCGGCGGCACACCGTCGGCGTTCTTCTTCAGCGCCCGGTAGGCCCGCTCCTCGTACCCCTTGAGCAGGCCCATCTGGTACGCGGTGGTCAGGAACGGGGTGACCGGATCCCCGGTCATGATGTTCGTCTCGACCGTGCCGTAGCCCCACTTGGGCAGCCAGCCGCCCTCCTCGTCGATCTTCAGCACCGACAGGGCCATGTCCCGGGCCTCACGCGGGGCGAGCAGGGCGAGCGCCTGGGCCTGGGTGCGGTAGGTGTCCCAGAGGGACCAGTTCTGGTAGTAGGTGAACCCCTGGGCGCGGTGGATCCGTCGGTCCCAGCCTGCGTAGCGACCGTCGGCGTCTCCGCCGACGTTGGGCGCGAGGAAGGTGCGGTACAGGGACGAGTAGAAGGTACGGCGCAGGGTCGGGGAGCCGCCCTGGACGCGGATGCCGCCCAGCCGCCGCTCCCACGCGTCCCTCGCCTGCCGTCGTACCGCATCGAACGAACGTCCGCCCTCGGCGCGCAGATTGACCTCGGCGCCCTGCGCGTCGACGTACGACAGGGCGGTGGTCGCCTCGACCGTACGGTCCCGGGTGGTGTCGAAGCGGACGTAGGCGCCGTCGGCTCCGGTGCGGGAGCCGGGGGTGACCTTGCTGCCGTTCCAGGTGCCGTACGCGGTGAAGGGGCGGCTGAAACGGGTGACCGTGTAGACGGTGTAGGGGGCGCTCTCGCGGCAGAAGCCGTGGCCGGTGATCCTGGTGCGGACGGTGTGGTCGTCGAGGATCTCGACGTCGCTGCTGACCGGTTTGTGCAGCGCCTGGTGCGCGTTGAGCAGGACGTTCGCCCGGTCGGTGGCCGGGAAGGTGTAGCGCTGGACGCCGGTGCGGGCGGTCGCGGTCAGCTCGGCGGTCACGCCCGAGTCGAGGCCGACGCGGTAGTAGCCGGGGCTCGCCGCCTCGTCGGCGTGCCGGAACCCGGCGGCGTACGCGGCGTAGTCCGTCCGGGTGACGTCCCCGGTGGTGGGCAGCACGGGCAGGTCGCCGCCGATGGCACAGCCGACGCCGGAGAGGTGGACCAGGGAGAAGCCGCGGATCCGGCGCTGGGAGTAGTCGTAGCCGGTGCTGTGCCCGGTGTCCGGGGAGAGCTGCACCATGCCGAAGGGCACGGCCGCGCCGGGGAACGTGTTGCCGTCGTCCTGGCTGCCGATGAAGGGGTTCACCAGGTCGGCGAGGTGGCCGTCGGTCGGTTCGGCGGCCCCTGCGGCGGGGGCGGTGAGCAGCACGGACGCTGTCAGCGCCCCGGCGAGGCACAGCCGTGTGCGCCGGAGAGCCGTGGTGGTATGTGACATACCACTGGTCCCTCTCATGTCGGATGACCTCCGAAGTTCGACATTGCTGTCTGCATCGTGAGGGGAGAGGCTCGCAAAGTCCGGCAAATGAGGGTTTTTCACTCGTAGCGCGTCGCGCCCGAGTTCGGGTGTGAGCAGGTGAGGTACGCGGCGGCCGAAGGTCGGCGAACCGACCGCGAACAGGTGTCCGGGGTGCTGGACAGCGGGCCGGGCGGGGGGCTTTGGCCGGGCTTGTCGCCTCACACGGCCCTGCGCAGCCCTCCATCCTCGGCCGCCCCCTGCCCTCGGGTGCGAGGACATCCTTACGGCACGCGGGCGACGCCGACGTAGAAGCCGCTCGGCTCCTGGGTGGGTGACGGTGAATCCCGAAGGCAGCGCGTCGAGAAGCGTCCGCGTAAGACCGTAGGGGTTCTCGTCGTCGGTGACGAAGTACATCAGCGCGATCACCGACAGGGCGACCGGCCGGGTGAAGTCCAGGAACGTACGATGCCGTTGCTGGCCAGCCAGGCCGCCGCACGGTGCATGAACGCCCTGTTGCGCATGGCGTTGAGACGCGCTTCCGGTGGCAGCTTCGCCGCCACCTCCTCATCGACCGGACAGTTGTCCTTGCCGCCCAGCAGCCAGTCGTAGACGCGTACCGGGTGGGGCCTGCTCGTGTCGATTGTCGCTCGACGCCCTCCGGTTCCTCGGGCACCTTCCGCCGCCGCGTCTTCGCATGACGCTGCCGCTGTGACCCCGGCGGCCAACGGGCGTCACAGAGCCGACCCGCCGGACACATCGATGCACTGCCCCGTCACCCAGCGGGAGTCCGAGGAGGCGAGGAAGGCCACGACGTCCGCGACGTCCGCGGGTTGCCCCATCCTGCCGAACACGGAGAACGCGGCATGCTGGGCCTCGGCCTCGGGCGTTGCCCAGCGCCTTCGGTTCAAATCCGTCTTGACGAAGCCCGGTGCCACACAGTTCACGGTGATCTGCCTGGCCCCAAGTTCCTTGGCGAGCGTGTGTGTCAGAGCCTCAAGGGCCGCCTTGGCCATGGAGTAGGCGAGGGAGGACGGGAGGGCAACACGGGTGGCCGCCGAACTGATGTTGATGATGCGTCCGCCCTCGCGCAGTATCGGAAGTCCTTCCTGCACGAGAAAAAGCGGTGCCCTGGCGTGGACGGCCATGAGCCGGTCGAAGTCCTGCGGGGTCACCTCGCGGACACCGCCCCCGATGTTGAAGCCGGCGTTGTTGACCAAGATGTCCAGCGTGGTCGGCTCGCCCAGTGCGCGCAGGCCGGCATCGAGCCGCTCATAAACCGTTCGGATGTCGTCGGGCGCGTCGAGCGGACCATGCACGGGAAAAGCTCGCCCGCCGGCATCGGTGATCAGTGCGACGGTCTCACGGGCCGAGGACTCGTCACTGCCGTAGTGCACGGCGACGAGCGCGCCGTCCGCCGCGAGACGGCGGGCGATGGCTCGGCCGATCCCCCGCCCGGCGCCAGTGACCAGAGCCGTTCTGCCGTTCAGCGTACCCATCGGGCCCCCATGCCATGAGCGCGTCACATATCCTGCATATTCTCACCTGCGACGGACGCGCACCGGCTCGGAACCGTCGCGACGTCGCTCTCGCGTCACTCACGATGCCCCCGGTGCCTACGTCAACCCACCTTGCAGAACACGATCGAGCGCTGCCCGGCCTGCGGGTCCCCAGGTCGGCTTGCCGCCGGGAAGGCCCCGGTCCCCGCTCTGGCCCATAAGGATGAGGAAGAGGCTCTTCATGGCGGCCAGTCCGCGGGCGCGCCGGATCGTCGCCTCGTCCGCGTGCGTGTACACCTCGAAGAACCGTGAGCCCGCGCCCGCGGGAAGCAGCACCCACGCGGCCGCCAGGTCCCACGCCGGATCGCCGGCGAACATGGCATCGAAATCAATCACGCCCGCGAGCGTCCCGTCCGCGACGACGACATTCGCGGGATGCAGGTCACCGTGCAGCCATACCGGCGGACCCTCCCACTCGGGGGCCGCAACAGCGTCGTCCCAGACGGCACGGACGGCCCGGACGTCGGCGGCAAAGCCCCCGGGGGCAATGGCTTGCAAGAACCTCTCGAAGCCGCCCGTGCACTCCTTGGGATGAGCGCCGCGGTCCGAACTGGCCGGCGCCTCAGCGGGCGCCTCCACATGGAGCGCCCTGAGGAAGCCCGCCAGAGTGTCGGCCGCGTGGTCGCCGCGACTGATCGAGGTGTAGTCCAGTGGCTCGCCGCGAACCCACGTCATAATGCTCCACGGCCTCGGAAAGCGCGCGGACGGTTCGCCGATCCGCACAGGTGTCGGAACCGGGAGCGGAAGACGCGGGGCCAGGACAGGCAGCCACCGGCACTCCTTGCGCAGGAGATCCGGGGCACCTTCCATGCGCGGCATGCGCACGGCCAACTCATCCCCGAGGCGCCACATCTGGTTGCCCCAGCCGCCCGCCACCTCACGGATGGGCAGCCCTGCAAGGTCCGGATGCTGGTCCTTGAGAAGATCGTGCACCAGCTCTGCGGTGATCTCGATCTCGGAGTCGGTCATACGAAGTCACAATACCGAGGCCGGAGTCGGAGCCGGCGCCGACTCCGATGGCCCGGCGCACTTCAACCACACGGTCACCACCTCAAACAGCCCCTAGAAGGCTCATGAAGATCTTGGTGAGGGGTTGTCCGGCCGTCAGGCCGGACAAGCCCCTGTGGTCATGCGCCGGCCGGTGTGAGGTGCCAGG
>NZ_JBHXLU010000063.1:0-72127 GCF_042720695.1 Streptomyces sp. NPDC058457 | reverse complement strand
ACCGAGCTCCAGTCCTCCAACCCGGCAGTGATCGCGTTCCTGCGCGAGTACGAGGACGACCTCGTCCTCTGTGTGCACAACTTCTCCCGGTTCGCGCAGCCGACGGAGCTGGACCTCAGGCGGTTCAACGGCCGGCATCCGGTGGAGCTGTTCGGCGGGGTGCGGTTCCCGGCGATCGGCGAGCTGCCGTACCTGCTGACCCTGGCCGGGCACGGCTTCTACTGGTTCCGGCTGCGCGCGGAAACGACCTAGCCGGAACCGCGCCCCAAAGGGGCGCGGGGAACTGCGCGACCAGCCCCCACCGGCCCGCAGTCGAAGAACCGCACACCCAGCGGAGCGATCACGCACAGTCCACCCCGGGCGGCGCCGGTTGGTTTCCTACCGCCCGCCCGGGGCACGCATCACTAACGCCCCCGACGACCGGGGAAAGGACGTACCGCCATGGCGGAAACGGTCAGCCCCTCCACGCCCGCTCTCCTCGCCTCGCTCGACCCCCTGCTGCGCGAGTGGCTGCCCCGGCAGCGCTGGTTCGCCGGCAAGGGCAGCCCGGTCACGGGCTTCTCCCCGGTGGCCGAGACCGAACTCCTGCCGTCGGACGGCCGGCTGGGCCTGCACCACCTGCTGGTCCGCGCCCACCAGCCGCCGGCCCCCGCCGAGGCCGGCGACTGCTACCAGCTCCTCATAGGCGTGCGCGAGGCGCTGCCGCCCCGGCTGGCGCCCGCGCTGATCGGACACGTGACGGACGGCCCGCTGGCCGGGCACACGGTCTACGACGCCCTGTACGACCCCCGGCCCGCCGAGGTGCTCCTGGAGGCCCTGCGCACCCGGGCCCGCATCGGCGGACTGCGCTTCGAGCGCGACCCGGGCCGGGAGATACGCGACGGGCTGGTGGCCCGGCTGATGACCGGCGAGCAGTCCAACTCCTCGGTCGTCTACGGAGATACGTTCATCCTGAAGCTGTTGCGCCGGGTCGTGCCCGGCGTCAACCCCGACCTGGAGATACCGCTGGCACTGGCCCGCGAGGGCTGCGCCCGGGTGCCCGCCCCGACCGCCTGGCTACGGGCGGAGCTGGGCGGGGAGCCGTACGTCCTGGCCGTCCTCCAGCCCTTCGTGCGCGGCGCGACCGACGGCTGGGAGCTGGCGTTGCGCGAGCTGGCCAAGGGCGAGGACTTCACGGCCGAGGCGCGGGCGCTGGGGCGGGCCACCGCCGAGGTGCACACGGCGCTGGCCCGGGCGCTGCCGACCGTCACCCTCGGGCACAGTCAACTGGAGCCGCAGGTCGCGGGCATGACCGAGCGGCTGGCGGCGGCCGTGCAGGCGGTACCGGCGCTGCGGCCGTACGAGGACGGGCTGCGGTCCGCCTACACCGCGCTGGCCGACCTGGCCGCGGAGGGCCGCACCTGGACCGCCCAGCGCGTCCACGGCGACCTGCACCTGGGGCAGTGCCTGCGGGCAACGTCCGGGGAGTGGTCGCTGATCGACTTCGAGGGGGAGCCGGCCCGGCCGCTGGCCGAGCGCCGGATGCCGCAGCCGCCGGTGCGGGACATCGCCGGGATGCTGCGCTCCTTCGACTACGCGGCCCACTCGGTGACCCCGGCGGCCCCCGGCTGGGCACGGCGGTGCCGGGCGGCCTACTGTTCCGGCTACGCCGAGATCGCCGGCGTCGACCCGCGCACCGATCCCGTCCTGCTGCGGGCCTACGAGACCGACAAGGCCGTCTACGAGGTCGTCTACGAGGCCCGGCACCGCCCCGACTGGCTTCCCGTCCCGCTGTCGGCGGTACGCCGCCTCGCCACCTCCGACCCGACCTGATCCCCGGGAGACGCGTCCGTGACCTCCAAGAACCCCGTGCCCCTGGCCGCAGACGACCGTGACCGGCTGCTGCACGGCACTCATCACGACCCGCACTCGGTGCTGGGCGCGCATCCGGTCCCGGGCGGGACCGCCGTCCGCGCGTTCCGCCCGTACGCCCGCGCGGTGACGGCCGTCGCGGGGAAGGAGGGGCAGGACCTGCGGGCCGAACTGCACGACGACGGCGACGGCTTCTTCTCCGCCCTGCTCCCCGTCTCCGACCTGCCGGACTACCGGCTGCTGGTGGCGTACGAGGGGACGGTCCAGGAGACCGAGGACGCGTACCGCTTCCTGCCCACCCTCGGCGACCTGGACCTGCACCTGATCGGCGAGGGCCGGCACGAGCGGCTGTGGGAGGCGCTCGGCGCGCATCCGACGACCCACCAGGGCGTGCCGGGCACCCGGTTCTCGGTGTGGGCGCCGAACGCCCGGGGCGTGCGGTTGGCCGGCGGTTTCAACTTCTGGGACGGCACCGGGTATCCGATGCGCTCGCTCGGCTCCTCCGGGATCTGGGAGCTGTTCCTGCCGGGCGTCGGCGAGGGCGAGCTGTACAAGTTCGACATCACCCGCCCGGACGGCTCCCGCACGCTGCGGGCGGATCCGATGGCCCGGCGTACGGAGGTGCCGCCGCACACGTCGTCGATCGTGACTGTCTCGCGTCATGAGTGGGACGACGCGGAGTGGATGACGCACCGGGCCGACACCCCCGTCCACGAGGCCCCCTTCTCGGTCTACGAGGTGCACCTGCCGTCCTGGCGCCCCGGCCTGACCTACCGCGACCTGGCCGAGCAACTGCCCGCCTATGTCAGTGACCTGGGCTTCACGCATGTCGAACTGATGCCGGTCGCCGAGCATCCCTTCGGCGGCTCCTGGGGCTACCAGGTCACCGGCTTCTTCGCGCCGACGGCCCGGCTCGGCACCCCCGACGACTTCAGGTACCTGGTCGACGCCCTGCACCGGGCGGGCATCGGGGTGCTGATGGACTGGGTGCCGGCGCACTTCCCGCGGGACGACTGGGCGCTGGCGGAGTTCGACGGGCGGCCCCTGTACGAGCACGCGGACCCGCTCCGGGCCGCCCACCCCGACTGGGGCACCCTGGAGTTCGACTTCGGCCGCCGCGAGGTGCGCAACTTCCTGGTGGCGAACGCCGTGTACTGGTGCGAGGAGTTCCACATCGACGGGCTGCGGGTGGACGCGGTCGCCTCGATGCTCTACCTCGACTACTCCCGCGAGCCGGGCCAGTGGACGCCGAACGAGCACGGCGGCCGGGAGAACCTGGACGCGGTGGCGTTCCTGCAGGAGATGAACGCGACGGTCTACCGGCGGGCGCCCGGTGTGGTGACGATCGCCGAGGAGTCGACGGCCTGGGAGGGCGTGACCCGCCCCACCGACGGCGGCGGGCTCGGCTTCGGACTGAAGTGGAACATGGGCTGGATGCACGACTCCCTCGAATACATGTCCCATGAGCCGGTGCACCGCAGGTTCCACCACCACGAGATGACCTTCTCGATGGTGTACGCGTACAGCGAGAACTACGTCCTGCCCATCTCCCACGACGAGGTCGTGCACGGCAAGCGCTCGCTCGTCTCGAAGATGCCCGGCGACTGGTGGCAGCAGCGTGCGAACGACCGCGCCTACCTGGCCTTCATGTGGGCCCACCCCGGCAAGCAGCTCCTCTTCATGGGCCAGGAGTTCGCCCAGGGCGCGGAGTGGTCGGAGGCGCACGGCCCCGACTGGTGGCTGCTCGACCCGGAGTACGGCGCCGAGGCGGACCACCGGGGCGTGCGCGACCTGGTCCGCGACCTGAACACGGTGTACCGCGCGACCCCGGCCCTCTGGCAGCGGGACACGGCACCCGACGGTTTCCAGTGGATCGCGGGAGACGCTGCCGAGGACAACGTCTTCGCGTTCCTCCGCCTGGACGCCGAGGGCACGCCTCTCCTCTCCGTCTCCAACCTCTCCCCCGTGGTCCGCGACGACTACCGCCTCGGCGTCCCGGACGAGATCCCCGCCTGGCACGAGACCCTCAACACGGACGCGGCCGGGTACGGCGGCAGCGGCGTCACCAACCCCGACCCGGTCAAACCGGAGCCGCAGGGCAGCCACGGCCGCCCCGCGAGCATCCGCCTGACCCTGCCCCCGCTGGCTACGGTGTGGCTGCGGCCTGCCTGAGCCCGGCCGGCAGGCAGCCGGTGTGCAGCACCCCCAGCCGCTGAGTCGCCCGGGTAAGTGCCACGTACAGGTCGCTGGTGCCGTAGCGGGCCGGTTCGACCACCAGGACCGAGTCGAATTCGAGGCCCTTGGCCTGGCGTGGGTCGAGGAGGACGACGGCCTGGGTCAGGTCGGGGTCGGTGCCGGCCGTGACGCCGTCCAGGCGGGTGGCGAGGGAGCGGTGGAGTTCGCGGGGGGCGATCACGGCCAGCCGGCCCTCGGTGGGGGTGAGTTCGGCGACGGCCTTCTCGACGGCGCCGGGAAGGTCGTCGGTCGAGCGCACCCACGGCCGTACACCCGTCGAGCGGACCGAGCTCGGGGGCTCGAAGTCCGGGTGCTCGGCGCGGACCACGGCCGCGGCGAGGTCCATGATCTCGGACGGGGTGCGGTAGTTGACGGCGAGGCGGGTGTGCTCCCAGCGGTCCTCCACGTACGGCCGGAGGATGTCCGCCCAGGAGCCGACGCCCGCCGCCTCCGCGGTCTGGGCCGGGTCGCCGACCAGGGTCATCGAGCGGGTCGGGCTGCGCCGCATGAGGAGCCGCCACGCCATCGGCGACAGCTCCTGCGCCTCGTCCACGATGATGTGCCCGAACGCCCAGGTGCGGTCGGCCGCCGCCCGCTCGGCCGCGCTGCGGAAGTCCTCCTCCTCCTGGCGCTCGGCGAACCGCTCGGCGTCGATGATGTCGTGCGCGGACAGCACCTCGGAGGAGTCGGGGTCGCTGTCCTCCTTGTCGTCGAACTCGTAGGTGCGGGAGGCGTAGGAGACGTCGAGGACGCCCTGGGCGTAGGCGATCTGGGTCTCGCGCTCACGCTCGGCGCGGGCCCGGGCGACCCGCTCGTCCACGCCGAGGAGCTCCGCCGCCTCGTCGAGGAGGGGCACGTCCGAGACCGTCCAGGTCCGCGTCACCGGGCGGCGGATCGCGGCCGCGTCCTCGTCGCTCACGTAACCCTCGGGACCGGCGAGGAAGTCGGCGACCAGGCGCTGCGGGGTCACCCGCGGCCACAGCTGGTCGATGGCGGACCAGACCTCGGGGTTCTCGGCGAGTTCGTCGCGGATCTGGGTGATGTCGGAGGCGTCGAGCAGGCTGCTGCCGTCGAAGGGATCGGTGCCCACGCGTTCGGCGTACAGGTCGGTGAGGGTGTTGAGGATGTGGCCCTCGAAGTGCTCGCGGGCCACGTTGTGCGGGAGCCGGGCGGCGCGGGTGCGTTCGCGGGCCATGTTCACCAGGCCGTCGTCGAGCATCAGCACCTCACGGTCGTGCTCGACGGTGACGACCGGGTCGGGCAGCGCCTGCCGGTCGCGTACGACGGCGGCCAGCACGTCGGCCATGTCGGCGCGGCCCTTCACGGCGGCCGCCTCGGGGGTGTCGGCGGCGGTCGCCTTCACGCCGGGGAACAGCTCGCCGACCGTCGCCAGCAGCACACCCGTCTCGCCCAGCGAGGGCAGCACCTCGCCGATGTAGCCGAGGAAGGCCGGGTTGGGGCCGACGATCAGCACGGCGCGCTTGGCGAGCAGTTCCCGGTACTCGTAGAGGAGGAAGGCGGCGCGGTGCAGCGCGACCGCCGTCTTTCCCGTACCCGGCCCGCCCTCGACCACCAGGACCCCGCGGTACGGCGCCCGGATGATCTCGTCCTGCTCGGCCTGGATGGTCTGCACGATGTCGCTCATCCGGCCGGTGCGGGCCGAGTCGAGCGCGGCGAGCAGCACCGCGTCGCCGGACGGGTCCTCGTGGCCGGTGCGTTCCCGGTCGCCGAGGTCGAGGATCTCGTCGTGCAGGGAGGCGACCCGGCGGCCGTCGGTGGCGATGTGCCGGCGCCGCCGCAGGCCCATCGGGGTGTGGCCGGTGGCCAGGTAGAAGGGGCGCGCGACCTCGGCGCGCCAGTCGACGAGGACGGGGGTGCGCTCGGCGTCGTCCAGGCGCAGCCCGATCCGCCCGATGTGGTGCTTCGTGCCGGAGGTCAGGTCGATGCGCCCGAAGCACAGCGACCCGTCCACGGCGTTCAGCGCGGCGAGCAGCCCGGAGCGTTCGGCGACCAGGATGTCCCGCTCCAGGCGGGCCTGCATCGGCTTGTCGCCGAGGGCGAGGGCGTCCGCGACCGAGTCCTCGGTGTCGCCGCGCAGTGCGTCCACCCGTGCGTACAGTCCGTCGATGAATTCCTGCTCGTGACGCAATTCATCGTCCGGAAATTCGGTGTTTGACAATTCCACTCCCGCCCGGATATACTCTGCTCACTGAACTTCTTCGTGACCTCATCGACTTCGCCTCGACTTGAAGTCACGAACTGTTGAATATACGCAGAGAAATCCCCCGAGCGCAATTGCTCGGGGGATTCTTCGTATAACCGGCCGGTTCAGAGCAGCACGTCGGACAGCTCCTCCAGCAGCCGCCGCTTGGGCCGGGCGCCCACCATCGACCGCACCGGCTCGCCGTCCCGGAACAGCATGAACGTCGGCATCGACAGCACCTTGTAGGCGTTCGTCGTCTCCGGATTCGTGTCCACGTCCAGCTGCACCACCTTCAGCCGCTCGCCCTCCTCCGCCGCGAGGGCCGTGAGCACCGGTCCCATCTGCCGGCACGGCGGGCACCAGTCGGCGGTGAACTCCACCAGCACCGGCAGTTCCGCCCCGATCACCTCCGCCGCGAAGTCCGCGTCCGTCACCTCGGCCACACCCATCGCCTTGCTCATCGCCCGGGCCCTCCCAGTTCACAGGTCGGCTCCGGACCCCCCGGAACCAGCGCCTCGACGGCCAGCACGTCCCGCGCCCGCTCCGCCCGCTCCAGCTGGGCCCCGACCGTCGCCCGCACGGCCTGCAACTCGCCGATGAGCGAGTCCAGCTCCGCCAGCTTGCGCCGGTAGACCGCGAGCGACGCCGGACAGGTGTCGCCCTCCGGATGCCCGGCCCGCAGACACTCCACGAACGGCCGGGTCTCCTCCAGCTCGAACCCGAAGTCCTGCAGCGTCCGGATCTGCGTGAGCAGCCTCAGATCGCTCTCGTCGTACGTCCGGTGACCGTTCCCGGCCCGCCGCGCGGGCAGCAGCCCGCGCGCCTCGTAGTACCGCAGGGCACGCGTGGTGGTCCCGGCCCGTGCGGCCAGCTCGCCGATTCGCATACCTACGACAGTAGGAGTTGACGCCGACGTCAGGGCAAGCTCGGCTCGACCCCCGCGGACTCCTCGACCTCCAGCAGCGAGGCGCTCTGCCGCTCCTCGTCGAAGGCCTTCCGCCCGCCCCGCAGCCCGAACAACCGCTTGGCGAGGGCGATGTAGAGCACGGCGATGATGTTCAGCACGAGAGTCGCGATCTTCAGATAGCTGACCTTCTCGGTGAGCTCGTAGGTCTCCAACGGCAGGAAGGCGGCGGTGGCGACCACCGTCAGATACTCCGCCCACCGCTTGGCGTACCAGAGCCCGACCGCCTCGACGAGTTCGATCAGCGCGTACGCCAGCAGCAGCCCGGCCACCAGCAGCAGCGTGGAGTGCTTGTAGCCGAACGCCTTCTGGATGGAGCCGACGACCGGCGAGTGGTCGAGGTCGTAGTGGAAGTGCCTGAAGACCGGCCGGAAGGTGTCCAGGTACTCGTTGAAGAGCCTGCGCACCGCGTCCTGGCTGTTGCTGAACTTCCACACGGCGACCGCGACCAGCACGATGAACACCCCGCGCACGGCCCGCTCGATCGCCAGGAAGCGCAGGATGAACAGGTCCCGCAGCACCTTCCCGCGCGGCACCAGCGGGGCGTCCGCCGCCGGTCCCGAGCCGTGCGGCTCGCCGAGCGCGAAGTCGCCGCAGCGCAGACAGCGCCAGGCGTCCCCGACCGCGGTCTGCGTGTGCAGCCGCATCCGCAGCCGCGGATCGTCCGGGGCATAGGTCACATGCCCCTTGCGCGCGCAGTGCCGACGGTCCCAGTCGATCGCCATCCCCCGTGCCTCCCCATACCGATGTGCCGTTCCCGTTGGACAGGAACGGCACGTTAGTGGATACGGCCGACAGCAGTGGCCGAGGGGTCGGCGCGGCCGTCGGCGGTGGACATGCCTCCGGGCGGCTGGGCAACGGGGGGAGTTCCCAGCCGCCCGGAGAGCGGTGGCCGGACGGCCGGCCCGGGTTCAGGCCGAGCCGGACGTCCGGCGGCTTCATGGATGCTGCGGAGCAACGCCCCGTAAGGGGCGCGGGGAACTGCGCGACCAGCCCCCACCGGCCCGCAGCCGACGACGATGGCGCACTACGCCTTCGCCAGTTCCTCGCGCTGCTCGGGCAGCTCGGGCGTCCCGGCCCCGCCCTCGTCCAGCAGCGTCGTCTCGTCGAACGGCAGCTCACCGGCGAGCACCTGCTGCATCCGGGCCTTGTCGATGTCCTTGGTCCAGGTACCGATCAGGACGGTGGCGACGGAGTTGCCCGCGAAGTTCGTCAGGGCGCGGGCCTCGCTC
This sequence comes from Streptomyces sp. NPDC058457, assembly GCF_042720695.1. Classification (NCBI taxonomy): domain Bacteria; kingdom Bacillati; phylum Actinomycetota; class Actinomycetes; order Kitasatosporales; family Streptomycetaceae; genus Streptomyces; species Streptomyces sp. NPDC058457. The sequence goes on along the minus strand of NZ_JBHXLU010000063.1, from coordinate 63,642 downwards.
ATGAAGCGGTCGATGCCGACGATCAGACCGACGCCGTCGACCAGTGCGGGCTTGTGCGACTGCAGACCACCGGCCAGCGTGGCGAGCCCCGCACCGCTGACGCCGGCCGCGCCCTTCGAGGCCAGCAGCAGGAAGAGCAGCAGCGGGATCTGCTCCCCGACCGACATCGGCGTACCGAGGGCGTCGGCGATGTACAGCGACGCCATGGTCATGTAGATCATGGTGCCGTCGAGGTTGAAGGAGTAGCCGGTCGGGACGGTGATACCGACCACGGCCTTGCTGACACCCAGGTGCTCCATCTTCGCGATGAGCCGCGGCAGCGCGGACTCGGAGGAGGAGGTGGACAGGATCAGCAGGAACTCACGGGCGAGGTACTTGAACAGCGTGAGGATGTTCAGTCCGGCCACGATCCGCAGCAGCGCACCGAGCACCACGAAGACGAACAGCACGCAGGTCACGTAGAAGCCGAGCATCAGCACGGCGAGACTCTTGAGCGCGTCGAGCCCGGCGGAGCCGACGACGGCGGCGATCGCGCCGAACGCACCGATCGGCGCGGCCCACATGATCATGCCCAGGATGCGGAAGACGAGCCGCTGGATGTGCTCGACACCGCGCAGCACGGGCTGGCCGACCGACCCCATGGCCTGCAGCGCGAACCCGGCGAGCAGCGCGATGAGCAGCGTCTGCAGCACCTGGCCCTCGGTGAAGGCGGAGACGAAGGTGGTCGGAATGATCGACAGCACGAAGTCGACCGGGCCGAGCGCCTCGGAGTCGACCTGGCTGTGTCCGGAGGCCTTGAGGGCGTTGGTGAGGTGCAGTCCGTCGCCCGGGTGCAGGACGTTGCCGACGACGAGACCGATGCCCAGCGCGACCAGGGACATCACCAGGAAGTAGCCGAGCGCGATACCGCCGACGGCACCGACCTTGGCGGCCTTCCGCACGGACCCGATCCCGAGCACGATCGTGCAGAAGATGATCGGCGAGATCATCATCTTGATGAGATTGACGAAGCCGGTACCGAGTGGCTTGAGCTCGACCCCGGCGTCGGGCCAGATGAGGCCCACGGCGATGCCGAGCGCCACCGCGGCGATCACGGCGATGTACAGGTAATGGGTGCGGTCCCGCTTGACTGCGGGTGCGGCAGGTGCCGTTTCGGGGGTGCTTGCTGCGGCCACGGCTGCCCTCCTTGACGTCTTCGTCGGCATCACCGGCGTGCGGCTCACGTCCGGGGGTGGGGATGCCGTGACTATCTCCCGTTCTGTGAGGACGGTCACCCTTCCGTTCATTTAGTTCGCGCTTAACCCGGGAGGCACACTGCTGACATGCGTTTCCCGTCCGTCCCCCGCCCCCGCAGCCTGGCCGGCCAGCTCTTCGCCATGCAGGCCGTGCTGATAGCGGTGCTGGTCGCCGGTTACGCGCTGTTCACGTACGTCAGCGACCGCCACCAGGCGGAGGAGGCGGCGACCCGGCAGGCGACGGCGGTGGCCCGGTCGGTCGCCGACGCCCCCTCCGTCCGTGCGGCGATCCACACGGCGAACCCTTCGGCGGAGCTCCAGCCCTACGCCCTCCAGGTGATGGGCGACACCGAGGTCGACTTCATCACGATCATGACCCCGGAGGGCATCCGCTGGACCCACCCCGACCAGACCCAGATCGGCAAGCACTACCTGGGCCACATCGAGGCGGCCCAGCAGGGCCACACCTTCAGCGAGACCTACAAGGGCACGCTCGGCGCGTCGGTGCGCACGGTGACGCCGATCCTGGACAACGGCCGGGTGGTCGGCCTGGTGAGCGCCGGCATCAAGGTGGAGGCGATCAGTCAGCGGGTCCAGGAACAGGTGACGGCGCTGCTGGGGGTGGCGGCGGGTGCCCTGCTGCTGGGCGCGCTGGGCACGTACGTCATCAACGCCCGCCTGCGCCGCCACACCCACGGCATGAACGCGGCGGAACTGAGCCACATGCACGACTACCACCAGGCGGCACTGCACGCCGTGCGCGAGGGCCTGCTGATGCTGGACGGCCAGTACCGGGTGGCCCTGATCAACGACGGGGGGCGGGAGCTGCTGGGGGTGGGCGCCGAGGGGGACGTGGTCGGACGGTCGGTGGCCGAGCTGGGCCTGCCGGCCCCGCTGACCGGCGCGCTGCTGGCCTCCGAGCCCCGGGTGGACGAGGTGCACCTGACGGCGGACCGGGTACTGGTGGTGAACACGTCGCCGGTGTCGGGCGGAGAGCGCCGGGGAACGGTCGCCACCCTCCGGGACGTCACCGAACTCCAGTCCCTGATGGGCGAGTTGGACTCGGAACGCGGCTTCACGCAGGCGCTGCGCTCGCAGGCCCACGAGGCGGCGAACCGCCTGCACACGGTGGTGTCGCTGATCGAGCTGGGGAGGGCTTCGGAGGCCGTCGACTTCGCGACGGCGGAACTGGAGCTGGCGCAGGCGCTGACGGACCAGGTGGTCGCGGCGGTCAGTGAACCGGTCCTCGCCGCCCTGCTGCTGGGCAAGACCGCCCAGGCGAACGAGCGGGGCGTGGAGCTGGTGGTCTCGGACGAGAGCCGGCTGGATGACGGTTTGCTACCGGAGAGCCTGTCGGCGCGCGATCTGGTCACCATCCTCGGCAACCTGATCGACAACGCGGTGGACGCGGCCCAGGGGACGGTACGGGCACGCGTGACGGTGACCGCGTACGCGGAGGACGCCGAGTTGGTGATGCGGGTGACGGACACGGGTGCGGGGGTCGACCCCGCCCACGCCGAGCTGGTCTTCCAGCGCGGCTTCTCGACGAAGCCGGCGGGACCCGGCGGGCGGGGGCTGGGGCTGGCCCTGGTACGGCAGGCGGTCGTACGACTGGACGGGACCCTGACGGTGACGGAGGCGCCGGAGGGCGGAGCGGTGTTCGAGGTACGGCTGCCGTTGCGGGCGTCGGTGGCGGGAGGCGAGGCCTGATGACCGGGGAGCCGATTCGGGTGCTGGTCGTCGAGGACGACCCGGTGGCCGCGGACGCGCATGTCATGTACGTCGGCCGGGTGCCGGGGTTCGTGGCGGTGGGCAAGGCGCACACGGGGGCGGAGGCGCGCCGGATCCTGGACCGAACACCCGTGGACCTTCTCCTCCTGGACCTGCACCTGCCGGACGTCCACGGCCTCCAGTTCGCGCGCTCGCTGCGGGCGGCGGGGCATCAGGCGGACGTCATAGCGGTGACGTCGGCGCGGGACCTGGCGGTGGTGCGGGAGGGGGTGTCGCTGGGTGTCGTCCAGTACGTCCTGAAGCCGTTCACCTTCGCGACGCTCCGGGACCGGCTGACCCGCTACGCGGAGTTCCGGGCGGCGGCGGGCGAGGCGAGCGGCCAGGACGAGGTGGACCGGGCCCTGGCGGCGCTGCGGGCGCCGTCGCCGGCTGCCTTGCCGAAGGGCTTGAGTGCGCCGACGTTGGAGCGGGTGACGCTCGCGTTGCGGGAGTCGAAGGAGGGGCTCACCGCGGCCGGGCTGGCGGAGAGCGTGGGGATCTCCCGGATCACGGCTCGGCGGTACCTGGAGCATTTGGTGGAGGCGGGTCGGGCTGGGCGGAGTCCGTTGTACGGGCAGGTGGGGAGGCCGGAACTGGTTTATCGGTGGGGGAAGCGGTGAGCCTCTCGGCTTGGGTACGGGCTTGGGCGGCTTCGGTGGGGGCGTTGGCTCGGGTGTAGGCGTCGGCGGCCTGGAGGTAGTGGGCGCGGGCTTCGCCCGGGCGGTGGGCGGCCTCGTGGACGACGGCCAGGTTGTACAGGGTCTGGCCAGCCCCGTACCAGTCCTCGAACTCCTCGAAGACGCCCAAAGCCTCGACATAAACCTCGATGGCCTCGTCCACCCGACCCACCTCCCGCAGGGCGACGCCCAGGTTGTTCAACGGGCCGGCCTCGCGGTGACGGTCGTCGGCAGCCCGGAACAAGTCGCGCGCGTAAATGTGAGCCTCAATCGCCTCGTCCACCCGACCCGCCACCTGCAGGGCGACGCCCAGGTTGTTCCACGAGCTGGCCTCGCGGTGACGGTCGTCGGCAGCCCGGAACAAGTCGCGCGCACAGATGTGAGCCTCGACCGCCTTCTCCACCCGACCCGCCACCCGCAGGGCGATGCCGAGATGGTCCCATGCCATGGCCTCACGGCGGCGATCGTCCGCAGCCCGGAACAAGTCGCGCGCGTAAATGTGAGCCTCGACCGCCTCCTCCACCCGACCCGCCACCCGCAGGGCGATGCCGAGATAGTCCCATGCGACGGCCTCACGGTCGCGGTCCCCGGCACCGTATGCGGCCTCCCGCGCCGCACCGGCCACGGTGACCCAGTCGTCAAAATACCGCCGCCGGTTCAGATACTCCCCCAGACGCTCAGCCAACCGCACCGCCGCGTCCGCGTACCGATCCTCACGCGCCCACCCCGTTGCCGCCACCAGCCCCGGCCGCTCCCCGTCCAACCACGCCAACGCCGCGCCCCGGTCCTCGAACCGCTCCGGCTCCACCCTCCCCGGCCGCCAGCGCAACCGGTCAGACGCCGCATACACCCACCGGCAGTAGAACCCCAGCACCCGCTCCCGCGCCGCCTCCCCCTCCTCCCGCAACCCCGCATCCCTCGCCACCACACCCACCCCATACACCCGCACCAGGTCATGCAACCGCCACCACGCCCGCTCGCTCCCCCGCTCGACGAGGTGCGCACGAGCAAGTGCCCTCAGGTCCCGCAGCGGAGGCGCATCGGTCCCCACCAACGCGGCAGCAACCTCGTCACTCACCTCGGGGCCAGGCGCGAGGGCGAGCAGGCGCAGCAGCCTTGCCTGCTCAGGCGGCAGACGACGGTAGGACAGTTCAAAGGCTGCGCGAACGCTGCGCTCCCCGTCATCGAGATGCACGAGCCGGTCATGCGAAGCCTCCAGCTCGCCGACGAGTTCCGCGACCGGCATACCCGGATCCTCCACCAACAGCGCCGCCGCGATCTGAAGAGCCAGGGGCAAATGTCCACACAGGTCGGCGAGTTGTCCGGCGGCATTCGGGTCATTCCCCACGCGACTGTCCTCAGGATCGGCAATCCTCAGGGCCAGTTCGAGAAGCCGTCGTGCCTCCCTCAGCCTAAGCTGGCCCAACGACACGAGCCGCGCCCCGAGTTGGGGTAGCCGATCGCGTGAAGTCACCAGCACCCGATGCCGACCGTCCCCCGGCAACAAGGGCCGCACCTGATTCGGCGACGAAACGTTGTCGGCCAGTACCAGCAGCGCCCCCCGCTCACGCGCCCGCTCGGCGAGCACCGACCGATAGAGAGCCGCCCGATCATCGGCCGTATCCGGAAGGTGCTCTGGCGGAACCCCGAGCGCCCGCAACATCGACTGGAGAGCCTGGTCGGCGCTGACCGACTGCTCGTCATACCCATGCAGGTCGACGAAGAGCACCCCGCCCGGGAACCACCCCTTCCCGCACGCCAGATGCGCGGTCTCGACGGCGAGCGCGGTCTTCCCGATGCCACCGAGTCCGGATACAGCGGTCACAAGAACCGCGGCGGGGTCGTCGAGCGCCCGCAGCAACTCAGCCGTCTCCTCCTCCCGCCCGGTGAACCCCGCGGGCCGCGGCGGCAGCGAGGCCAACGCCTCCGGCGCCGCAGCGCCCCCGCCCTGCTGGATCACGACCTGAACCCCGACCACCTCACGCAGAAACACCCCGCCACGGAAGTCGGAGTGATCACCCCCGTACCAGGCAGCAGCACTACCCGGCACATGTCGCTCCATGGCAGCCGCAACAGCACCTGCAACCCCCGGATCACCGCCCAGCAGTTCCGCGACCCGGTCACCCCAAGCCCGTAACGCCTCCGGCCGCCGCCCCGAGCCATCCACCGCCTCGGCCAGCACCCGCCCGGCTTCCCCACCCGCACCCTCGGCCAGGGCCGCCAGCAAGGCTGATAAAGCCTCTCTCATGCGCCGTTCCGTCCCCCGATGCCCCCTGACGCGTGAGCATCAACGGTACGGCCTCAGGCCGGGCTCCGCCCCTGTCTCGCCGGCCTCGTGTACAGCAGAACCTGCGCCCCGAGCCCCACCACCGCGAGCGCCTCCAGCACCGACAGCCCGACCAGCAACCCACCACGGTCCCCGCCCGCCCAGAACACCACCAGCGCCGCCAACGGCACCGCGCAGAACGCCGTCAGGTCGATCACGGCCTGGATCGTCTTGCGGGTCCGCCGCCGGACGTCGGTCCGGTGGTACGCCTCCCAGCCGAAGGTACGGAAATCCCCGTCGGCGGCGGCCAGTTGCGCCAGCCTCGGCCCCAACTCGTCGCGCACATAGAGCCCGATCGCCGAGATCTTCTCGTCGTTGACCAGGTACGTCCATCCGAGCACCACGCACACCGGCGGCAGCGCCAGCAGCATCGACGCCTGCTTCGCCTGCGCCGCCGCGGCGATGACGGCGGCCACCACGCCGAGCGTCACGTAGAGCAGGTTGTCGCGGAACCCGATCCGCGCCTTCTGCTCGTCCTTGACCGTCTGGTACTCGGCGAGCAGCAACTGCCCGACGGTGACGCCTTGCTCCGGCATACGGCTCTCCCCCACCCGACGGGCCGACTCCAGCCGGACGACCATACCCCCGCCGATCTGCTCCTATCCCGGCACACCCCAACAGGCGGATGCGCCAGCCGACTTGGCGCTACCGTAAACAAATGCCCGCGAAGCGCCCGCGTCCCACCGCCGCAGCCGTCATCCTCACCGCCCTGCCGGAGGAGTACGACGCCGTGCGAGCCCATCTCGTCGACGCCGAGGAGATCGTGCACCCCAAGAGCGGCACCCGGGTCGAGCTCGGCCGGCTCGCGGACACCGCCTGGACCGTGGCGCTCGCCGAACTGGGCGTCGGCGCCCTGACCGCCGCCTCGCTCACCACACAGATCGTCGACTGGCTCGACCCCGAGGCGGTGCTCTTCGTCGGCGTCGCGGGCGGTCTGAAGGACGACATCGAGATCGGTGACGTCGTGGTCGGCACGAAGGTGTACGCCATCCACGGCGGCAAGCAGACACCGGAGGGCTTTCAGGCACGCCCCGAGGTCTGGCAGGGCTCGCACCGACTGGTGCAGGCGGCGCGCTCGGCCCTGCGGGACATGCCGGACGTACGAGGACACCGCAAGGCGATCGCCGTCGGCGACGTCGTCCTGGCCGACGACAGATCGGCCTTCGCCGCCCACATCCGCCACCACTACAACGACGCCTGCGCCATCGAGATGGAGGGCTCCGGCGCCGCCCACGCGGCCCACCTGAACGGCCAGTTGGACGCCCTGGTGATCCGCGGCATCAGCGATCTCGCCAACGCCGACAAACACGCGGCCGACGCCTCGGGCTCACAGACACTCGCCGCCGAACGGGCCGCGTCGGTGGCGGTGGGGGTCCTGCGCAAGCACCAGCCCCGGGAGTCCTCCGACTCCGAGGAGGATCCCCAAGGACAGTACGGGGGCGACCACATCGACTTCAGGGGCGGCACGTTCTACGGGCCCGTCATCGGCAAGCGGACCGGAAGCTAGCGGCAAGGGCACGGTCCACGGCCCGGTCCCTCATGCGACGGCCACCCTGCCGCCACGCCCGATGGGCTTCACCGGCCGGTCGGCGGAACTGGACCGCCTGCTGCCCCACCTCGACCCGGGCAGGGCCGACGGCGACGCCCTCCCACTCCTGATCTTCGCGGTCACCGGGATGGGAGGCATCGGCAAGACCGCACTGGCGGTGGAAGCGGCACATCGGGCGCGCGCGAAGGGGTGGTTCCCGGGCGGCACGCTCTTCGTGGATCTGCGCGGTTACGACGACGCCCCCGTCACCGCGGACCAGGCGGTCCTGGCCCTCCTCGACGCGCTCGGCGTCCGGGGGACGGATCTGCCGCCGACCGCGGAACGCCAATACGACGCGTACCGCGCGCTCCTCGCCGGTCAGCAGGACCGGATGCTGCTGATCCTGGACAACGCCTCGGACCCGTCCCAGTACCTGCCGCTGCTACCGGGCACGGACCACCACCGAGTGCTGATCACCTCCCGGGACCGCCCCGACGCACTGCCGGTACGTCTCATCGACCTTGAGTCCCTCGACCCGGACGACTCTGTCGCCCTCGTCAGCCGCGCCCTTCACGACACGGACGAACGCGACGACCGTCCCGCTCGTGAACCGAACGCGCTACGCGAGTTGACCGACCTCTGCGGCCATTTGCCATTGGCTCTCCAGATCGCCGCGGCGATGCTGCGCCGACGCCAGCCGCGAAGCATCGCCTCGCTGGTCGCCGAGATCAGGAAGACCGGGGACCCGACCAGCGCCCTCGACAACGGCAGTCGGGGTACAGACCAATACGGCCGTTCGCTTGTCCTCCGGCCCGTGCTGGAGACGTCATATCACCGGCTGCCCCCTGATCAGGCTCGGTTGTTGCGGCTGCTGGCCCTGGCACCGAGTGCGGAGACCGGCACAGCGGCGGTAGCCGCGTTGGCCGACCTCGACGAGGGAACCACACTGTCCTTGCTGGAGGACTTGGCCGCAACACATCTCGTCGCGCCGGTCCGGGAAGGCGAGGGGGCAGCTTCGGGGGTGCGGTGGCGGTTGCACGACCTGGTGCGGGCGTATGGGGTGGGTGTGGTGGCGGGGGATGTGGGGCTACGGGAGGAGGGGGAAGCGGCGCGGGAGCGGGTGCTGGGGTTCTACTACCGGTGGGCGGATGCGGCGGATGACCGACTGCGGTGGCTGCCGGGGATGGTGGAGCCGGAGCTGTTCGGGGACCGGGCTGCGGCGCTGGCCTGCTTTGACGGCGAGCGGGCGGGGCTGGTGGCGGCGGTGGGTTGGGCGCGGGAGGAGCGGTTCGCGGACACGGCGGTGTGGCTGGCCGTGTGTCTGTCGGAGTATCTCGGCTGGCGGCGGTACTTCGACGACTGGATCACCGTGGCCGGGGCGGCGCGAGAGGCCTCATGCCGTGCCGGGGACCGCCTCCGCGAAGCCGATATGTCGGACCACCTCGGCAACGCGCTGGGGGAAGCGGGCCGGACGGAAGAGGCAATCGAGGCCCACACCCACGCCTGCAACCTTTTCCGGGCTGCTGGCGACAGCCACCGCGAGGCCATCGCATCGAACGGCCTCGGCATCGCCCTACGGGAGGCAGGCCAGGTGGAGGAGGCAATCAAAGTCCATACCCACGCCCGCGACCTGCACCGGGCCACCGGCGACCGCAACCGCGAGGCCATCGCGTGGAACAATCTCGGCAACGCCCTGGAGGAAGCGGGCCGGGTGGAAGAGGCGATCGAGGCGCTCATCCGCGCCCGCGACCTGTACCGGGCCACCGACGACCGCCACAGCGAGGCCATCGCGTGGAATGGCCTCGGCATCGCCCTGGGGGATGCCGACAGGATGGCGGAGTCCGTCGAGGCGTATGCCGAGGCGTTGAGCATCCATGAGGAGTTCGAGGACTGGTTCGGGGTTGGCCAGGCCCTCCAGAACATGGCCGTCACCCACGAGACCGCCCAGCGCCCAGCCGACGCCCGCTCCTGCTGGCTCCAAGCCGCCGACGCCTACACCCGCGCCAACGCCCCCGCCAAAGCCACCCAAGCCCGCGCCTACGCCGCCGAACTCGACTAGCTCCGCCTCACCACCCCCGAACCCCCCACCCCGGCAACACCGCCCACATCCGCGTCCCGCCCCCAGGCTCCCGCCCCTCCCCGAACCCCCACTCCCCCTCGCACGCCCGCACCACGCACCCCAGCACCCGCAGCGCGGCCCGCCTCCGCACCTCGCAGGCCTCCGCCACCCGTGGGTGACGATGCCGAGGATGCCCGTCGTAGAGGATCACCCGCAGCGCGTCCTCCCGGTACCGCAGCGACACGTACACGTCCTCCCCCGGCGTGAACCGACACGCGCACGCGGCCAGTTCACTCACCACCTGTACGGCCGCGTCGGTCAGCCCCTCCAGCCCGTGCACTTTCAGCACGACCCGCGTGGCCGCCCGCGCAACCCGGCAACTGGCCGCCCCCGCGGGCAACGTGAAGCTGTAGGCGAGCGAGTCCGGAGCGGGCGCCGCCATCTCCGAGACGTCGTCCGTGACGATGGGACAGGACGTAGCCATGAGTAACTCCTCTTCAGCAGACGGGATTTGAGGCACTCGCGCGACCCCACCGGTGGCCTGTCGCACGAACCCGGGCAGGCTCGCGCGATGCACTTCCGGCGACGTCGATCCGTAAGCGACCCGTCACCGACTGTAGAGCATTACAGGAGTACGTGTACTACTCTCCGCGGAACCAACCGGTGGACCAACCCCCCGTCTCAAGGCAGACTGACCCCGTCAACAGCCAGCCGCGAGGGACCACATGCCGCCGAGAAGCACGCCGACGGAACGCCAGCGCCGCCTCGGCGAGGAGTTGCGCAGGATGCGGATCGCGGCCGGGATGACCACGGAGTACGCCGCCGGCCTGCTGGGCGTCCCACGCACCAACGTGCCCAACATGGAGTCCGGCCGCTCCGGCATCAGCCCCGAACGTGTCCGCGCCCTCGCTGACAACTACGGCTGCACGGACCAGGCCCTCGTCAGGGCGCTCTCAGCCATGGCGGGCAGCCGCGAGAAGGGCTGGTGGGAGTCGTACCGGGGGCAGCTCCGTGACGGCTTCATGGACATCGCCGAACTGGAGTGGCACGCCACGCGGCTGCGCATCGCGGTCACCGTGCACATGCCCGGGCTCCTCCAGACCGAGGAGCACGCACGTGCGGTCTTCGGTGCCGTCTTCCCGCCCCTCGCCCCGGCCGACATCGACCTGCGCACCGCCCACCGCATGGACCGTCAGCAGGTTCTCGACCGCGCCGAGCCCCCCGCCCTCGACGTGATCCTCCACGAGGCGGCCCTGCGTATGGAGTTCGGCGGGCCAAAGGTGGCGAGGCGACAGCTCGACCACCTGCGGCGCATGTCCGAGCGCGACAGCGTCACCGTCCGGGTGATCCCGTTCAAGGCGGGCGGCTTCCCCGGCGCCGGGCAGTCCGTCGTCTACGCCGAGGCCGCCGTACCCCGCCTCGACACCGTCGAGCTGGACAGCACCCACGGTCCCGAGTTCATCGACACGGAGGCACAGCTCGGCAAGTACCGGGCCCAACTCGACGCGGCCACAGCCGTGGCTCTCGGCGCCGAGGCCTCACGCGACTTCATCCGCATCCTCGCCGACGACCTCTAGGAGCACCCCGTGCCGGACATCACCTGGGATGAACCCTTCTGCGGCGAGGGCGCCAACTGCTTCCGCCTGGGCACCGACCCCCAAGGCAACGCCTACATAGCCGTCGCCGGCCAGGAGGACACCTACCTCACCGACACCCGCGAAGCCCTCCGCACGCTCATCCGGGACATCAAGGCCGGCAGAGCCGACCACCTCCTCTAGGGCTCCAGTACGCCTCGCCGGAACGGCTCCACCCCGACCACCCGCCGTACCTTCACCGGCGCGATGAGCAGCATCACCCGCCGCTCCCCCGGCAACAGCCACGGGTACCGGTCCTCCCCGATGTACTTCCGGGTCAGCCGGTCCATGGACCGCTCCGCCTCCTCCCCCTCCACGAACCGCACCACCCGGCCCCGGATCTCCACCCGGTCGTAGGGGTTCTCCGGATCGTGGTGCGAGAGCGAGACGGCGGGGTTGCGCCGCAGGTTCTCCTCCTTCACGCGGCCGATCGCCGTGTTGACCATGACGTGGTCGCCTTCGAGGTCCACCCACATGGGCGACACCTGCGGCGCACCGTCCGGCCCGACGGTCGCGAGATGCCAGAAGTTCGGCGCCAGCAGCCGCTCACGAACGTACTCGTCCAACCCGCCTGTACGGTCCACGGAATACATGGGGGGATCCTCACCCTCTCCCTGCCCCAGCAAACCAGCAAACCCCCGCAGACGCATTGACCTGACTAGACCACTCCACTTACCTTCACAGCGCAAGAGAGACGAACCCCCAGGCCACAGCGCAGTGGCCGCCGAGGAGGTCGTGCCCGTGCGCCCCACCGCCGTCAGCATCCTTGCCCTCTCCCTCGTCACCGCCGCCGCTTCCCTCACCGCGTGCGGCAGCGGATCCGGGAGCAGTCCCGACACCGTGAAGATCTCTTTCAAGCAGTCCACGGACAACTCCGTCAAGGTGATGGACACGTATCTCGCGGACATCAAGAAGCAGTTCGAGAAGGAGTACCCGGGGAAGAAGGTCGAGCTCGTTCCCATCAAGGCCCCGGACTCCGAGTACTACACGAAGCTGCAGCAGATGCTCCGGTCGCCCCGGACCGCGCCCGACCTGGTCTACGAGGACACCTTCCTCATCAACTCCGACATCACCAGCGGGTATCTCAAGCCCCTCGACTCGTACCTCGCCAAGTGGCAGGACTGGGGGCAGTTCGTCGACACCGCCAAGGCGGCCGCCCAGGGGGAGGACGGGAAGACGTACGGCGTCCCGGACGGGACCGACACCCGTGGGCTCTGGTTCGACAAGCGGGTGTTCAAGAAGGCCGGGCTGCCCACCGACTGGCAGCCGAAGACCTGGGACGACGTGCTCGCCGCCGCCCGGACCATCAAGGAGAAGGTACCCGGCGTCACGCCGCTGAACGTCTACACGGGCAAGCCCGTCGGCGAGGGCGCCACCATGCAGGGCTTCGAGATGCTCCTGTACGGGACGAACGACGGGACCAGCGACCCGCTGTACGACAGGACGAGCAAGAAGTGGATCGCCGGGAGCCAGGGGTTCAAGGACGCGCTGTCCTTCGTCGAAACCGTGTACAAGGACAAGCTGGGGCCGGACGTGTCCGACGCCCTCGACCCCAACTTCGGCACCGCCGTCCGCGGCGAGCTCCTTCCCCAGGGCAAGCTCGGCATCGACCTCGACGGGTCCTGGCTGCCGCAGGACTGGCTGACGGGCAGCGGGCACGAGTGGCCGGACTGGTCCAAGGACCTCGGTCTCGCCTACATGCCCACCCAGCACGGCCAGGCCCCCGGCAAGGTCAGCATGTCCGGTGGCTGGACCTGGTCCATCCCCAGCAAGGCGTCCAACCCCGACCTCGCCTTCGACTTCGTCAAGACCATGCAGACCAAGGCGAACGCCCAGAAGTGGTACATCGCCAACTCCGGGATCGCGGTGCGGAAGGACGTCGCGAGCGATCCGTCGTACACATCCGCTCAGCCGGGCATCAAGTTCTTCACCGATCTGGTCGCCAGTACGCACTACCGACCCGCCTACCCGGCCTACCCGAAGGTCTCCACCGCCATCCAGGAGGCCATGGAGAGCGTGACGACCGGTGACGCGTCGGTCGACAAGGCGGCGAGTACCTACGACTCGACGCTCAAGGACGTCACCGACAACCAAGTGGTCACCCAGTGAGTCAGTCAGCCAGTCACCCCGCGATCACCCGTCGCCTCGCTCGCGCCCTCCCCCTCACCCCCGCCCTGGTCCTGCTCCTCCTCTTCCTCGGCGGGCCCATCGTCTACTGCGCCTGGATCGCCTTCACCGACCTCCAGCTCACCGGCCAGGCGCACTCCTCCTTCGTCGGTTTCGCCAACTTCCGCAGGGCGTTCCACGACGACGCCTTCCTGAACGCCGTCTGGCTGACCCTCGTCTTCACCGTGCTGTCCGCGCTCGTCGGGCAGAACACGCTGGGGCTGGCGCTCGCCGCGCTGATGCGGCGGGCGTCGAAGCCGGTACGGACGCTGACCGGCGGGATCGTGATCACGGCGTGGGTGCTGCCGGAGGTCGTCGCCGGGTTTCTGCTGTACGCCTTCTTCCGGCGGGAGGGAACACTCAACGCCATCCTCGACCTCCTCCATCTCCCGTCCCAGAACTGGCTGTTCACGCTGCCCATCCTGGCCGTGTCGTTCGCCAACGTGTGGCGGGGCACCGCCTTCTCGATGCTCGTCTACTCCGCCGCCCTCGACGAGATACCGAACGAGATCGAGGAGTCGGCGGAGGTCGACGGCGCCGGCGGCTGGCGGCGGATGTGGCACATCACGCTGCCGATGATCCGGCGGTCCATCGGGACGAACCTGATGCTCAACACCCTCCAGACGCTCTCCGTCTTCGGGCTGATCTGGGTGATGACCAGGGGTGGCCCGGGGGACAGGAGCCAGACCCTGCCCCTCTTCATGTACGAACAGGCCTTCCAGAACAGCATGATCGGGTACGGCACCGCCGTCGCCCTGCTGCTGCTCCTCGTCGGCTCGCTCTTCTCCGTCGTCTACATGCGGCTGCTGCGTACGGAGGTGTGAGAGAAACCGATGCCCCGCAACAGACACCGCTCCCGGCGGCTCGCCGCGGACCTCGGGCTCCTCGTCGTGGCCGCCGCCTTCGTGCTGCCGCTCGCCTGGGTGGTGCTCTCCGCCGTCGACCCGCACGCCGATCTCCGGGTGCGGATCCCGGACGGGTTCACCTTCGGGAACTTCGACGCGATCCTCACCCCCGACATCACCTACACCCCGCTGCTCAACAGCCTGATCCTGTGCGGGGGCGCCACCGCGCTCACCGTGGTGTGCGCCGCCCTCGCCGCGTACCCGCTCTCCCGCTACCGCTCCCGGCTCAACCGGCCGTTCCTGCTCTCCATCCTCTTCGCGACCAGCCTGCCCATCACCGCGATCATGGTGCCGGTGTACGCGCTGTTCGTGCGGATCAACCTCATCGACACCATGCAGGGCACGATCCTGTTCTTCGCCGCCTCCCAACTCCCGTTCGCCATCTGGCTGATGAAGAACTTCATGGACGGCGTGCCGAAGGAGCTGGAGGAGGCCGCGTGGACGGACGGCGCCAACTCCGCCCAGTCGCTGGTGCGGATCGTGCTTCCGCTCATGGGACCTGGTCTCGCCGTCGTCACCGTCTTCGCCTTCGTGATGATGTGGGGCAACTTCTTCGTCCCGTTCATGCTGCTGCTCTCGCCGGACCAGATGCCCGCCTCGGTCAGCATCAACGACTTCTTCGGCAACCGCGGCACCGTCGCCTACGGCCAGCTCGCCGCCTTCTCCGTCATCTACTCGACTCCGGTGATCCTGCTGTACGTCCTGGTCGCGCGGCGGTTGGGAGGCGGATTCGCGCTGGGCGGCGCAGTCAAGGGTTGAACAGGTCACACGTACGAGGGAAACCGTACGTTCGTACAATCCGTGTTCCTGGCCGAACGGACCGTAGTCAGCACCCCTGACCGCCCCTACCTTGTCGGCTGTGCGCCGACCCCCAGCTCTGCCGAACCAGCCAGGTCCCCCCTTCAACGCCCCCGCCGCCCGCAGACTCCGTGCCGCTCTCGGCATGGGACCCGAACATGTGGCCCACGATCTGCGGGCCTCGTACGGGCTGCCGTACGCCACACCCGATCTGGTCCTCGCCTGGGAGCGCGGCGCGGTGATCCCCAGCAGTCCCGAACTCACCGCGCTGGCAGGCGTGTTGTGGTGCACCCCGGGCGAACTGATCGGCCGGCCGCGGACTCTGCGCGACCACCGGATCGCGCGCGGGCTGGCTCCGGAGGACGTGGCGCTGACGGTCGGCCTCGACCTTCTCGGTTATCTCGCGATGGAGGAGGACGAGGAGTGGCAGGGCACGGAACGGCAGTCCACCGCCCTGGCCGAGGTCCTCCGGCTCTCCCTGCCCGACTTCATCACCGTCACCGGCAAGGAGGAGAAACTGGCGGAACTGCTGCAGGGCGCGGTCACCACCCGCTGGCAGGCCTACGTCCGGCAGGTGGGCAAGGTCGTCCCACTGGACAAACGCCTGATCGAGGACACGCTGCGCGAGCTGCACGAGAGCTACCAGGGCCAGATGACGGCGACCCTGGCCTGGGGCAATATCCCGACAGCGGATTCAGCAGAGGACAGGGGGAAGGATTTCCTGGCGGAGATCGTCGCCCACTTCTGGAACAGAGCGGAGGACAGGCGCCCCTGAAGGGGCGCGGGGCTGTGTTCGATATGCGGCTCCGCCGCGTGGGCGCGACCAGCCCCCACGCACCCGCAGCCGGCAGCGAAACCCCAGCCCTAGAACACCGACTCCGCCTCGTCCATCCGATCCTTCGGCACCCTCTTCAACTCGGTCACCGCCTCCGCGAGCGGCACCATCTGGATGTCGGTGCCTCGCAGCGCGGTCATCCTCCCGAAGTCGCCCCGGTGCGCCGCCTCCACCGCATGCCACCCGAACCGCGTCGCGAGGACGCGGTCGTAGGCCGTCGGCGTGCCGCCGCGCTGGACGTGCCCGAGGATGACCGGCTTGGCCTCCTTGCCGAGCCGCCGCTCCAGCTCGTACGCCAGGGCCGTGCCGATGCCCTGGAAGCGCTCGTGGCCGTACTGGTCGATCGCGCCCTTGCCGTAGTCCATCGTGCCCTCGGCGGGGTGCGCGCCCTCCGCCACGCAGACCACGGCGAACTTCTTGCCGCGGGCGAACCGCTCCTCGACCATCTTGACCAGGTCGGCGGGGTCGAAGGGCCGCTCGGGGAGGCAGATGCCGTGGGCGCCGGCGGCCATCCCGGACTCCAGGGCGATCCAGCCGGCGTGCCTGCCCATCACCTCGACGACCATCACCCGCTGGTGGGACTCGGCGGTGGTCTTCAGGCGGTCCATCGCCTCCGTGGCGACACCCACCGCCGTGTCGAAACCGAAGGTGCGGTCGGTGGACGAGATGTCGTTGTCGATGGTCTTCGGGACGCCGACGACCGGCAGGCCCGCGTCGGACAGCATGCGCGCCGCGGTCAGCGTGCCCTCGCCGCCGATCGGGATCAGCGCGTCGATGCCGAACTCCTCGACCATGTCGGTGGCCCGGTCGCACGCCTCGCGCAGCCGGTCCCGCTCCAGTCGCGACGAGCCCAGGATCGTGCCGCCGAGGGCCAGGATGCCGCTGACGGCGTCCAGGTCGAGGGTGCGGTAGTGGCTGTCGAGCAGACCCCGGAAGCCGTCCTCGAAACCGATGACCTCGTCGTCGTACTGTGCGACAGCCCGATGTACCACCGATCGGATGACGGCGTTCAGGCCGGGGCAGTCGCCGCCTGCGGTGAGAACTCCGATGCGCATGGTGGTGTGTCTCCTGCTCGCTGTCGTTGCCGGTGAGCCGATCCGATTGTTTCATGCCGTACTGGGCATCGCCGATTCCGGGACTTCGCTCTCCCGCCCCTGGCAGGGACCGTACGGGGACCGGGACTGGCGGGCGCCTTATCTATGTCCAGGGGTATTGTCAAGAGGGTTCCGCTCACCCCGGTGGGCGATTTTTGTGCGGCTACAGAGACGGAGTGCACACGTGACGCGCAGCGTGTACGTGACCGGGATCGACCGCGGCGACGGCCGCCAGGTGGTCGAGCTGGGCGTGATGGAACTGCTGACCCGGCAGGTCGACCGGGTCGGGGTCTTCCGCCCGCTCCTCCATGACGGTCCCGACCGCCTGTTCGAGCTGCTGCGTGCCCGGTACCGCCTCTCCCAGGACCCGGCGACCGTCTACGGCATGGACTACCACGAGGCCTCCGCCCTCCAGGCCGAGCGCGGCGCCGACGAACTGGTCTCCACCCTCGTCGACCGCTTCCACCTGGTCGCCCGCGACTACGACGTCGTCCTCGTCCTCGGCACCGACTTCGCCGACACCCAGTTCCCGGACGAGCTGTCCCTGAACGCCCGGCTCGCCAACGAGTTCGGCGCCTCGGTGATCCCGGTGGTCGGCGGCCGCGACCAGAACGCGGAGTCGGTGCTGGCGGAGACCCGGAACGCGTTCCGGGCGTACGACGGTCTCGGCTGTGACGTGCTGGCGATGGTCGCCAACCGGGTCGCCCGCGAGGACCGCGACGAGATAGCCGAGCGGATCGACGGGCGGCTGCCGGTGCCGGTCTACGTGCTGCCCGACGAGCCCGCGCTGTCCGCTCCGACGGTCGCCCAGATCGCGCACGCGCTCGATGCGAAGGTGCTGCTGGGCGACGACTCGGGGCTGGCCCGGGACACCCTGGACTTCGTGTTCGGCGGCGCGATGCTGCCGAACTTCCTGCCCGCCCTGACCCCGGGCTGTCTGGTGGTGACGCCCGGGGACCGCGCCGACCTGGTCGTCGGCTCGCTGGCCGCGCACAGCGCCGGCACCCCGCCGATAGCCGGCGTGCTGCTCACCCTGAACGAGCGGCCCACCGACGCGGTCCTCACCCTCGCCGCCCGGCTGGCCCCCGGCACCCCGGTGATATCCGTGCCCGGCAACAGCTTCCCCACCGCCGCCCAGCTGTTCTCCCTGGAGGGGAAGCTGAACGCGGCCACCCCGCGCAAGGCGGAGACCGCGCTCGGCCTGTTCGAGCGGTATGTCGACACCGCCGGCCTCAACAAGCGGGTCTCGGCGCCGAGCACCGGCCGGCTCACCCCGATGATGTTCGAGCACAAGCTCCTGGAGCAGGCGCGTTCCGACAGGCGCCGGGTCGTGCTGCCGGAGGGCACCGAGGCTCGGGTGCTGCATGCGGCGGAGGTGCTGCTGCGCCGTGGGGTATGTGACATATCACTGCTCGGGCCCGTCGACCAGATCCGCAAGAAGGCCGCCGACCTCGGCATCGACCTGGGCGAAGCCCAGCTGATCGACCCGGCCACCTCGGAACTCCGGGACGGCTTCGCCGAGCAGTACGCCCTGCTGCGCGCCCACAAGGGCGTGACGGTGGAGCTGGCGTACGACGTGGTCGCCGACGTCAACTACTTCGGCACCCTGATGGTGCAGGAGGGCTTCGCGGACGGCATGGTCTCCGGGTCGGTGCACTCGACGGCGGCGACCATCCGGCCGGCCTTCGAGATCATCAAGACCAAGCCGGGGTCGTCGATCGTCTCGTCCGTCTTCTTCATGTGCCTCGCCGACAAGGTGCTGGTCTACGGCGACTGCGCGGTGAACCCGGACCCGAACGCCGAGCAGCTCGCCGACATCGCCGTCCAGGCGGCGGGTACGGCCGCTCAGTTCGGCGTGGAGCCGCGGATCGCGATGCTGTCGTACTCCACGGGTACGTCGGGTTCGGGGGCGGACGTGGACAAGGTGCGGGAGGCGACCGAGCTGGCGCGCTCCCGGCGGCCGGATCTGAAGATCGAGGGGCCGATCCAGTACGACGCGGCGGTGGAGCCGTCGGTGGCCGCCACCAAGCTGCCGGGTTCCGAGGTCGCCGGGCAGGCCAGCGTGCTGATCTTCCCGGACCTCAACACCGGCAACAACACCTACAAGGCCGTGCAGCGGTCGGCCGGCGCGATCGCGGTCGGGCCGGTGCTCCAGGGGCTGCGCAAGCCCGTCAACGACCTGTCCCGGGGCGCCCTCGTCCAGGACATCGTCAACACCGTCGCCATCACGGCGATCCAGGCCCAGCACCCGGCCGAGTCCCCGGCCGGGTCCCCGGCTGCGTCCCCGAGCGAGAAGGCAACCGCCCAGTGAGCCACCGTCCGACCCGTGTCCTCGTCCTCAACTCCGGCTCCTCGTCGGTGAAGTACCAGCTGCTGGACATGCGGGACAGCAGCCGTCTCGCGGTGGGGCTGGTCGAGCGGATCGGCGAGCAGACCTCGCGGCTGAAGCACACCTGCTTCGGCACCGGTGACACCCGCGAGGCCCTCGGGCCGATCGGCGACCACGAGGCCGCCCTGAAGGCCGTCGCGGATGAACTGGCCAAGGACGGCCTCGGCCTTGACTCGCCGGAGCTGGCCGCGATCGGGCACCGGGTGGTGCACGGCGGGATGTTCTTCACCGAGCCGACGGTGATCGACGACGCGGTGCTCGACGAGATCGAACGGCTGATCCCGGTCGCCCCGCTGCACAACCCGGCCAACCTGACCGGGATCCGCACCGCGCAGGCGCTGCGCCCGGACCTGCCGCAGGTCGCCGTCTTCGACACGGCGTTCCACACGACCATGCCGGAGTCCGCGGCGCGGTACGCGATCGACCCGAGGATCGCCGACCGGTACCGGATCCGCCGCTACGGCTTCCACGGCACCTCGCACGCGTACGTGTCCCGGGCGACCGCGAGGCTGCTGGGAAAGACACCGGAAGAGGTGAACGTCATCGTGCTGCACCTCGGCAACGGGGCGTCCGCGGCGGCCGTCCAGGGCGGGCGGTGCGTGGACACCTCCATGGGCCTGACGCCTTTGGAGGGACTGGTGATGGGAACCCGTTCCGGCGATCTGGACCCGGCCGTCATTTTCCATTTGGCACGAGTTGGCGGAATGTCCATGGACGAGATCGACACTCTTCTCAACAAGAGGAGTGGTTTGTTCGGTCTGTGCGGTGACAACGACATGCGGGAGATCCGGCGCCGGATCGACGAGGGCGACGAAGAGGCACGGCTCGCCTTCGACATCTACGTTCACCGCCTGAAGAAGTACGTCGGCGCGTACTGCGCCGTCCTCGGCCGGGTCGACGCGGTGGCCTTCACCGCGGGCGTCGGCGAGAACGCGGCCCCGGTGCGGGAGGCCGCCATGGCGGGCCTGGAGGGTCTGGGGCTCGCGGTCGACCCGGAGCTGAACGGCGCCCGAGGGGACGAGCCGCGGCTGATATCGCCGGCCGGTGCGCGCGTCGCCGTCGCGGTGGTGCCGACGGACGAGGAACTGGAGATCGCGACCCAGACGTACGCGCTCGTCGGCACCGGATCGGCACCGGTCGGAAATAACAGCTGAGCACATTAGCGCCCATTTGTATCTTCCACCAGACGGAATATTCCGTAGCGAAACAAACCGATAGGATCGCCCCATGCGCCGTTCGAAAATCGTCTGTACTCTCGGCCCTGCGGTCGACACCCACGAGATGCTCGTCGCCATGATCGAGGCCGGCATGAACGTGGCCCGGTTCAACTTCAGCCACGGCTCGCACGCCGAGCACCAGGGGCGGTACGACCGCGTCCGGGCCGCCGCCAAGGAGACCGGCCGGGCCATCGGGGTCCTCGCCGACCTGCAGGGCCCGAAGATCCGTCTGGAGACCTTCGCCGAGGGACCGGTGGAGCTGGAGCGCGGTGACGAGTTCGTCATCACGACCGAGGACGTCCCGGGCGACAAGACCATCTGCGGTACGACCTACAAGGGCCTGCCGGGCGACGTCTCGCGCGGCGACCAGATCCTCATCAACGACGGCAACGTCGAACTGAAGGTCCTGGACGTCGAGGGCGCGCGGGTGAAGACGATCGTCATCGAGGGCGGTGTCGTCTCCGACCACAAGGGCATCAACCTGCCCGGCACGGCCGTCAACGTGCCCGCGCTGAGCGAGAAGGACATCGAGGACCTGCGGTTCGCGCTGCGCATGGGCTGCGACCTGGTCGCGCTGTCCTTCGTCCGGGACGCCAAGGACGTCAACGACGTCCACCGGGTCATGGACGAGGAGGGCCGCCGGGTCCCCGTCATCGCCAAGGTGGAGAAGCCGCAGGCGGTGGAGAACATGGAGGACGTCGTGATGGCGTTCGACGGTGTGATGGTCGCGCGTGGCGACCTCGCCGTCGAGTACCCGCTGGAGCGGGTCCCCATGGTGCAGAAGCGTCTGATCGAGCTGTGCCGGCGCAACGCCAAGCCGGTGATCGTGGCGACCCAGATGATGGAGTCGATGATCACCAACTCCCGTCCGACCCGCGCCGAGGCCTCCGACGTGGCCAACGCGATCCTGGACGGCGCCGACGCGGTCATGCTGTCCGCCGAGTCCAGCGTGGGTGCCTACCCGGTCGAGACCGTCAAGACGATGTCGAAGATCGTGCAGGCGGCCGAGCAGGAGCTCCTGAGCAAGGGCCTGCAGCCGCTCGTCCCGGGCAAGAAGCCGCGCACCCAGGGCGGTTCGGTCGCCCGTGCCGCCTGCGAGATCGCCGACTTCCTCGGCGGCCGCGGCCTGGTGGCCTTCACCCAGTCCGGCGACACCGCCCGCCGGCTGTCGCGCTACCGCGCCCAGCAGCCGATCATCGCCTTCACCACCGACGAGAACACCCGCAACCAGCTCACCCTCAGCTGGGGCGTGGAGTCGCACGTGGTGCCGTTCGTGAACACCACGGACGAGATGGTCGACATGGTCGACCAGGAGCTCGCCAAGATCAACCGCTTCAACCCGGGCGACACCGTCATCATCACGGCCGGTTCGCCCCCCGGTGTCTCCGGCACCACCAACATGCTCCGCGTCCACCACATCGGCGGCATCAACAAGTGACGCTCCCGTAAGGGGCCTGGTACGACGCCGAGGGCGCCTCCTGCGACAGGGGGCGCCCTTTCCGAAGGGCTCGGACAGCACTGTGGCCCGGTCCCGCGCGAGGCGGACGACCGGGCCACAGCTCTTTGCGCGGCTCCCGAACGGGTCTGTGGCGGCGGTCAGCCGGTTCCGTCGGTCGTGTAGACGTGCATCCCGGGGATGTGCAGGGTGCCGCCGAACTGGGCGGCCTGCGTGACCTTGACGTTGGTGAAGTAGATCAGCGGGATGTTCAGCGGCGGCGGGTTGTCCACGTCGAACGTGATCGGGATCAGGCCGAAGAGGTTGCCCGAGATGGACTCCGTGTACATCGTCGTGGAGCCGTCGCGGATCGTGGACGTGGAACCGGAGGCGCCCTGCACGTGGTACGTCTTGCCGATGGTCTTGTCCTTGACCGTCTGGTGCAGGTCACCGATGTCGGTGCCGCCCGAGATGACGTACTTCAGCACCTTCTTCGTCTTGCCGCTGGCCGTCTTCACCGTGACGATGCCCTGGTAGTCGGCGCTCTTCAGCGTCAGCGAGCTGGCGCTCAGGTACCAGGGGTCGTCCGCCACCGGCACCTTGTTGTCGACACCGCTCACGTCGTCGGTGGCGGCCTCGCAGTCGGCAGCCGACGTGGTGGAGCTCGCGGAGGCGCTCGGCGAGGCGCTGGAGGTGGCGTCCGCGGCCGCCTTGGTGGCGTCGTCCGCCGCCTTGGTCGCCGTGTCGGTGGTGTCCTTCACGGTGTCCGTGACCGCCTTGACGGTCTTGGAGACGGTGTCCGAGGCCGAGCCGGAGTCGCTGCTGCCGCTGTCGCTGCTCGACGACGTGTCCGACGAGGACGACGAGTCCGCCGAGGCGGAGGCCGACGGCGACGGGGTCGCGGTGGAGTCCGACGAGGACGAGCTCGTCGTGCTGCCGCCGCTGAGGATGCTGCCGATCGCGTCCCCGATCGAGTCCAGCAGACCGCCACTGCTGCTGCTCGCGGAGGCGGACGGCGACGGGGTGGCCGTGCTGCCCGAGTCCGACGAACCGGAGGAACCCGAGTCGCCCGAGGACGAGGACGACTTGGAGGCGGACGGCGTCGGCGTGGCCGCATCGCCGGAACCTGAATCCGACGAGGAGGACTTGCCGGACGACGTCGAGTCCTGCGCGTCGGACGAGGCCGTGGCGGACGGCGTGGCCGAGTCCGTGGCGCCGTCGCTCGCGCTCGCCGAGGCGGAGGGCGAGGCGGAGTCCAGGGCCGCGACGCAGTCCTTGTAGTCCTCGGCGAGGCTCTTCGAGGACGCCGACGACGTGCTGTTGCTGTCGGCGATCGCGAGCGTCGACGTGAACCCGAAGCCCATGAGCACGGCCGTCGGCATCGCCACGGACGCTATCGCCTTGCCCGCGGGCATGTGGAACCTGGTGAACAGCGGCTTCTTGGGTGCCGCATGGCGCGGCCCGGTTCTCACACGGGACTCGTCCACATCAGTCCCGTGGGTCACCTCGTCAGCCGGCACTGTGCCTCCCGTTCGCCCCGTTCACCGGGCTCGTTCCTGACAGGTCGTTCTCCCCCAGTGCATCGAGGGCCTGGGAGGTGCCCCCAGCGTCCACGCCGTCCGGACCCGTGTAGTAGGCGGCCTCCTCCGGGGCGTCGTCCCCGGCCGGCGGGATCTCGCCCTCCGGCTGCGGCTTCGGGGGCGCACCCGGGGACCAGGCCACGGCCATCGCACCGCCGACGAGGGCGAGCAGGAAGCCCATGACGAAGCCACCGAAGTTGGACACGGGGAGGGACACCAGCGCCAGCAGGATCGCGGCGATACCCGCGAACGTGCGGATGTGCTTCTGGTACCAGAGGCTGATGCCCAGGACGACGAGCAGCACGCCGATGATCAGGGATCCGGCACCCGCGGTGGTCGCCATCGCCACCGTGAGGTTGCCGATCTGGAGGTGCGCGTACGGGAAGTACATGATCGGGAAACCGGCGAGCAGGATGTACAGACCGGCCCAGAACGGCCGTGTGCCCCGCCAGGAGCGGAACTGCAGCCTCCGGCGGGTGAACTGGCCGGGTGCGGCAGGAGTCTCGGCGCTCATGGAAAACAGCTCCCTGGTGCGGCGTTGCTGTGGTGGTGATGGTGTGTGTGGTGCGGTGGTGGTTCCTTGTACCGCGTGTGAAGATCGTGGGGAGAAGGTGGAGGGCGGGGGTGCCGTCGGCTCCCCCGCCCGTCACAGAGTGCTTAGTAGCACTCCGCTCCCGACGTCGAGATCGACATGTGCAGACCGCTGAGCTTGAAGGTTCCGGCGGTGGTGGCCCACGCCGTCTGCTTCACGCCGGACAGCGAGGCGTGGTCCGCCTCCTGCGCGAACCCGTACGGGTTCGTCTGCTGCTTGTTGACCTCGTCCGACTTGACGCCGGGACCCTTGGTCGAGCTACCGGCCGCGACACCAATGTTGATGTTGGTGAACGTCGCGTCGGCGCTGAGGTCGTCAAGGTCGATGTACAGCTTGCTGGCCTCGACCGGCTTGCTGGCACTGGTGCCCGCGTGCAGGATCAGGCTGACGTTCCCGAAGATCGGGACGTTCGGCGTGACCACGGACTGGCACAGGTTGGTGATGGTCGCGGTGTTGAACGCCGAGACCGCCACCGGGTGGATGGTGCTCTTACCCGCGAGGGTGTAACCCGAGTCGACGGCACCGTACTGAACGAAGCCGTCGCCTTCGAGCTGGTCGGCCGTGACCTTGAACTGCTGGCCCGACACGCTGAACGACGCGGCGAGAGCACCCTGCGCGAGGGCGACACCTATACACGCCGTGGCGGCAACGCTGGGCACCATGACCACAGCGAAGCGCTTCCATCTGGTCCCGCCACGCACCTGGGACTCCATATTTCCTCCTTCTCGGACGTACATCTCCTGGCCCGGTATTCGCCCCCAACGGCGGCTCGGCCGGGCAGGGATGGGAGAAGTGCTACGTCCTCGGAAGGGGAGCGCCCGCACTCGGAGGCACGAACCGCACCTCGATCACCGGCGATCACCCCCGAGCGACAACCACTGGTCGCGCCTGACACGCATCACGCACAACCTTGCTGGACAGGCTTCGCCGTAGAGCGAAGACCCCCCTGCCCAAGAGCCGGCGTCACTGCCGCCGACTCTGCTCGGTGGGGACCCACATGAACCCTTGGCCCGACCGGCTGTCGGGGTACGGGAATGGACCGAGCGTCGCCGATCGTGGTGCATTCTCGCCGCCCGCACAAGGGGCTTCGTTACTGGGTAGTAACGGCCGGATAACCGAAGGACGACCCACCGGTCTCGGAGAGCAACTCTGGGTGGCATCCGGGGGCAGAGCAAAGCAGTTGATCAGTGGACAGAACCAGACAGACCAACAGCCCTGATTTACTCCGAGTAACAGCGGCCGCGATTACCAAGATTTGGTAAAGAGCGGCCGCTGTGGCCCCGTGTCGGCAAATCTTTCACTCGGGCATCACAGGACGTGACGTTTAGCGACTGGTCAGAACCGTGTTCAGACTGTGATTCAGAACAGCGCCCGCGCCAGCGCCCGGCGCGCCCCCACGACCCGGGGGTCGTCGGTGCCCACGACCTCGAAGAGCTCAAGAAGCCGCCGCCGTACGGCATCCCGGTCGTCCCCGGCCGTCCGCTGCACGGTCTCGATCAGCCGCCCGAAGGCGTCCTCGACATGCCCGCCCACCAGATCCAGGTCGGCGGCCGCGATCTGCGCCTGGGCGTCGGCCGGCTTCTCGGCCGCGTCCTTGCGCACCGCCTGCGGGTCCATCCCCTGGACCCGCTGGAGCAACTCGGCCTGCGCGAGCCCCAGCTTGGCCTCGCTGTTGGCGGGATCGTCGGTCAGCACGTTCTTGTACGCCTGGACCGCACCGCCGAAGTCACCCGCGTCCAGCGCCTGGACGGCGGCTTCGAGGAGCGCGTCGTACGGCCCCGCCGGCATCGCGGGCTCCGGCTGGGCGCCCGGCTCCGCGTCGGGGTCGACGACGAGCCCGGTCAGCCCGAACCGCTGCTCGGCGACCTGCACCAGCTGGTCCAGCGTCTCGCGGATCTGCTCCTCGGGGGCCGCGCCCTGGAAGAGCGGCAGTGCCTGCCCGGCGACGACGGCGAACACCGCCGGGATCCCCTGGATCCCGAACTGCTGCATCAGCATCTGGTTGGCGTCGACGTCGATCTTCGCCAGCAGGAAGCGGCCGTCGTACTCGACGGCGAGGCGCTCCAGGACCGGGCTCAGCTGCTTGCAGGGCTGACACCACTCGGCCCAGAAGTCGATGACGACAGGGACTTCGGCGGACCGCTGCAGGACATCGCGCTCGAAGCCGGCTTCGTCGACGTCGATGACCAGGTCGGACGGGGAGACGGCACCGGCCCCACCCTGCCGGGCCGCTTCGGCGCGCGTCTGCTCGGCCTTGGTCTTGGCCTCCTGGGCCGCCTTGACCGCGGCGAGGTCGACGACGCCGCTCATGGACATGTTCCGTGGCTGCATGCGTCTATCCTCCCCCGTTCCCGCGCGTGTGTGTCCCACGGTCCGGAGACAACCCCCGGACCCCGGCCGTTCCCTGCATCGAGCTCTTCATCTGGCGCCGGGTCCCCACCCCACGCCGTGGTCGTCGCCCGTGCGGTCACTCACGAGCTTTCGCTACGACCCGTAGCGTAATGCCATGGGAGGTCCGCGCGACACCACATTCCGGTGATCTCCCTCACGGCATCACATGAACCGCCGGTTATGGTCGTGGGATGCAGAGCCGCACCCCCGCAGGCCGTACCGGCCGCCCGCGCAGCGCCGCCGCGGACGCGGCGATCCTGGAGGCCACGCGGCAGGCGCTGGTCGAACTGGGCTGGTCCAAGCTCACCCTTGGAGACGTGGCCACGCGGGCCGGGGTTGCGAAGACGACCCTCTACCGCCGCTGGGCGGGCAAGAACGAGCTCGTCGTCGACGCCGTGGCGGAACTGTTCGACGAACTCGAACTCCCCGACCGCGGCAGCCTGGCGAACGACATCGAGGGCGTGGTGCTGCAGTTCGCGGCGATCCTGGACCGCCCGGAGGCCCGGAGCGGCCTGATGGCGGCGGTCGCCGAGTCGACCCGGGACGACGCGCTGCGGGAACGTATCCGCTCTTCCATCGTGGACCGCCAGAAGCGGCTGGTGGTGGCGGGCCGGGAACGCGCCCAGCAGCGCGGCGAACTCCCCGAGCAGAGCGACCCGTGCGAGGCGGACCGCACGGCGGACCTCATCTTCGACGTGGTGGCCGGCTCGGTGGTGCATCGCGCCCTGGTGAGCGGCAAACCGGCGGACGAGGAATGGGCGCGCGGCCTGACGAGGATCCTCCTGCTGGGCCTGGCGGGAGGGACCCAGAACACCCCGTAGGCGTCCCGCGTCCCTCCCACCGGTCCTTCAGGGGTCAGCCTCCGAGGCGTCCCACCTGGGCGTCCACCACGGCATCGGGGATCGCCCCGTCCTCGGGGTGCAGCATGTTCACCCCGTAGAACCCCGCGACGACGTCTCCCGACCGGACCACCCGGTAGTTCATCGTGAGCCGCTGCCTGCCCACGTCGGCGGTCACCCGGAAGGCGGCCTCCCCGGATCCGGACGACCTGACGCGCTCGACCGAGTGGTAGGTGAGCCCAGCGGTCGTGAAGGAGCCCCCGCACGTGTCCACGGCGGTGTCGACGGCGTCCAGCACCCGGGCGGCACGGCCGTCGCCGTACGAGGACAGCCAGACGTTCCCGACGGTCGCGTTCTTCGGGTCGACCGGCTTGACCGTGCGGAACACCTCGGCGGCCGGCTTCTCCGGGAGGTGACCACCGATCAGCGCGCCGATCGGCGCACACTCCTTGCGGTTCACGGCATACCCGCCCTCGGGCGGGACGTCCCGCGCGGCCGTCCTGGTCACCTTGTATCCGGCGACAGTGCCCGCCAGGGCGGCCTCGTCGAGGGCGGACTTGCCGAGGGCCGCCCTGCCGGGCACGGTGCCTGCCGGCCCGGTCGCCGGCCGCGTCCGCGTCCTGTCCCGGTCCGAGTCCGCACCACAGGCGGCGGTGGTGACGAGGACGGCTCCGACGAGCACGGCCGTGATCCTCGTGGTCGTCCTCATGCCTCGTCGCCCCAGAAATGGACCCCGCCGTCCTGCTGTTCCACGATGTGCCCGCGCAGCACGCGGTCCCTGTCGCGCGCCCACTCCAGGTAGGCGCGTTCGGCCGGACTGGCTCCGGTGATCTCGATGCCGCTCCGGTCGGCCAGCATGATCATCACTGGCAGCAGTCCGTCGAGCAGGGACATGAACTCGCGGTGACCGGTGGAGCCGCGCCTCCTCAGCGCGGCCCCGACGAACACGGCGTACCGGGCCGTGTCCACCTTCACCCAGTCACCGGTGATGTCGTCGAGTCCGGTCGGCACCTTCAGGACCAGGGAGCCCAGCGCGTTGACACCGCCCATGAAGAGCTGGCCGACCGCCAGGGCCGGTTCCCAGACGTCCTCGTCGGTGTCGCTCACGGTGAAGATGTAACTCAATTCGGCCACCAGAATCGGATGTCGAGGTCGGGGTTGGCCCGGCGGAGTTCCGCGATGCGCTGCTCCACCAGGGGCTTCAGACCGGGGTTGATCGTGTTGATCGCGGGGTCCTCGAAGCGGATGCCGATGGGGGCGCCTTCGTAACCCCGCAGGAAGGGGCGGGCCCGCCGGTAGGAGGCGATCTTCTTGCCGACGTGCTTGTTCACCCACTTCTCCATCTGCTCCTGGGTGAGCCTGACGGTCGTGACCGACTTGTTCTCCCACAGCACACCGTCCTTGACCAGGTCGATGTCGCCGATGGTGTCACTCAGGTCGGTCGGGTTGTCGATCTGTACCTCGGTGTCCCCCTCCTTCATGTGGTACTTGCCGTCGGAACCGAGCTTCGGGCGGTTCTTGTCCGGGAACGTGATGTTCTTGCAGTTCTCGGCGCCGGGATGGCTGCACGGCGTGCTGGACTTGCCGATCGAGCCCTTGTCGGGCTCCTTCTTCGCCGCCTCGATGGCCTTGCGGAGCTGGTCCAGCGTGCGCTTGCCCCACTCCGCCTCCTCGAAGAACTTGCCGATCTTCGAGCCGACGAGCGCGATCGCCTTCGTCACCGCCGGAAGCTTGCCGACCAGCGCGACCAGGCTCGCCGCGTTGACCAGGGTCCACAGGCAGCTCTCGACGTCACCCTGGCCGAAGCAGCGCTTGGCGTCGTTGACACCGATGACCTCCAGGAGGACGTCGGCGCCGTTCTTCCTGATCCAGTCGACGACGGACGCGGCGACCGCGGCACTGGCCGCGTCCCAGTCGTCCACGCATGCCTGACCGCAGGTCTTGAGCAGCAGAGCTCGGTCGTCGGCGGTCAGCCGGGCGTCGGCGCCGGAGACACCCGTGTCGCCGCTCGCCATGGCCTTGCGGCGCTCCTCCGCCAGCCTCTGGCGCTCCGCCTCCTCCGCGCGGGCCGCCGCCTTCTGGGCGTCGCCGGCCGCCTGGCCGGCGTTGTCGGCGGCGTCCTGCGCACCGGCCGCGTCACTCGCCGCGCTGCGCGCCGAGAAGTCCGCCGCGTCCGCCTGGTCCGTCGCGTCCCTGGCGGCCTGCCGGGCCCCTGCGGCGCTCTTCTCCGCCTGCGTGGCCTCGTTGTCGGCGGCCGCGGCCTCCGCCTGGGCGCTGTTCGCCGACAGGGTGGCGTTCACCGCGCTGCCGCCGGCCGCGACCGCGTAACCGTCGGCGTCGTCCGCGAGCTTCGTCGCCGCGTCGGCCGCCGTCCGCGCCTCCTTGGCCGAGGCCTGCGCGTTCTTGTAGGCGGTCGCGGCACGCGAGGCGTCCTTCGCCGCCTGCGCCGACGCGGTGGCCGCGGCCTTGTCGTCCTTGCCCGCCTTGTCCGCGAGGGCCTGCGCCTCCTTGGCCATGCGCTGTGCCTCGGCGGACTTGGCCTCGGCCGCCGTGGCCTGCTGCTCGGCGAGGGACAGGGCCTGCTGCCCCGTCAGGACCGCGAACGCGGCGGCGGAGTCGGTCTCCTGGTACGCCGTCCCCATGGAGATCGCGGTCGTCGCCGGCGCCCGTGCCTTGTCGGCCGAGTCGCGGGCGGCGAGCGCGGCCTGCGTGGTCGCGTACGCCTCGCCGACGGTCTCCGCCGCGGACCTCGCCGTCTTGAGGGCCTCGTCGTGCGCGGCGACCGCGTTGTCATGCGCGGTCTTCGCCTGCTCCTTGGCCTTCGCGGCCTCCTCGCCGGCCTTGCGCGCGTTGTCCGCGGCCTCCCTGGCGGCCTCGATCGCGTCGGCCGCCGCGGCGTGCGCGGTCTGGGCGGCGCTGAACGCGCCCCAGTAGGAGTCCCAGGCCTCGTCCGCTGCCTTCCGGGACTTCGTCGCGCTGGCCTTGGCCCTGGTGGCGGCGGCACGGGCGTTGACCGCCGCCGTCGTGGCGTCGGCGGCGGCGCTGCGGGCACCGGCGGCGTCGGCGGCGGCCTGGTCGGCGGCGGAACGAGCCTCGGTGGCGGCCTTCTTGGCGTCGGCCGCGGCATCGGTGCCCACGGCAGCCGCGGCGGCCGACTCCAGGGCGGCGGCACGGGCCTCGTACGCCTTCTGCGCCTGTTCGGCCTGGTACGCCTTGTCCCGGGCGAACTCGGCGTCCGACTCGGCCTGTTCGGCGGCGATCCGCTTCGCGGAGGCGGTGCCCGCCGCGCTGTCGGCATCACCTCGGGCGCCGGTCGCCGAGGTCTTCAGCCCCTCGGCCCGCCGCTCCGCGGACTCGGCCCTGCCGCGCTCCGAGGCGGCGGTGGCACGGTAGGCGGCGGCGTTGGCCCGCTCCAGTTCTGCGGTGGTCGCCTTGGCCGCGGCGTTCTCGGCCTGCTGACGGGCGATCTCCTTCTGCTCGGCGGCGGTCTTCTGCGCGTTCTTGGCCGTCGTCGCGTTCTGGGCGGCCCTGGTCGCGTAGGCCTCCGCGGAGTCCGCGGCGCTCTTGGCCTGGCGCGCGGCCTCCTCGGCGGCCACCCGGCGGAACTCCGTGTTCACCGCGTGCGCCTTGGTCTGCGCGAGTTTGAGCAGGGTGGCCGTGTCCTTGGCCGTGGCCTTGGCCGCGTCGGAAGCCGCCTGGGCCGCCTGCGAGGCCGCCTCGGCCGCGGCGGACGACGCCTTGGCCACCTGCACGGACTGCTGCGCGTACACCAGACCGCGCCCGCGCGGCTCCTGCCGGGAGTCGGCGATCTTGTAGGCGTCGCCCTGCGCGGTGTCGGCACGCCCGGCTGCGGCCTTCGCCGTGGCAGCCGGCTTGACGGCCTTGTCGGCGGCCGCGGCGGCGTTGGTACGGGCCTTCGTGAGGTCCTTGCCGGCTTTGTCGAAGACGGTCTTGGCGGGGCGCAGGATGTCGTCGGCCGGCCGGGCGGCCCAGTACTTCTGCCACAGCAGGATCTGCTCGGCGAGCCAGGCCTGTCCGACGGAGTCGATCATCGCGTCGGTGGCGTCGCGCACGGCCTTCGAGGAGTCCGACTCCGCCGTGATGATCGTGGCCCGCTGCGCGGCCTGGGCGGCGTACTCCTGCTCCCACTCGGCGCCGGCGGTGAGCATGACCTGGTTCATGACCCGGCGCGCGTCGACCGGGTTGAGGCTGTCGCAGGCCCCGAACGCGCCCTTGAGTGCCTCGGCCTCCACCCGGAACTCGGCGGTGTCCGCCGCGGGCGCCTGGTCGGGATAGCCGCCGTGCCGCAGGTAGTAGGCGAGGTCGGAGGCCGTCGTGTTGCGGTACGTGGACCGGTCGGCGCCCTTGAGCGTGTCGGCGGCCGCCTGGTCGTTCCAGGTGTCCTTGCCCTTGTTCGCGTTGTAGACCGCGGTGGCCTGGTCGATGACCGCCTTGCTGGGCACGGCGTGGCCGTCCTGCCCGAAGCCGTTCAGCAGGTCCAGGCCGGCGCCGACCGTGAAGTCGGTGACGGCCTTGTCGAACTCCGGTGCGTCCAGCGTGATCTGGTCGCTGTCGGAGGTCTGGGCATAGACCTTGTTGGCGGCTTCGAGATCCGACTTGCGCTTGCGGGAACGCTCCAGATAGGTGGAGACGGAATCCCGGTCGGTGACCATCGCGGCGCCCATCTGGGCGTAGTTGTCGGCCGGAGTGCCGATGACCGCGTGGAGTTGGCCGTCGGTGCCCGTCAGGCCCTCGATCGCCTTGGCCTTCATCGTCGGACCGCCGGCATGCAGGGCGAACCCGGCGGTGCAGCGGTCGAGTCGGGCCTGTTCGCCGATGCTGTTGCGGTAGAAGCCGGTGTCCTGCTCGTCGGCGGCGCGTGGCGCGCCGGACGCGGGAGCGACGGCTATCAGGCCGGCGACCACGGAGGTCGAGACGGTGAGGACGGTGGCCGCGGTGAGCCGTTGCCGAAGCCGACGTCTGTGACGCGGTGCTGTTTTCGACCGCGCTGATGTGTGCACTGCTTCCCCCTCGGAAGTGGCGAATGCCGACGGCACGTCGGGGGGAAGCAGGGCACGTCCCGGCCACAGCCGGTGTCACGGATGCGTGGCACTCCCCCAGGCGCGCCGAGATGAGGGCGTCACGACCATGCGGACTGGTCAGATCCGGCCGGACGCCGGGATCACCATAGACATGGGCTTGACCCGGAGATCAAGCGCCCTTTGCCTTGAACACTCACCGACGGTCACCGCGGCGGCGCAGGCCCGGCAGGGGAGATCGAGGACACATCCTGTGTACGCCCTGTGCGGTGCCGCGTTCACCGTCTCCCCGCCGCACGCACAGAACGTCACCATGAGGCGGACGTCACAGAGCGACGCCCGTCCGTCAGAACCCCGCCGGTTCCGTGTACACCCCCCACTCGTCCCGCAGCACCCCGCAGATCTCGCCCAGGGTCGCCTCGGCCCGTACGGCGTCGAGCATGGGCTCGATCATGTTGGCGCCGGACCGGGCGGCGCCGAGCATCGCGTCCAGGGCGGTGCGCACCGCGCCCTCGTCCCGTGCGGCCCGCCGGGCGCCCAGCATCCGTACCTGTTCCCGCTCGACCTCGTGCGAGACCCGCAGGATCTCCAGGTCCCCGGTGACGGACCCGGTGTGGACGTTCACGCCCACGACCCGTTTGTCGCCCTTCTCCAGCGACCGCTGGTACTGGAAGGCGGACTCGGCGATCTCGCCGGTGAACCAGCCGTCCTCGATGCCCCGCAGGATCCCGGACGTGACCGGCCCGATCGGGTGCCGCCCGTCCGGACGGGCCCGCAGCCCCCGCTCCTTGATCTGGTCGAAGATCTTCTCGGCGTCGGCCTCGATCCGGTCGGTGAGCTGCTCGACGTACCAGGAACCGCCCAGCGGGTCCGCCACGTTGGCGACCCCGGTCTCCTCCATGAGCACCTGCTGGGTGCGCAGCGCGATCTCGGCGGCCTGCTCGCTCGGCAGGGCGAGGGTCTCGTCGAGGGCGTTGGTGTGCAGCGAGTTGGTCCCGCCGAGCACGGCCGCCAGCGCCTCCACGGCCGTCCGCACCACGTTGTTGTACGGCTGCTGGGCGGTCAGCGAGACACCGGCGGTCTGCGTGTGGAAGCGCAGCCACTGCGACTTGTCCGACCGGGACCCGTACACGTCCCGCATCCACCGCGCCCAGATCCGGCGCGCGGCGCGGAACTTGGCGATCTCCTCGAAGAAGTCGACGTGCGCGTCGAAGAAGAAGGAGAGACCGGGCGCGAAGACGTCCACGTCCAGGCCGCGGCTGAGCCCCAGCTCCACATACCCGAAGCCGTCCGCGAGCGTGTAGGCCAGCTCCTGCGCGGCCGTGGCACCCGCCTCGCGGATGTGGTAGCCGGACACGGACAGCGGCTTGTACGCGGGGATGCCGGCCGCGCAGTACTCCATCAGGTCGCCGATCAGCCGCAGATGGGGTTCGGGCTGGAACAGCCACTCCTTCTGGGCGATGTACTCCTTGAAGATGTCGGTCTGCAGCGTGCCGTTCAGCACCCCCGGATCCACGCCCTGCCGTTCGGCGGCGACGAGGTACATGCAGAAGACGGGCACGGCGGGCCCGCTGATCGTCATGGACGTCGTGACGTCGCCCAGCGGGATGTCCTTGAACAGGACCTCCATGTCGGCGGCGGAGTCGATGGCGACCCCGCAGTGCCCGACCTCGCCCAGCGACCGCGCGTCGTCCGAGTCCCGCCCCATGAGGGTCGGCATGTCGAAGGCCACGGAGAGACCGCCGCCGCCGTTGGCGAGGATCATCTTGTAGCGCTCGTTGGTCTGCTCGGCGTTGCCGAACCCGGCGAACTGGCGGATGGTCCAGGTCCGCCCGCGGTAGCCGGTCGGGTACAGCCCGCGGGTGAAGGGGTACTCCCCCGGCCAGCCGATCCGCTCGAATCCCTCGTACGTGTCCCCCGGTCGGGGCCCGTAAACCGGCTCCACGGGGTCACCGGAGAGCGTGGTGAAGTCCGCGTCCCGCTTGCGGGCCGTGTCGTAACGGGCCTGCCAGCGTCGGCGGCCCTCCTCGATGGCGTCAGCGTCCATACCCTCGAATTTACTAGGACGTCCAAGTAAATGTCGATGGAGAACCGCCGCACGGGTGTCCGTACGGCGGTACGGCCCGGGGGCCTGCGGCTTAGGCCTGGACCTTCGCGGCCACCGGAGCGCCCTCGGTGACCTTGGCGTCGAGCTCGCGGGTGACCTTGCGCTCCACGAAGAAGGCGGCGGTCGGGATGGTCCCCGCCAGCAGCACCCACAGCTGCTTGCCGACCGGCCACTTCGCCTTGGAGCCCAGGTCGAAGGCGAAGACCAGGTAGACGACGTAGAGCCAGCCGTGCGCGATGGCGACGACGCGCGTGACATCGGCCGCACCGTCGATGTCCAGCCCGTACTTGGCGATCATGCTCAGGCACAGCAGCACCAGCAGCACACCGGTGACATAGGCCAGGACGCGGTAGCGGGTCAGCACGCTCTTTTTCATGGGGACGAGCGTAACCACCCGTTCCGGGAGATCTTGTCCCGGGTCACCGCTCGACGGACGGCGGGTTCACTCCTCGTCGAAGTCGTTCGCGGCGACCCGCAGCGGGCGCAGCATCGCGAAGATCTCCCCGCACTCCTCGGCGTCGTACACCCCGAGCCCGAAGTCCATCGCCATCAGGTCGCGGGTGGCCGCCTCGACGACCTCGCGGCCCTTCTCGGTGATCGTGGCGAGCGTGCCGCGCCCGTCGTTGGGGTTGGGCCGCTTGTCGACCAGACCGGACTTCACCAACCGGTCGACGGTGTTCGTCACCGAGGTCGGGTGCACCATCAGCCGCTCGCCGATCTTCGACATCGGCAGCTCGCCGGCCTTGGAGAAGGTGAGCAGCACCAGCGCCTCGTAGCGCGCGAACGTCAGTCCGTACGGCTTGACCACCGCGTCGACCTCGGCCAGCAGGATCTGCTGGGCCCGCATGATCGAGGTGATCGCGGCCATCGACGGGACGCTTCCCCAGCGCCGCTTCCAGAGATCGTCGGCTCGGGCGATGGGGTCGAAGGGAAGACTGAGAGGCTTGGGCACGTCACCGACCCTACCGGCCGGTCATATAGCGGTCAGCCGTGTCTCGGCTTTCGGTCACCTTTGCGACGGGCACCGCCGCACGCCTGCCAGGACAGCCACCACGGCACCGCCGGCGGGCCCGCCGGGGCAGCCGCCACGAACACCGAAGGCAGGCCTACCGGGGCAGCCATCACGAACACCGAAGGCAGGCCTTCCAGGGCAGCCGTCACGGCACCGGCCGTGGTGTCCGGCGGGCCGCCGCCGCGAGGCCGCAGCAGCACACCGCCCCCACCGCCCCGGCCCCCGCCACCGTGGCCCGCACCCCCACCGCCTCCGCGGCCACCCCCGCCAGCGTCATTCCGACACCCTGGACGGTCATCAGCCCGGCACTGAGCACGGTCATGGCCCGGCCGCGCAGCTCCTCGGGCACGGCCCGCACGAACCACTGGTCCAGGCCCAGCGTGTACGCCGACCCCGCCCCCGCCGTCACCAGGAGCAGCAGCGAGACGGCGAGGGACGGGTGCAGGGCGTAGCCCAGGTAGGGCAGCAGGGCGAGGCAGACCAGCGGGAGGGCGATCCGCTCCCGGGCGGCCGGGCCGAGCCGGGCGCCGGCGTACAGCTCCCCGGCGACCGTGCCGATGGGCAGCGCGCACATCAGCAGGCCGAGCCCCGGGGATCCGGTGCCGAGCGCGTCGGCGTAGGGGGCGGCGAGCGCCTCGGGGACGACGGCGAACATCGCCGGGATCCAGAAGAGGAGGAGCAGGCGGCGGACGCGGCGGTCGGCGAGCAGCTGCCGGGTGCCGCCGTGCTCCCGGGTCCGGACGCGGGCGGGGCGGTGCCGGGTGCCGAGGCGCAGCAGCGCGGCCGAGGCGAGGAAGGTGCCGACGGTGATCAGCAGGGCGTGCCGCGGGGCGAGCACGGCGAGGAGCAGTCCGCCCAGGCCGTAGCCGGCCAGCAGCGCGCTCTGCGCGACGATCCGCAGCAGGGAACGGCCGAGCACGAACAGCTCGCCGCCGCCGAGGACGTCGGAGAGGGTCGCCATCCGGGTGCCGGCGAACACCGGCGAGACCACGGCGAGCGCGCAGCGCAGCCCGAGCAGCACCCCGATGCCGGTTCCCGGGACCGCCATCACGGCGACGCACCCCGCGCACACCAGGTCGCACACCACCAGCACCCGGCGGGCCGGGAACCGGTCGGCGACCGGGGCCAGCAGTGTGCCGCCGACCAGGTAGGGCAGAAAACCCAGCGCGAAGGTCAGGGCGCTGAGCAGCGGCGATCCCGTGAGGTCGTACACCAGCACGGACAGCGCGATCTCGCTGACGATCACGCCGAGCATGGACAGGACATGGGCGGCGAAGACGGCACGGAACTCGGGTACGGCGAGGACCCGGCCGTAGCCGGCGGGTCGCTCCAGGGCAGGCGCGGACATGGACGGCAGCGTGCCCTCGCCGCGGCCGCCGGCTTAGAGTTTCGGCACCAGCCGAATCTTCCGCTCCGCCGCCCTCCGCCGCTACGTACGGGACCCCGCCATGCCCTCTCACCTCCACTTCGACGAGGACGACTTCCTCCGGTGCCGGTTCGCCGTGTCGCCGCTGTGGGAGACACAGGAGGCGGTGCGCACGCTGCGGCGGCCGGACCGGCACGGCTATCACGCGCCCTGGCTGCGGCGGATCAGGGCGGTGGCGGCCGGTCTCGACCTGACCCCGCTGTGGCTGCTGATGCCCCGGCGCGGTCACTCCCCCGACTGGCTGGTGGCGCCGCCGACCGGTCCGGCGGCCTCCGTCGAGGAGGAGCTGGCGGCCCTGCGGGCGGTGGACCCGGAGACGGCCCGGGCGGACACCGCGCGGTCGCTCGCGGACACGCCGGGCGCGTCGGAGTCGGCGACGGCCCGGGCCTGGCTGGCCGATCCGCCACGCATGGTCCGGGAGCTGACGGACGCGCTGGAGGCGGCCTGGCGGATCCTGGTGGCCCCGGACTGGCCCCGGCTGCGGGCCCTGCTGGAGGCGGACATCGCCTTCCACTCCCGGCGGCTCGCGGAGGTCGGCCTGGGCGGGCTGCTGCCGGAGATCCACCGTCGCTGCGGCTGGCGGTCCGGGACGCTGACCGTGGAGTCGCCCGGAGCCTACGAGCGGCACCTCGGCGGGCAGGGCCTGGTGCTGATGCCGAGCGTGTTCACCTGGCCGGACGTGATCAGCACCTTCGACCCGCCGGCCCGGCCCACGCTGGTCTACCCGGCCCGGGGCATCGGCGGCCTGTGGACCGACCCTGCCGACACCACGCCCGACACCCTGGTACGGCTGCTGGGCCGCGGCCGCGCCGCCGTCCTGGCCGCCCTGACCGAACCGGCCACCACCACCGCCCTCGCCCACCGGCTGCGCCTCGCGCCCTCCTCGGTCTCCGCGCACCTGACGGTCCTGCGCGACGCGGGACTGCTCACCTCCCACCGCTACGGCCACCAGATGCTGTACGAGCGGACCCCGCTGGGCATCACGCTGGCGTCCGGGACGTCGGGCGGCTGACCCGTGCCACGATGAGGCCCATACCCGAAGCACCCGACGCGGCCACCGCCCGGCGGTGACCGCTCGAACGACGCCC
Source organism: Streptomyces sp. NPDC058457 (assembly GCF_042720695.1). Lineage (NCBI taxonomy): Bacteria > Bacillati > Actinomycetota > Actinomycetes > Kitasatosporales > Streptomycetaceae > Streptomyces > Streptomyces sp. NPDC058457. Next base: position 25,500 of record NZ_JBHXLU010000063.1, on the reverse strand, counting down.
GGACACCCGTGGCTGTCCGACCGACGAACTGGTGGAGATCGCGCACGCGGCCCACGCCGAACCACGGCTGCGCGCCCTGTACCCCTTCCCGAGCCACGGCGGCCTGCACTTCCTGCGCGGTCTGCCCGGTGAGGTACGTCCCGGCGAGCGCCTTCCGCACGTCCTCTACGGCCCGCCGCCGTACACGGTCTACTCGTCCGACCTCACCGAACTGGGCGAGGTCGCGACGGCCGAGGAGGCCGTCGCGCTACTGGTCGCGCACCTGCCGCCCGAGCCGCGGCAGCCCTGAGCTCGGCAGCGCTAACCGCGGCCGACGCGGCGCAGCCGGTGCCGGACCGCGCGCTGGGCCACCGGGCCGAGTTCCTCCAACGCGGCCACCAGCGCGCCGAGTTGCTCCAGGGCGTCCAGGGCCGCGTGGGCGCCGGTCGCGTCGACGCCCTCGTACAGCTCGATGCCGACGAAGGACGCGGCGACCGTGCGGGCGAGCCCGGCCGCGTCGGTGAACTCCCCGAAGGGCGTGGCCGCGAGGACCCGGACGAGCACCTCCTCTATTTCGGCGATCCACAGGTCGAGCCCGGCCGCCGTGGCGGGCCTGAGCGCCTCGTGGGTCTGGGCGCCGGCCAGCAGCTGCCCGAGCAGGGCGACATGGCCGCCCGCGCGCGCCTCCTCGTGGATCTGCCGCCCCACGGTGAGCAGTTCGGCGAACGAACCGACGGCGGCGAGCCGGGGACGGAAACGGGCGACGGCCTGCTCGGCGCCGTACCGGCAGGCCGCGGCGAGGAGTTCGTCCACGGATCCGAAGTGGTAGAAGACCAGTGCCTGGTTGACCCCGGCGGCCGCCGCCACCGTGCGGGCCGAGGTCTTGGCGATCCCCTGCTCGGTGAGCGTCCGCAGCGCGCCCTCCAGCAGCTTGTTCTTCGTCTCCAGGGACTTGGCGGTCTCCGGGCTCACGCGCGCGACTCCTCACGCACCGGCCGCAGCCCGGGCCGCACCCCGCGGCCGCGGATGCCGGTGTACGACGCCTCGAAGGAGCCCTGGTAGCCGAAGAGCGGCCCGAAGTACCGGTTCACGACCCGGACCTGGATGCGGAAGCGGCCGGCCCGGTCGTCGTAGGACTCGCGCACCTCGGCGGTGGCGCCGACGAGTTCGGGGACGCGGACGTCCACCGGGCCCTCCCTGAAGCGGTGTTCGCCGGAGCGGATCAGCAGGGAGCCGTCGGACTCGGCGCGGAAGTGCAGTTCGCTGGCGAGGTGCTGGTGGGTGCCGAGGTAGTCGAGGATGCGATCGCCCTTGGGGCTGAGCACCATCTGGGCGTCGAAGCGGCGGGGGCGGCCGGGCAGGTCGAAGGTGCGCACGAAGGTCACCGTCTCACGGCCGTAGCTGTCCGCGTAGGGCACATTCTCGATCTTGAAGGGGACGTTCCTGGCGGCCTTCGGGACCAGGATGTTGCGGGTGGTGCCCAGCGCCAGGAACGGCTTCACGAAGGCCCCGCCGTGCCAGATCCGGTCCATCACGCCGTGGCCGGTGCAGGCCTCGCCGCTCGCCAGGCCGACCGAGAAGCGACGCTGCAGCTGCGGGTGCAGCCGGTCGAAGTCGGGGCCGAGGACGGTGCGGAACATCGAGGTCATGGCTGCTTCTCCAGGGTGCGCAGGATGCGCGGGGCGGTCACTCGGGCGGGCGGGGTACGCAGGCAGCGGCGGGCGGCCGGGGTGGTGGCGAGGGGCGACTTGACGAGGGCCAGGAAGAGGGCGACGACGAGCAGGAGCGGGACCAGGAAGGCGACGGTGGGCGCCAGGGCGCCGAGGACCGGGCCCCGGGTCAGGCCGGTGCCGCAGCCGGCGATCGTCAGCGCTCGGACCGCCATCTCGGCCAGCCAGTTCCACCGTGCCCGTTCCGGGGTGATCCCGCGCTCCAGCCACAGGCGCAGCCGGTCGAAGGACCAGGCGGTCGCCCAGCCCATCAACGGGCGCAGGACCAGGCGGTCGGCGAGCGCGCCGACGGCGCCCCACCGGGGCCGGTAGTCGTAGCCGGTGAGGAAGCGGATGCCCTCGGGGGCCGGGACGTACCGCCAGTAGCCACTGCCCTCGGCGAGCAGTGAGAGCGGGTCCGGGGAGGCGAAGCGCAGGGCGGAGGTGCGGGTGCCGTCGGGGCGCTCCTTCTCCCCCGCGGAGACACCGGTGCCGGCGATCGTCAGGAACGGCAGCACGCGCGTGGCGTAACGGAAGCGCCGCGGCTCGCCCTCCGTGCTCGGGAGGTAGGTGATCTCGGTGAACCTCAGGTCCCAGCGCTGGTGCTGCCCGGGGTCCTGGGTGTGTGCCCACAGTTCGTCGAGGTCGGCGCGGATGTGCGCCTCTATGTAGAGCCCCATTGGTGTCGTACCCCCGTCACCTGGTCTTTTGAGCTCATTTTGAGCGATCGCTCAAGTACTCCGAGACGAAGTTACCAATTTTTGAGCGATCGCTCAATCGCAGGGCAGAAGAAAACCCCGGTCCTGGAGGACCGGGGTTCCGCCGACAGCCGGCTGCCGATTGCCGGCTGCCGATTGCCCGCCGCCGGCTGCCGGCTATTCGGCGAGGTACCGCTCGACCGTCGCCACCTTGCTGGTGAGCCCGTCGCTGACGCCGGGCCGGATGTCCGCCTTGAGGACCAGGGAGACGCGCGGGGCACGCTCCTCGACGGCGGCGACGGCACGCCTGACGACGTCCATGACCTCGTCCCACTCGCCCTCGATCGAGGTGAACATGGCGTCGGTGCGGTTGGGCAGCCCCGACTCGCGGACCACCCGGACCGCGTCGGCGACGTACTCGCCCACCTCGTCGCCGACGCCGAGCGGCGTGACGGAGAAAGCGACGATCATGCCTTCACCACCCCTTCCTGGCGGGCACGGGCCGCGATGACCGCGTCCTCGGACGCCCGGCGCAGCTTGCGCTCGGCGAAGAAGCCGCCGGTCGGCAGGACGGAGAGGACGAAGTAGAGGGCGGCCGTCCCCAGGGGCCACTTGGCGCGGTTCCAGGCGTCGGCCCAGAAGATCACGTACAGGATGAACAGGACACCGTGGATCGCGCCCATCACGGGCACCGCGTTGAAGTCCGTGGTCCGCTTCAGCACCGAGCAGAGGAGGAGGATCAGGAAGGAGACGGCCTCCGGGGCGGAGACCAGGCGGAGGCGTCGGATGGCGGTGGCGGTCTTGATGTCCACGAGTCACCTTCGGTGGGAGAGACGTCCACTCTTTGTGAACGCGAGCACAAACGTTCAGCCATTGTGGCAAAGGAGCCTCCCGGCCCCCGCGCGGGGGTGGGAGGCCGGGCCGGCCGACGAGGAGGACGGCGCGCCGCCGGGGTCCACGGTCGACCTGGCGGCGGGAACGGCCGAGATACGCCTCCCCGGTGAGCGGCGGCCCCGCCCCTAGGGGACCGATCCGGGGTGATGTCCACCCACGGGACCTGTCGCCACCGTCTGCCTGCGGCTACCTTCGCAGCGTGGCGATGTTCCGACTCCAGGGCAGCAAGGTGCTCGCCGTCGAGATGACCGGGGACGCCGTGAAGGCGAAGAACGGCTCGATGGTCGCGTACGACGGGCAGATGGCGTTCAAGAAGCTGAGCGGCGGCGGCGAGGGGCTGCGCGGGATGGTGACCCGGCGGCTCACCGGCGAGCAGATGACGGTGATGGAGGTGAAGGGGCACGGGACGTGCTGGTTCGCGGACCGGGCGTCCGAGATCAACCTGGTCGGCCTCCAGGGCGACAAGCTGTACGTCGAGTCGAGCAACCTGCTCGCGACCGACGCCGGCCTGCGCACCGGCACGACGTTCACGGGCCTGCGCGGCGCCTCCCAGGGCAACGGCCTGTTCACCACCACGGTCGAGGGCCACGGCCAGGCGGCGATCACGTCGGACGGCCCCGCGGTGGTGCTGAGAGTCAGCCCGCAGTACCCGCTGACCGTCGACCCGGGCGCCTACATCGCCCACCAGGGCAACCTCCGCCAGTCCTTCCAGTCGGGGGTGACCTTCCGCACGCTGTTCGGGGAGGGCGGCGGGGAGGCCTTCCAGATCCGGTTCGAGGGGGACGGCCTGGTGTACGTGCAGCCGAGCGAGCGGAACACGATCGCGGGGGACCTCTGACATGGCCCTGCGCGAGGTGAACTCGAAGATGGTCGAGGCGACCGTCGTCCCCGGGCAGCGGCTCTACAGTCAGCGCGGGGCGATGCTCGCCTACAAGGGCGAGGTGTCCTTCACGCCCAACATCCAGGGCGGCCAGGGCGGGCTGATGTCGATGCTCGGCCGCCGGGTCGCCGGGGAGGCGACCCCCCTCATGACCGTCGAGGGCAGCGGCACGGTCTTCTTCGGGCACGGCGGCCACCACGTCCAGGTCATCACCCTCACCGGCGACACCCTCTGCGTCGAGGCGGACCGGCTGCTCGCCTTCGAGGGGGCGCTGCAGCAGGGCACCATGTTCATGGGCTCCCAGGGCGGTGTGATGGGCATGGTGCGCGGCCAGGTCACCGGCCAGGGCCTGTTCACCACCACCCTCAAGGGCCACGGCGCGGTCGCCGTGATGGCCCACGGCGGGGTCTTCGAGATCCCGGTCACTCCACAGCGCCCGGTCCATGTCGACCCGCAGGCCTACGTCGCCCACCACGGAGACGTGCGCAACAAACTGTCGTCCGCGCTCGGCTGGCGGGACATGGTGGGCCGCGGCTCCGGCGAGGCGTTCCAGCTGGAGCTCAGCGGCAACGGCACGGTGTACGTGCAGGCGTCGGAGGAGAAGCTTTGACATCCTCCCCTCCCTGGTGGAAGGAGATTCCTGGCTCAGGCTGCCTCCGGGAGCAGCGCTCCCGGAGGTCTTACGCCCTCGACACCAGCCGGGTTGAGACCAGCCCGGACCAGCATCACGCGGGCGGAGTTCTTGTCCCGGGGAGACACGACTCCGCACGTGATGCAGGTGTAGGTACGTTCCGAAAGAGGAAGTGCGTGCTTGGTTCTCGCTCCGCACGACGCGCAGTCCATGGTGGTGTGCGCGGGGTGCACAAGACGGATGTCCCGCCCGTGCTTACGGCCCATCTCGATCAGGGCCGCTTTCGTGGCGCCGATCGCGGCGTCCGCCGCCTTGCGCGCCATAGTGGTCTTCGCGAGGAACTTCGGCCGGAAGTCCTCGACCGCGACTGCATCGTGGTCGCGCACGACGCGCTTGGCCCACTTGCGGGTAGTGTCCTGCCGCTGCCGGGCAGCCTTCGCGCAGGTCTTCGCCCGCCACTTCTTCGCCTCGCGGTGCCCCTTCGAGGTGGCCTGCCCCTTCTTCGGCTTGCGCCGGGCCACCATCCGGTCGTACCGGGCCAGCTTGGCGCTGGCCTTCTTCCCGTGCTGGGCGTGCGGAAGGTCGTGGGCGCCGGATGTGGTCGTGGCGGTCTCCTTCACGCCCCAGTCCACGCCGAGGACGGCACCGGTGGCGGGAAGCGGCTGTGTCTGGGCCGGGACGACGAACGACGCGTACCAGTGGCCCACCGCGTCGCGGTACACACGCACGCTCGACGCAGCGGCGGGCAACTCGCGGGACCACACCACGCTCAGCACGATGCCGCCCGCGAGGTGCAGACGGCCGTCCTTCAGCCGGAAGCCCCGGGTGGTGTAGTTCAGAGTCGGCTGCGCTTCCCGTTTCTTCTTCACGCGGGGCATGCCGGCGCGCTGCCGCATCGGCAGTCGCCTCTCGGTGTCCTTCAGTGCCTTGGACCGGGACTTGGCGAAGTCTCGGATGATCTGCTGCTGCGGGACGCTCGCACCCTGACGGAGCCACGGCAGTTTCGCGCGGGCCTCGGTCAGCATCTTGTCGAGCTGCGCCGGGCCGCAGGCCAGCTTGTCATCCGGGTTGGCCTTGTTGTGGACGTGCACGGCGCGGGACTTGGCCACGCACTAATTCCAGATCCACCGGCAGCGGTCCCACTCGGCAAGCACGGCGGTGCGGGCGGCCGACGACACACGCAGCCGGTAGGTGTACCGGGCATGTCCGGCGCCCTTCGCATGCCACTTTGGTGCCGCCATGGCATCATTCGAGCATGGAATCTGAGAAGCGGATCTCTCTCCGCCTGCCCGCCGACCTGCATGAACGCCTCGTCGAGAGGGCCCGGGCCGATCGGCGGTCCCTCAACTCCGAGATCCTCCACCTGCTTGAGGCCGCCATCGGCCCGACGGATGGCGACGCCGAATCGCCCTGACGGCGATTCACCTTTCGCTGCCCTGCTCCGCAGGGGTCCGATTCCTCCCTGGCCTGAAGGCCGGGGCATCCTCGGAGGTATCCGGTGAGCGCATACGGAGCGGCCGGACCGGTCGCGTACGACCCCATGACCCTCCCCGTCGACGACAACGTGAACAAGTACACCTTCTGCGTGGAGCTCAAGAGCAGCCAGTGGTTCCTGCAGAAGGGGAAGATGATCGCCTACTACGGCTCGATCGACTTCAACGGCATCGGACACGGCCGCCTCGACCGCCTGGTCCGCACTTCCTTCCATTCACCACTGCACGCGAGCGACTGGGTGGTGGCGGAGGGCTCGGGCCGGATGCTCCTCGCCGACCGGGCGTTCGATGTGAACTCGTACGACCTCGACGACGGCAACCTGACCATTCGCTCCGGCAACCTGCTCGCTTTTCAGCCAAGTCTCGCGCTGAAGCAATCAATCGTTCCCGGTTTTCTGACCCTTATCGGAACCGGAAAGTTTGTGGCCGCATCTAACGGTCCGGTGGTGTTCATGGAACCCCCCATCCGGGTGGACCCGCAGGCACTGGTGGGGTGGGCCGACTGCCCCTCCCCCTGCCACCATTACGACCATGGGTACATGACCGGCGTCATGGGCGGTCTACGTGCACTGACAGGCCTCGGCGGGGCCTCCGGAGAGGAGCATCAGTTCGAGTTCGTAGGGGCCGGCACGGTCCTGCTCCAGTCCACCGAGACCCTGATGGCCGAGCAGGCCGCGGGAGCGGTTCCGCACGAGCCCGGAGTGCCCGGCGGAGGCGCCCCCTCCACAGGACATCCACAGCAACCGGGCACACCGCGCCTTCCCGGACAGCTGGGGGACCTCCAGCGTCGCTTCGGGCTGTGAGCGGTAGTCTGCGGAGTGTGACATCGAACGCGTGCGCACAGTCACACCACCCTCACTAGTTCGCCTTTCAACATTTTAGGTAGACTTCATTCATGGAGACCGAGACGGCCACGCGCTGGCTGACCGATGCGGAGCAGTGCGCCTGGCGCACCCACCTGGAGGTCAACAGGCTGTTGACGTACCAGCTCGAAAAGGATCTGCAACCGTTCGGCCTGACAATGAACGACTACGAGATCCTGGTGAACCTGTCCGAGTCGGAGGACCACCGGATGCGGATGAGCGACCTCGCCTCCGCCACCCTCCAGTCCAAGAGCCGGCTGTCCCACCAGATCACCCGTATGGAGAACGCGAACCTGGTCCGCCGCGAGAACTGCGAGTCCGACCGCCGCGGACTGTATGCCGTCCTCACCGAGCACGGCATGGAGACGATGAAGAAGATGGCGCCACATCATGTCGCCTCCGTGCGACGGCATTTCATCGACCTGCTGTCGCCGGAGACACTCATAGAGCTGGACAAGGGCCTGAAGCCGATCGCGGAACACCTGCGGGGGCAGCGCGGGCGCCCGTGACAACAGGCAGCACCTGATGGCGGCGGACGGGGGTTCAGGTCCCGTCCGCCGCTTGCTGCATGTCGGGCGGGACCGACGCTTACCGGCGCTTGCAGGGTGCCCCGTCAGGGGCGCGGGGCTGTGTTCGCTATGCGGCTCCGCCGCGTGGGCGCGACCGGTCCCCACCGGCCCGCGGCCCGGGGACAGCCCGCACGCCTACGGCGGACACCACCGCGGCACCTCCCGCCAGCGCAAAGCAGACCGCCACCGGCAGCCACCCGACCAACCACCCTGCCGCGACAGAACCTCCCGAGCTTCCCGCGTTCACGGCCGCGTTCACCCACGCCCCCGCCCGCGTCCGCTCCCCCTCCGCCGCCGTCTCGTCGGCCAGCAGATACGCCGTCGTGAGCGTGGGCGCCACAAACACCCCCGCGGCCGCCATGGCCCCCGCCAGCACCCACATCCCCGACGCCAGCCCGGCCACCGCCAGAGTCGCCCCCAGCCCCACCGCCAGCCACACCAGCCGCTCCCCCGCAGGCCTGCGCCACTCCACCACCCCGTTCAGCAGACCGCCCACCGCGCTGCCCGCCGACAGCGCGCCCAGCACCCAGGGGACGGCCTCCGCGCCGTACGACCGCTGCTCGGCGAAGGCCATCACCAGCAGGTCCACCGCGCTCAGCGCGAGCCCCAGACCGACGGCCGCGACAACCGGCGCCGCCGGGAAGCGTCCGGGTGTGCGGCCGGCCTCCCGCTTCGGCGGCGCCACCTCCCGCACCGCCGGCGACACCACGAACGCACACGTGCCGGCCGACATCAGCACCGCGCTCAGCAGCAGCCCCGTCGGCGGCGGCCCGAACCGCAGCAGCAGGCCCACCAGCGCCGGGCCCGAGACGTACAGGAGTTCCTCGGCGACCCCGTCCAGGCTGTACGCCCGCCGCAGCAGTGCCGGGTCGTCGGCCAGTCGGCCCCACACCGCCCGCATAGTGGGACCCAGCGGCGGCGCCACGCACCCGGAGAGCGCGGCGGCCAGGGCGAGCGCCGTCGGCGGTGCGCCCGGGTGCCAGGTCAGGGCCGCCAGCAGGCAGAGCACGGCGCTGTACGCGGCTGCCATGGGAGGCAGGGCGCGCCGAGGGCCGTAACGGTCCACCAGGGTCGCCCGGACCGGCATCAGCACGACCGCCGAGCCGCCGAACAGAGCCATCACCAGCCCCGTCACGACGTAGGAGCCGGTCGCCCGGGTCACGGACAGCAGCACGGCAAGCGAGACCGTGCCGTAGGAAAGCCGGGCCGCGAGGGCGGCGAGGAAGGTTCGGCGCGCGTGCGGGAGACGCAGGACGGCGGCGTAGGAGGGTTGCCGGGCCGGAGAAGGGCGCGACGAGGTCAGCGCGGACATGCGTGAATTCCTCTGCGGGAGGCGGAAGGGGACACCTGAGTGCGCCCCGGCACGCGACGTGCACGTGCCGGTGGCGGCGCCGGGTGCGCTCTTACGCCAAGGAGAGGAACATGCCGCTCAAGCTAGCAGCACGGACGGGAGTTCGGGTCTCGGCCGCCGTTTGCTGTCTGTGGCACGGCTGCCCGTGGCCTTATGAGACACGGCAGGGCAGCGCGCCCCAAAGGGGCGCGGGAAACTGCGCGACCGGCCCCCCACCGGCCCGCGCCCGGACGACAGCGCGTGCTCCCGCGACGTCGGCCCGACCGGCGTCAGCCTTCCGTCAGGCCCGCCACCAGTTCGTCCGCCGCGCGGTACGGGTCCAGTTCGCCGGCCACGATGCGGTCGGCGAGGGCGTCGATGTGGCGGTCGCCGTGGAGGTCGCCGATGCGTGCGCGCAGGGCCGTCACCGCGATGATCTCGACCTCGCGGGCGGCGCGGGCCACGCGGCGTTCCGTCAGGACGCCTCGCTCCTCCATCCAGGCGCGGTGCTTCTCCAGGGCCTCCACCAGCTCGTCGATGCCCTCCGAGCGCGCGGCGACCGTCTTGACGATCGGGGGACGCCAGTCGCCCGGGCCCCGGGACTCGCCGAGGCCCAGCATGTGGTTGAGTTCGCGGGCCGTGGCGTCCGCCCCGTCGCGGTCGGCCTTGTTGACGACGTACACGTCGCCGATCTCCAGGATTCCCGCCTTGGCCGCCTGGATGCCGTCACCCATCCCCGGGGCCAGCAGGACCACGCTCGTGTCCGCCTGGGAGGCGATCTCCACCTCCGACTGGCCCACCCCCACCGTCTCCACCAGGATCACGTCGCAGCCCGCCGCGTCCAGGACGCGGATGGCCTGGGGGGCGGCCCAGGCGAGGCCGCCGAGGTGGCCGCGGGTGGCCATCGAGCGGATGTAGACGCCGGGGTCGGAGGCGTGGTCGGACATCCGGACGCGGTCACCCAGGAGGGCTCCGCCGGAGAAGGGGGAGGACGGGTCGACGGCCAGCACGCCGACCCGTTTGCCCTGTTTGCGATAGGCGGTCACGAGCGCGGAGGTGGAGGTGGACTTGCCGACGCCCGGGGAGCCGGTCAGGCCCACCACGTAGGCGTTGCCGGTCAGCGGTGCGAGCACCGCCATGACCTCCCTGAGCTGCGGGGACGCCCCCTCCACCAGGGAGATCAGGCGGGCCACCGCACGCGGTCGGCCCTCCCTGGCCTGGGCCACCAGTGAGGAGACGTCCTGCATCACAGCTCCGTTCGCTTCCGTTCGCTTCCGTTCACGCAGAGAAACTTACTCAGGCCTTCGGCACCCGCACGATCAGCGCGTCGCCCTGGCCGCCGCCACCGCAGAGCGCGGCCGCGCCGACCCCGCCGCCCCGGCGCTTGAGCTCCAGGGCCAGGTGCAGGACGAGCCGGGCGCCGGACATGCCGATGGGGTGGCCCAGGGCGATGGCACCGCCGTTGACGTTCACCGTTTCGGTGGACACGCCGAGGTCCTTCATTGACTGCACGGCGACCGCGGCGAAGGCCTCGTTGATCTCGATGAGGTCGAGGTCGGAGACCTCCAGGCCGTCCTTCTTCAGGGCGTGCAGGATGGCGTTGGACGGCTGGGACTGCAGGGAGTTGTCCGGGCCGGCCACGTTTCCGTGCGCGCCGATCTCGGCGAGCCACGTGAGGCCCAGCTCCTCCGCCTTGGCCTTGCTCATCACGACCACGGCCGCCGCACCGTCCGAGATCTGCGAGGAGGTACCGGCCGTGATCGTGCCGTCGCGGGTGAACGCCGGCCGCAGTTTGCCCAGCGACTCCGCCGTGGTGTCGCCGCGGATGCCCTCGTCCTTGCTGAAGACGACCGGCTCGCCCTTGCGCTGCGGGATCTCGACCGGGGTGATCTCGGCCTCGAAGATCCCGTTCTTCTGCGCGGCCGCGGCCCGCTGGTGGGACAGGGCGGCGATCTCGTCCTGCTCGGGGCGCTGGATGCCGAGGCGGGTGTTGTGCTTCTCGGTCGACTCGCCCATCGGGATGTTCTCCCAGGCGTCGGTCAGGCCGTCGTACGCCATCGCGTCGAGCATCTCGATCGCGCCGTACTTGAAGCCCTCGCGGGACTTCGGGAGCAGGTGCGGGGCGTTGGTCATGGACTCCTGGCCGCCCGCGACCACGATGTCGAACTCGCCGGCGCGGATCAGCTGGTCGGCGAGGGCGATGGCGTCGAGGCCGGAGAGGCACACCTTGTTGACGGTGAGCGCCGGGACGCTCATCGGGATGCCGGCCTTCACGGCGGCCTGGCGGGCCGGGATCTGCCCGGCGCCGGCCTGGAGCACCTGCCCCATGATCACGTACTGCACCTGGTCGCCCCCGATCCCCGCACGGTCGAGGGCGGCCTTGATCGCGAAGCCGCCGAGGTCGGCTCCGGAGAAGGACTTCAGCGAGCCCAGCAGTCGTCCCATGGGCGTACGCGCGCCCGCGACGATCACCGAGGTGGTTCCAGAGGTTCCAGAGGTCATGAGCTGCGAATCCCCTTACCGGCTGCACTGCCGAGGAGTGAACGAGGGTTTACTTCGAATGTATTGCGTGGCACTCCGTGCCGTCATCGGGCCGTCAGTGTGATCGCTGGCACGTTGCGTAACCATCGCCGTGGCGCTGCACTGAATCCATGCTGACGCGAATCGACCACATCGGGATCGCCTGCCACGACCTCGACGCGACCGTCGAGTTCTACCGGGCCACGTACGGCTTCGAGGTGTTCCACACCGAGGTCAACGAGGAACAGGGCGTGCGCGAGGCCATGCTCAAGATCAACGAGACGTCCGACGGCGGCGCCTCCTACCTGCAGCTCCTCGAACCGACCCGGGAGGACTCGGCGGTCGGCAAGTGGCTGGCGAAGAACGGCGAGGGCGTCCACCACATCGCCTTCGGTACGGCGGATGTGGACGGGGACGCGGCCGACATCCGCGCCAAGGGCGTACGCGTTCTGTACGAGGAGCCACGGATCGGCTCCATGGGGTCGCGGATCACCTTCCTGCACCCGAAGGATTGCCACGGCGTACTGACAGAACTGGTCACTTCGGCGGCTGTTGAGTCACCTGAGCACTGACCCTCGTACATATGGGCCGGTAGGGTTGGGGGCGGTCGTCCCTTCGCAGGTTCGCAGGGCCGGGGCGGCCGCATGCCGGGGTCCGGGTTTCGGGGGACGAGCGTCGGGGCAGCAGCCCGTGCTCCGCCGTTGATCTGACACCATTCCCCGGGGGCCCCGTTCGGCGGATGAACGGAGCTCGTTCGGAAAAGGTTGCGACCAGGGGACGGATGGGACCGCGCAGTGCGGGGCTACGAGAGCCAGGAGCGAGAGCCGGCGGCTGACGTCGACCACCTCACTCGTTTCGAAGCCGAGATGAAACGGCTGAAGACCGAGCGGGAAAAGGCGATCCAGCATGCCGAGGACCTCGGCTACCAGGTCGAGGTGCTGCGCGCCAAGTTGCACGAGGCGCGCCGCACCATCATGTCCCGGCCCGCGTACGACGGCGGTGACATCGGGTATCACACCGAGCAGCTGCTGCGTAACGCCCAGATGCAGGCCGACCAGATCCGCCAGGAGGCGGAGCGGGTGGCCGCGGAGGCCCGGGCGCAGACCCAGCGGATCCTCCAGGAGCACGCCGAGCAGGCCTCGCGGCTCCAGGCCGAGCTGCACCAGGAGGCGGTGACCCGCCGCCAGCAGCTGGACCAGGAGCTGGCCGAGCGCCGGCAGACCGTCGAGTCGCACGTCAACGAGAACGTGTCGTGGGCCGAGCAGCTGCGGGCACGCAGCGAGTCGCAGGCCCGGCGGCTGCTCGACGAGTCGCGGGCCGAGGCCGAGCAGGCCATGACCGCCGCCCGTACCGAGGCCCAGCGGCTGACCGACGAGGCCCGGCAGCGGCTGGCCGGCGACACCGAGGCGGCCCGCGGGGAGGCCGAGCAGATCCTGCTGCGCGCCCGCCGCGACGCCGAGCGGCTGCTGAACGCCGCCTCCACGCAGGCCCAGGAGGCCACCGACCACGCCGAGCAGCTGCGCAACTCCACCGCGACGGAGTCGGACACGGCCCGTCGGCAGGCGGGCGAGCTGAGCCGGGCCGCCGAGCAGCGCATCGCGGAGGCCGAGGAGGCGCTGCGCAAGGCGCAGTCCGAGGCGGAGAAGCTGGTCACCGAGGCCGAGGCCAACGCGGCGAAGGCCCTCTCCAGCGCCGAGGCCACCAACCAGCAGCGCACCCAGACGGCCAAGGAGCAGGTCGCCCGGCTGGTCAGCGAGGCCACCAAGGAGGCGGAGGCCACCAAGGCGAGCGCCGAGCAGGTCGTCGCGGACGCCAGGGCCGAGGCCGAGAAGATCACCGCGGAGGCTTCCGAGAAGGCCCGCAGTCTCACCGCCGAGGAGAGCGCCTCCCAGCTGGCGAAGGCCGCCAAGACCGCCGAGGACGTCCTGAACAGGGCGTCCGAGGAGGCCAAGAACACCACCAAGGCCGCCGCCGAGGAGGCCGAGCGGATCCGCACCGAGGCGGAGACCGAGGCGGACCGGCTGCGCGCCGAGGCGCACGACATCGCCGAGCAGCTCAAGGGCACGGCGAAGGACGACACCAAGGAGTACCGCGCCAAGACGGTCGAGCTGCAGGAGGAGGCCCGCCGGCTGCGCGGCGAGGCCGAGCAGCTGCGCGCCGACTCGGTCGCCGAGGGCGAGTCGATCCGCGCCGAGGCCCGGCGCGAGACCGTGCAGCAGATCGAGGAGGCGGCCAGGTCCGCCGAGGAACTGCTCGCCAAGGCCAAGGCCGACGCCGACGAACTGCGGCAGACGGCCACCACGGACAGCGAGAAGGTCCGCACCGAGGCCATCGAGCGCGCGACCGCGCTGCGCCGGCAGGCCGAGGAGACCCTGGAGCGCACCCGGCAGGAGGCCGACCGGCACCGCGAGGAGGTCCTGGAGCAGTCCGAGGGGCTCAAGGCGGATGCCGAGCGGGCCGCGGCCGAGCTGCGTGCGGAGACCGAGCGGGGCGTCGAGTCCCGGCGCGCGGAGGCCGCCGACGAGCTGACCAGGCTGCACACCGAGGCCGAGGACCGGCTGGCAAACGCCGAGCAGTCGCTGACCGAGGCGCGCGAGGAGGCCGGCCGGATCCGCCGGGAGGCCGCCGAGGAGACGGACCGGCTGCGCGGCGAGGCCGCCGAGCGGATCCGTACGCTCCAGCAGCAGGCCGAGACCGAGGCCGAGCGGCTGCGCGACGAGGCCGCCGCCGACGCGTCGGCATCGCGCGCGGAGGGCGAGAACATCGCCGTACGACTGCGGTCCGAGGCCGCCGCCGAGGCGGAGCGGCTCAAGCAGGAGGCCCAGGACACCGCCGACCGGGTGCGTGCCGAGGCGCAGGCTGCCGCCGAGCGGCTGTCCACCGAGGCGTCCGAGACGCTGGCCGCCGCCCAGGAGGAGGCCGCCCGCCGCCGCCGGGAGGCCGAGGAACTCCTCGGTTCGGCGCGCGAGGAGGCCGGCCAGGAGCGGGAGCGGGCCCGCGAGCAGAGCGAGGACCTGCTGGCCCAGGCGCGCAACCGCGTCGAGGAGGCGCAGGCCGAGGCCGTACGGCTGGTCGAGGAGGCGGACCGGCGGGCCACCGAGATGGTGTCGGCAGCCGAACTCCACGCCCAGCAGGTGCGGGACTCGGTCTCCGGGCTGCACGAGCAGGCGCAGGAGGAGATCACCGGGCTGCGCTCGGCCGCCGAGCACGTGGCGGACCGTACCCGGCGGGAGGCCGAGGAGGAGTCCGACCGGGTCCGCGCCGACGCCTACGCCGAGCGGGAGCGGGCCAGCGAGGACGCGACCCGGATCCGGCGCGAGGCGGCCGAGGCGTCCGAGGCGGCGAAGGCGCTCGCCGAGCGGACCGTCGCCGACGCGATGACCGAGTCGGAGCGGCTGCGGTCCGAGGCGGCGGCCCATGCCCAGCGGGTGCGCACCGAGGTCTCCGACGCCGTCGCCCAGGCCGACCAGGACGCCACGCGCACGCGTGCCGAGGCGCGCGAGGACGCCAACCGGATGCGTTCGGACGCGGCGACCCAGGCCGACACCCTCATCACCGAGGCGCGCAGCGAGGCCGAACTACTCCAGAACGAGACCATCGCCGAGGCCGACCGGGTCCGCGCCGACGCCATCGCCAAGGCGGAGAAGCTGATCGCGGACGCCACCGGCGACGCGGAGCGGCTGCGCGCCGAGGCCGCCGAGACGGTCGGCTCCGCCCAGCTGCACGCCGACCGGACCCGCGCCGACGCCGCTCGGCTCAAGGCCGACGCGGAGGCGGAGGCCGAGCGCATGGTCAACGCCGCGCGCGAGGAGTCCGACCGCACCCTCGACGAGGCCCGCAAGGACGCCAACAAGCGGCGCCAGGACGTGGCCGAGCAGGTCGACACGCTCATCAACGAGACGACCGCGGAGGCCGACAAGCTGCTCACCGAGGCACAGCAGCAGGCGATGAAGACCACCGCGGACGCCGAGTCGCAGGCCGACACCATGGTGGGCGCGGCCCGCAACGAGGCCGACCGGCTGGTCTCCGAGGCCACGGTCGAGGGCAACTCGATGGTGGAGAAGGCCCGTACGGACGCGGACGAGCTGCTCGTCGGCGCCCGCCGGGACGCCACCGCCATAAGGGAGCGCGCTGAGGAGCTGCGCGAGCGCATCACCACCGAGATCGAGGGGCTGCACGACCGGGCCCGCCGCGAGGCCGCCGAGACCATGAGGTCCACCGGCGACCGCTGCGACGCGCTCATCAAGGCCGCCGAGGAGCAGCTCGCCAAGGCCCAGGCCAAGGCCAAGGACCTGGTCTCGGAGGCCAACTCCGAGGCGGGCAAGGTCCGCATCGCCGCCGTCAAGAAGGCGGAGGGGCTGCTCAAGGAGGCCGAGCAGAAGAAGGCCACGCTGGTCCGGGAGGCCGAGGAGCTCAAGGCCGAGGCGATCCGCGAGGCCCGCCGCACGGTCGAGGAAGGAAAGCGCGAACTGGAGATCCTGGAGCGCCGGCGGGAGAACATCAACGGCGAGATCTCCCGTGTCCAGGACGTCCTGGAGGCGTTGGAATCCTTCGAGACCCCGTCGTCCGCCAAGGACGGCGGCGTCAAGGCGGGCAGCACGGTGGGGGCACCCCGATCGGGTGGCAAGTCGTCAGAAGGCTAGAGAAGAAAGTCCGGTCTGTAGTGTTCTGGGGCTTTTGTGCGAACCTTTGGCAGAGGCTTTGGCAAGCGATCTCACAGCCGGCCACCCAAAAGTGGTGTCATTCTCCAGATCAAACACGCATCCGCTCGATGACACACCGCATCGGCCCCTAGGATTCCACCTATCACCTCACCGGTCTCACTCGACAGGAAACCCATGAGCGACACTTCCCCCTACGGCTTCGAGCTTGTGCGGCGTGGGTACGACCGCGCGCAGGTGGACGAACGGATCTCCAAGCTCGTCTCCGACCGTGACAGCGCTCTCGCCCGCATCACCGCTCTGGAAAAGCGCATCGAGGAGCTCCACCTCGAGACGCAGAACGCCCAGGCTCAGGTCACCGACGCAGAGCCGTCGTACGCCGGCCTCGGCGCGCGTGTCGAGAAGATCCTCCGCCTCGCCGAGGAGGAGGCGAAGGACCTGCGCGAGGAGGCCCGTCGCGCCGCCGAGCAGCACCGCGAGCTCGCCGAGTCGGCGGCCCAGCAGGTACGCAACGACGCAGAATCGTTCGCTGCGGAGCGCAAGGCCAAGGCCGAGGACGAGGGCGTCCGGATCGTCGAGAAGGCCAAGAGCGACGCCTCGCAGCTGCGCTCCGAGGCCCAGAAGGACGCGCAGTCCAAGCGCGAGGAGGCGGACGCCCTCTTCGAGGAGACCCGTGCGAAGGCCGCGCAGGCCGCCGCCGACTTCGAGACGAACCTCGCGAAGCGCCGCGAGCAGTCCGAGCGTGACCTGGCGTCCCGCCAGCAGAAGGCCGAGAAGCGCCTCGCGGAGATCGAGCACCGCGCGGAGCAGCTGCGCCTGGAGGCCGAGAAGCTGCGCACCGACGCCGAGCGCCGTGCCCGCCAGACCGTCGAGACGGCTCAGCGCCAGGCCGAGGACATCGTCGCGGACGCGAACGCCAAGGCCGACCGGATCCGTTCGGAATCCGAGCGCGAGCTCGCCGCGCTGACGAACCGCCGCGACAGCATCAACGCCCAGCTGACCAACGTCCGCGAGATGCTGGCCACGCTGACCGGTGCCGCGGTGGCCGCCGCCAGCTCCCCGGCGGAGGACGAGCCGATCTCCCGTGGGGTCCCGGCTCAGCAGTCCCGGTAACTCACCGCGCCAGGGCGACTCCCGTCGTCGTACGAACGAAGGCCCGCATGTCCCTTTGGAGGTGCGGGCCTTCGTCGTGCGGGTGGGTGGGGTGCGGTTGCTTGTGCACCGTCGGGTTCGGCGGCGCGTCGGCCGGGAAAATCGCTGTCCGGCCACCGGAGCCGGGTGATAGAGATCCGGGGTGGAAACGACTCTGGACTTCTCCGACCTGCTGCGCCTGATAGACGAACGGTCGGCCGCCTTCGGCGCCGCGGTCGCCGCCGCGCCCGGCCTCGACGTGCGGGTGCCCACCTGCCCCGAGTGGACGCTGTTCGATCTGGTGCGGCACCTGGGCGAGGGGCGTCGCAAGTGGGCCGTCATCGTCGCCGCGGGGCCTGCCGACGCTCCCCCGGCCAAGTCCGCATGGGACACCCCGGCGGCGCCTCGGGAGCGCGAGGCCCTGCTGGACTGGTGGACCGCGTCGGCGCGGCAGCTGCTGGACGCGCTGCGGGAGTCCGGCCCGGATCGCGGCTGCTGGACGTGGTGGCCTGCGTCGCAGTCGCCGCAGACCGTCGGTGCCGGCGCCCGGCACCAGCTCCAGGAGATCGCGCTGCACACCTACGACGCCCAGCTCGCCGCGGGCGCCCCGCAGCCGCTGCCGGACGAGGTGGCACTCGACGGTGTCGACGAGTTCCTGCACACCTGCTGCGCGACCACGTCCCCTTGGCCGCACCCGCCCGCCACCGTCGACTACCACGCCACCGAGGGCCGCTCCTGGCGCGTCTCCCTCTCCGCCGACGGCGCACGGACCGCACGGCTCACGACCCCGGACCCGACGCCCGCGGCCGACGCCTCCCTCCGGGGCACGGCCGGCGAGCTGGTCCTCGCCCTGTACGACCGGGTCCCGGTGGACTCCCTGAAACTCGACGGGGACCGACGGTTGTTCGACCAGCTGCTGGCCTGGGAGCCGGAAGAGTAGGAGGCGCCGGCCGCCCTCAGGTGGCAGCCCCCGTGAGCCGGTCTTAGCGTGGCCGCATGATCGAGCTGGCGGGCCTGACCAAACGCTACGGAGACAAGACGGCGGTCGACGACCTCACGTTCACCGTCAGACCCGGCATCGTGACCGGGTTCCTCGGGCCCAACGGTGCCGGGAAGTCCACCACCATGCGGATGATCCTCGGGCTCGACCACCCCACGGTCGGCCGGGTGCGGATCGACGGCAAGCGGTACGAGCAGCTCAAGGACCCGCTGACGTACATCGGGGCGCTGCTCGACGCCAAGGCCGTGCACGGCGGGCGCAGTGCCTTCAACCATCTGCTGTGCCTCGCGCAGAGCAACGGGATCCCGCAGGCACGGGTGGCCGAGGTCCTTGACACCGTCGGGCTGACGGCGGTGGCGCGGAAGAAGGCCAAGGGGTTCTCGCTCGGGATGGGGCAGCGGCTCGGGATCGCGGGGGCGCTGCTCGGCGACCCGCGGATCCTGATGTTCGACGAGCCGGTGAACGGGCTCGACCCCGAGGGCATCCACTGGATCCGGAACCTGATGAAGTCGCTGGCCGCCCAAGGTCGGACCGTGTTCGTCTCCTCGCACCTCATGAGCGAGATGGCACTGACCGCCGACCACCTGGTCGTCATCGGGCAGGGGCGGCTGCTCGCCGACACCTCGATGGCGGACTTCATCCGGACGAACTCACGGTCGTACGTCCGGGTCCGCTCCCCGCAGCGCGAGCGGCTGCTCGACGTGCTGCACGGGGCCGGGATCACCGTCGTCGAGACGGGGACCGGAGCCCTGGAGGTGGAGGGCGGGAAGGCCGAGCCGATCGGGGAGCTGGCCGCGCAGAACGGGGTCGTGCTGCACGAGCTGAGCATCCAGCAGGCCTCGCTGGAGGAGGCGTTCATGCAACTGACGGCGGAGTCCGTGGAGTACCACGCGCACGCCGACTCGCCCCCGGTGCCACAGGCCTGGGGCTCCGGCTGGGACAAGGGGGCATGACATGGCCGTCGTCACGCAGGTCGTACGGTCCGAGTGGACCAAGATCCGGTCCGTCGCCTCGACGGTGTGGACGCTGTCGCTGGCCGTGGTGGTGACCGTGGCCCTCGGGATGCTGCTCTCGGCGCTGGCGAACAGCCAGTTCTCCAACATGCCCGCGCGCGAACGGCTCTCCTTCGACCCGACGAACATCAGCTTCGCCGGGATGACCCTCGGTCAGCTGGCGATGATCGTGTTCGGGGTGCTCGTCGTCTCCAACGAGTACAGCACCGGGATGATCAGGGTCTCGCTGGCCGCCGTGCCGCAGCGGGCCACCTTCCTGTTCAGCAAGATCGCGGTGGCGGCCGGCCTGGTACTGGTCGTCGGCATGGTGACCAGCTTCGCCGCCTTCTTCCTCGGGCAGGCCATGCTCGGCTCCCACCGGGCCCGGCTCGGTGACCCCGGGGTGCTGCGCGCGGTCGTCGGCGGCGGGCTCTACATGACGCTCATCGCGGTGTTCTCCATGGGCGTGGCCGCGATGCTGCGCTCGCCGATGCTGTCGCTGGGCATCCTGATGCCGTTCTTCTTCCTGATCTCCAACATCCTCGGCAACGTGGACGCGACCAAGAAGATCGGCCGGTTCCTGCCGGACCAGGCGGGCAGCCACATCATGCAGGTGGTCCCGAGGGTCGGCGACGACGTCCCGTACGGTCCCTGGGGCGGGCTCGGGATCATGGGGCTGTGGGTGATCGCCGCACTGGCCGGCGGGTACGTCCTGCTGAAGCGGCGCGACGCCCAGTGAGCGGACCTGTCGCCGGAAGTCTTTGCATGCTCTTGGGCGGAACCGTCAGCTCCCCGATATCCTCCTAACCCTTACGGGGGGCGTCTGCCCCATGTCCTGATCCTTTCGATGGGTGCAGAGCATGATCGAGGCTGTAGGCCTGACCAAGCGCTACGGCGACAAGACCGCCGTTTACAACCTTTCCTTCCAGGTACGTCCCGGAGCCGTCACCGGCTTCCTCGGGCCGAACGGCTCGGGCAAGTCGACGACCATGCGGATGATCCTGGGTCTGGACAACCCGACCGCCGGTTCGGTGACGATCGGCGGCTTCCCGTACCGCAAGCTCCCGAACGCCGCCCGCCAGGTCGGCGCGCTGCTCGACGCCAAGGCGGTGCACGGCGGCCGGTCAGCCCGCAACCACCTGCTCTCGCTGGCCCAGCTGTCCGCCATCCCGGCCCGCCGGGTCGACGAGGTGCTCGGGGTGGTGGGCCTCCAGGACGTGGCCGGAAAGCGCTCCAAGGGCTTCTCGCTGGGCATGGGCCAGCGCCTCGGGATCGCCGCGGCGCTCCTCGGCGACCCTCAGGTGCTGCTCTTCGACGAGCCGGTCAACGGCCTCGACCCCGAGGGCATCCTCTGGGTGCGCAACCTGATGAAGTCCCTGGCCGCCGAGGGCCGGACGGTCTTCGTCTCCTCCCATCTGATGAGCGAGATGGCGCTGACCGCCGACCATCTCATCGTCATCGGGCGGGGCCAGCTGCTCGCCGACATGAGCGTGACCGACTTCATTTCGGCCAACTCCGCAGACTTCGCGCGGGTCCGCACCCCGGACACCGAGCCGCAGCTGCGCGAGAAGCTCAGCTCGGCGCTGACCGAGGCCGGCGGCCATGTCCTGCCGGAGCAGGACGGGGCGCTCAGAGTGACCGGGCTGCCGCTGCCCCGGATCAGCGACCTCGCGCACGAGGCGGACGTACGGCTGTGGGAGCTGTCCCCGCACCAGGCCTCCCTCGAGGAGGCGTACATGCGGATGACGCAGGGCGCCGTCGACTACCGCTCCAGCATCGACCAGAGGGCCGGCCTCCAGCAGCCCCTGCCGCCCGGCGCCCAGCCGCCGATGCCGGTGCCCGGGCAGGGCCAGCCGGGCTGGTACGCCCCACCGCCGCCCCAGCAGGGCGGCCAGCCGTTCGCGGGGGCGTACGGCGCGCCCGGCGCGCCCGCAGCCGGATACGGCGCCCCGCAGGGCCCGTACGGGGCTCCCCAGGCGGCTCCGAACCCCTACGCCCAGCCGACGTCCGCGCCCGCTCCGGCAGCCGCACCGGCCCAGCCGGCCCCCGCCGCCGCGCCCACCGCCCCCGCCGCTCCTGCCCCCGCCGACCTGACCAAGCCCGAGGACGCCCGATGAGCACCCACCAGCCTCCGCTGCCGCAGGCGGCCCCGGCCGCGCCCGACCGGCAGGCGGCGCCCGGCGGTTCGTACCCCGGTTACATCTCGCCGATCCCGGTGGTGCGCACCAACCTCGGGCACGCGATCACCTCCGAGTGGACGAAGATCAGGTCGGTGCGTTCGACGATCTGGACGCTCGGCGTCTTCGTTCTCCTTGTGATCGGCATCGGCCTCCTTGCCGGCGCCGTGGTCAGCAACTCCACCTCCTCGTCCGACGACCTGTCCGGCAGCAACGCGCTCTCGCTCGGCTTCTTCGGGCTGCTGCTCGGCAGCATGTGCATCATCACGCTCGGCGTGCTGACGACCGCCTCGGAGTACGGCACGGGCATGATCCGTACGACGATGGTCGCCTGCCCCTCCCGCGCGCGCGTGCTCGCGGCGAAGGCGATCGTCTTCTTCGCGGTCGCGTTCGTGATCACCCTCGCGGCCAGCGCGTTCGTGGCCATGACACAGGTGTCGATGCTGAGCGACGTCGCCCGGACGCCGACCGGCGGGGAATGGCTGAAGGGAACCGTCGGCGTCAGCCTCTACATCGCGCTGCTCGGACTGCTCTCGCTGATCATCGGTTCGATCATCCGGCACTCGGCGGGCGCCATCACCGTCATGATCGGCGCGGTGCTCGCCCCGCTGGTGATCGCGCTGTTCATGTTCTCGTCGTCGCTGGAGAAGGTGCGCAACGCCCTGTTCGAGTACTCGATCCCGAACCAGCTGAGCGTCTTCTACTCCAACTCCCTCAGCGATTCCGGCCCTTCGGGCTGGGACCCGCTGTGGATCATCCTGGGCGTGACGGCCGTCGCGTTCGCGGGTGCCTACGCGCTGCTGGAGAAGCGGGACGTGTAGGCCGTACGGCTCGTACGGCTCTCAGAACTTCGGCGCGTTCCTGGGCCGCTGCACCCGCGTGGTGCGGCGGTCCTTCGCGTTCCAGCAGGCCTTGTGCCAGTGCCGGCGCTCGTCCACGCCCGAGTGCTCCGGCCAGGCCACCACGTGCGGGACGCCGGAGGCGATCACCTGGTCGCAGCCCGGGCATCGGTACGTCTTGCCGACCGCGCTGGCGCCTGCCACGTGCCGGACGCTCCACTCCTCGCCCTGCCAGTTCTCGGTGGACTGCCAGCCGCCGTAGCGGTCCGCGCGGTCGTCCTCGGCGCTCCGGCCGGACGAGGCCGATCCGTTCGGGCCCTGGGGTCGGTTGCGACGCGGGGACACGGGACACCTCTCGGGGCTATACAGGAAGCATGGGCTGTGTCCAGCCTACGACGCGCGCACGGGGGTACGCGTAGGGCACCAACCCGCACAAGTCCCCCTCCAGGGCGACCCATTCTCCAGACAATCCGCAAATCTCTCCGCCAGGCCGTGTCCTCGGCACGTGTCAGACGGTTATGCCCGGTGGGGGAGCTCCGGGTCGGAGCCAGGAAAGCAGGAAGAAACGATGCGCGTAGGTAGTTTTGTGCTGGCCGCCCAGTTCCCGGGCCAGGGTCAGGGGGAAGCCCTGCACCGGGCGGTGCGCACTGCGGAGGTGGCCGAGGAGGCCGGTCTGGACGCGGTCTGGCTGGCCGAGCACCACTTCGTGCCGTACGGCACGTGTCCGTCGGCGGTCACCCTGGCCGCTTTGCTGCTGGGCCGCACCCGGCGGCTGAGGGTCGGTACGGCGGTGAGCGTACTGCCCACCGTCCACCCGGTCGCCCTCGGCGAGCAGGCCGCGCTGCTGCATGTGACGAGCGGCGGCCGCTTCACGCTCGGCGTGGGGCGGGGCGGGCCCTGGGTGGATCTGGAGGTCTTCGGCTCCGGCCTGGAGGCGTACGAACAGGGCTTCCCCGAATCACTCGATCTGCTGATGCGCTGGCTGCGCGAACCGGCGGTGTCGGCCTCCGGCCCCCGCTTCTCGTTCCGTGAGGTCCCCGTCGTACCGCGCCCGTCGGAGGCGCTGACGGAGGCGCCGGGGCCGGAGGTGGTGGTCGCCTGCACCTCCGCGGCGAGCATCCGGCTGGCCGCCGAGCAGGGGCTGCCGATGCTCCTCGGGATGCACGTCGGCGACGAGGAGAAGGCCGAGATGGTCGCGTTGTGGCGGCAGCACGCGCGGGCGGCCGGCCGGCCGGGCGACGAGATCGCCGGGGCGGCCCACGTCTCGGCCGGCGTCTGCCAGATCGCGGACAGCCGCACCGACGCCGCGGAGACCCTGACGAAGGCGATGCCGGGCTGGCTGAAGCAGGGCCTGGAGGCCCATATGACGGTGGACGGCCGGTTCCGTTCGATGCGGGACCCGCTCGCGTACACCGAACTGCTCTGCGGACTCCACCCGGTGGGTACCCCGCGGCTGTGCGTCGACCGGCTCGCGGCGACCTCCGAGCGGACCGGAATCTCCCGTTTCGCCCTGCTGACGGAGGGCTCGGGGGATCTGGCGGCCACGGAGGAGAACGTACGACGACTGGGTGCCGAGGTACTGCCGCACCTCCGGTGACCTCACCGCCGCGGGGAGCTTGCCGCCCCAGTGACTGATGCACCTCCCGCGTGTGGAGCGGCAAGCAAGCGGCTCACTGCGTCAGCAGTACCGGAGCACGGCGTCAGCAGTCCCGGAGTTCCGGGGACTGGTTCAACAGCTGATTGCGCACCGAGGTGAAGCGGGCCAGCGTCTCGTCGACCGAGGCGTCCAGCGGGAACACCGCCACACGGTGGCAGTTCTGGAAGGCCAGCCGCACACCGAAGTGCCGCTGCAGGGCGCCGCGTATGGCGTCACTCGCGAGCGCACGCAGCAGCTGACCGCGTGCCTGCTCGTCCGGCGGGGGCGTCTGGTTGTCGGCGAAGTCTCCGCCGTCCACCTTCAGCTGGGCCACCAGGGAGCTGATCATCTCCCACGCGTAGGGCAGGGAGGTCCGGACGCAGTCGACGAAATCCGCTTCGTCGACCTCGCCTCGCTCGGCCTGTTCGAGTAGGGCCGGTGAGACGTCGAGCGACATGGGTACTCCTCTCGCACCCCCGAACAACAGGGGTTGGCGGACAGGTAAGGGAGTTCGCGATACCGAACACGCTGAGTACACAACTCGCGACCTCCCGTTTACTACGGTAGGCAACGGGCGGTGACCCCACCAGGAGATTGCGTATATGCGACGGTCCCTTTAGGCACACAATCGGCCAGGTTTGAACAGGCGTGCGCAGGCGACTCTTCAGGACCGGTCGCGGGGCCGGTCGAAGACCGGTCGGAGGCGGGAGACGAGCGGGCGAATCGCGTGGAGGGCGGCGCGTCGAGTAGCGTTGCCGACCATGCGTCTCGTCATCGCCCGGTGCTCCGTCGACTATGCCGGCCGGCTCACCGCCCACCTTCCCTCCGCTCCCCGTCTGATCCTGGTCAAGGCGGACGGCAGTGTCTCGATCCACGCGGACGACCGGGCCTACAAGCCCCTCAACTGGATGTCGCCGCCGTGCACCCTCAAAGAGGGATCGGGTGACGAGGACGGCGTCTGGACCGTCATCAACAAGGCGGGCGAGAAGCTCATCATCACGATGGAGGAGGTCCTGCACGACTCCTCGCACGAGCTGGGCGTCGACCCGGGCCTGATCAAGGACGGCGTGGAGGCGCACCTCCAGGAGCTGCTGGCCGACCGCATCGAGACCCTCGGCGACGGCTACACCCTCATCCGCCGCGAGTACATGACGGCGATCGGCCCCGTCGACATCCTGTGCCGCGACGCGGAGGGACAGACCGTGGCCATCGAGATCAAACGCCGTGGCGAGATCGACGGCGTCGAACAGCTCACCCGCTACCTGGAACTCCTCAACCGCGACCCCCACCTCGCCCCCGTCCGGGGCATCTTCGCGGCCCAGGAGATCAAGCCCCAGGCCAAGGTCCTCGCCACCGACCGCGGCATCGGCTGCACGATCCTGGACTACAACGCCCTACGCGGCATCGAGGACGACAAGCTGCGGCTGTTCTGACCGCCGGGTGGCCGGTTGACACCAGGTACGGCTGAGGGCCGGTCTCCATGTGGGAGACCGGCCCT
>NZ_JBHXLU010000062.1:0-72247 GCF_042720695.1 Streptomyces sp. NPDC058457 | reverse complement strand
ACCGCAGCCAGCTCCTCAGCCATCACACCCGCTCAACAACACAGGCAATCAAGGAGACACGCCACCGGCGAGTGAACCTGACCAGGCCCTACTAGGAGCCCCGTATGGACTGGCAGACTCACGCGCGGCGCCTGGCGGCCGACGTGGTCCGGCCCGACTCACGCTGGCACGAACCCCTCGCCGACACCCCGCGGCACGTGTTCGTCCCCCGCTGGTGGGAGAACCTTGACGGAGTCTGGGAGCTGCGCGACGGCACGGCCGATCCCGAGGCATGGATGCGGGCCGCCTACGCGGACCGAACCCTTGTGACCCGTGTAGGCCCGGTGCACGCCGACCTCGCCGAACCGGGAGCCATCGTCACTGAGGGGAAACCCACCTCGTCGTCGACACTGCCCGGCCTGGTCGTCTCGATGTACCGGCACGCGATGATCAACGACGACTCGCGGGTCCTGGTGACGACCGGCACCGGCTACGGCACCGCGCTGCTGTGCAGGCGGCTCAGCGACCAGCTGGTGACCAGCGTGGACGTGGACCCGTACCTGGTCGGTGTCGCAAGGGAACGGCTCGCGTCGATCGGCCTGAGTCCGCGGATGGCCAGCGCGGACATTACGGGCCCGTTGCCCGGTGCGTTCGACCGGATCGTGTCCACGGTGTCGGTGCGCCCGGTCCCGGCCTCGTGGCTGGCAGCGCTCCGGCCGGGCGGCCGCCTAGTCACCACGATCGCGGGGACCGGGCTGGTCCTCGTCGCGGACAAGACGCGTGACGGCGGAGCCAAGGGCCGCATCGCTCCGGACGCGGCCGGCTTCATGCGCACCCGCCACGGCGACGACTATGAACACACCACCGGCGAGGTGTGGGAGAAGGCGCAGGCATCCGACGGCGACCAGGTGAGCACCAGCCCGTACCCACTGCTGTATGTACCGGACTCCTGGGAGGTGATGTCGATGCTCGAACTCCTGGCTCCCAGCATCGACCACCGCGTTGCCCAGGTAGGAGACGAGCGGACGGTATGGCTGCTTCACCAGGACGGGTCGTGGGCCCGCGCCACTGCGGTTGGCTTCCTCGGTTCCCCGACGGTGCATCAGGGCGGACCGCGCCGGTTGTGGGACGTCCTGGAGAAGATCCGGCATCGGCTCAACCGTGAGGGCGGCCTGCCCGTGTACGGGGCCCAGGTGGCCATCGACCCGGACGGCACGACCACTCTCTCCCGCGGCTCCTGGACGACCACCTTGTAGCCACCCGATCGCCCGCCCGTCCTGAGCGCCCCATGCAGATCGGGGCGGGCGAGCTCCAGGCCCCGAAGAACGCCGCCGCCCCCAGCTCGAAGTGCCTCTGAGCTGGGGGCGGTTCGGTAGGCCGTGTGGGACTCGAACCCACAACCAATGGATTAAAAGTCCACTGCTCTGCCAATTGAGCTAACGGCCCAGGCGATGTTGCCTCCCCGAGCATAGCCGGACGGAGGCGTCTCGCCGATCGGGTATCGGGGTCGTGGCCGCGTCGCGTGGCAGAAGTGGCACATCAGGTGGCCGACGGGTCAGAGATCGGCCAGTTTGGCGGTGTCCTCCTGGTGGGTCGCCGCGGCCGGGTTGAGGAACCAGTGGCGGGCCGAGACCTGCCACCAGATCGCGGCGAAGCCGAGGACGGCCAGGACGGCGACCGGGGCGTAGTTGAAGGACTTCCAGGTGACCGGGGAGACCTGCGGGAGCATGAAGAGGACGGTGATGACCACCACCCACGTCACCGATGTCACGCCGATGGCGATCGACCAGCGGCCCAGGTGCCAGGGCCCTCGCTCGAACGCGTCGCCCTTCCGTACCCGCAGCAGTGTCGGGATGACGTAGGCCACGTACAGGCCGATCACCGCGATCGACGTCACCGCGGCGTAGGCCGTGTAGTTGATCAGGTACGGGAGGCCCAGGGCGAGGGCGGCGAGAGCCGCCAGCCAGACCGCTGCCACGGGGGTGCGGGTGCGGGGGCTGACCGTGTGCCAGACGCGGGAGAAGGGGAGCGCGCCGTCCCGTGAAAAGGCGTAGATCATGCGGCTGTTGGCCGTGACCGAGGCCATTCCGCAGAAGAGCTGGGCGCCGATGACGACGAGGAGCAGGAGCTTGCCGGTCGTGGCGCCGAGCGCGTCCAGGAGGATCTGCGCCGGGGGTGCCCCCGTCGGGGACGCCGCCTCCTTGTCGTACGACTGGATGGCGAACGTGAAGCCGAGGAGGAGGACGAAGCCGGCTATCCAGGAGGTCCAGATCGAGCGGACGATGCCCTTCGGGCCGGCCGTGGAGGCGTCGTGCGTCTCCTCCGTCATGTGCGCCGAGGCGTCGTAGCCCGTGAAGGTGTACTGGGCCATCAGGAGGCCGATGAGGACGACGTACGGGCCGCTGCTCCAGCCCGTGTCGTTCACGAACTTGGTGAAGACGAAGGACGCCGACTGGTGGTGGTCGGGGACGAAGGTCAGCGCGCCGACGATGACCAGGACGCCGAGTACGTGCCACCACACGCTCACGCTGTTGAGGAGCGCGACGATGCGGACGCCGAAGGTGTTGAGGAGGCCGTGCAGCACGAGGATCCCCGCGAAGAGGAGGATCGTGCGGCCCGGGGTGACGGTGAAGTCGAACTGGAGGTTCAGGTACGCGCCGAGGAAGGACGCGGCGCCGAAGTCGATGCCCGCCGTCACCGCCACCTGGCCGAGCACGTTGAACCAGCCCGTGAACCACGCCCAGGCGGCCGCGCTGCGGGGCGGGGCCAGCCGGTGGGCCCAGAAGTAGAGGCCGGCGGAGGTCGGGTACGCCGAACAGATCTCGGCCATCGAGAGGCCTACGAAGAGGGTCATCAGGCCTACGGCCACCCAGCCCCAGGTGATCACGGCCGGGCCGCCGGTGATCATGCCGAAGAGGTAGAGGGTGAGACAGCCGGAGAGGACCGAGATGATCGTGAAGGAGACCGCGTAGTTCGAGAAGGCCGACATACGGCGGGCCAGGACCTGCGTGTAGCCGAGCTGGGCGAGCCGCTCCTCGTCGGAGAGTGCGCCGGAGGGCGACTTGGCTGTCGCGTCATCTGTCATGCCCTCAGCGATTCCCTCACCAAGGGCGTGACATGCGTCACAGCATGGCCGAAAACATGCTGGAACCGGCCTGAAACAGGCCTAAACGGGCCTAGAAGAGCGCCTTGTAGCCCTGCCAGCCCGTCGCGATCTTCACGCGTGCCGCGAACGTGCCCTTGCCCGTGCCCGTCTGCCGGTACAGGTTGCCCGCGGTGTCCCGCATGACCAGGTCGTTCCTGCCGTCCCCGGTGATGTCGCCGACGCCCACGACCGCGTTGTACGAGGCGTTCCAGTGCGCGGCGACCTTCACCCGCTCCTTCACCTGACCCGCCCCGGTGCCGTCGTAGCGCCACAGCGTGCCGGCCTTGTCGACCGCAAGGACGTCCCCGAAGCCGTCGCCGTTCAGGTCACCGGCGCCGACGATCTTCGTGTACGCCGACCAGGAGCGGATCTTCACCCCGGCCTTCAGCCTGCCGGTGCCGTCGTCGGCGAACAGGTAGACGTCCCCGGTGGCGGCCTTGCGGGCCAGCAGATCGGTCCGGCCGTCGCCGGTGAGGTCGCCAGGGGCCGTGAGGACGTTGTACGCGTTCCAGCCGGTGCCGAGGGAGACGTGCTTGTCGGACGGCTTGTACGAGCCGCCGCACTTGCCGGTGTACCGGCGCAGCTCCCCGTTGGGCATCCGCACCAGCATCTCCGAGCACCGGTCGCCGGTCATGTCCCCGAAGGGAACGGCGGTCGTGCCCGCCGCCCAGCCGGAGGCCGTCCACGTGCCGCTGAACTTGCCGTTGCCGGTGGTGGAGTGGAGCGTGAGGCCGCCGGACGAGCTGAGGGTGGCCAGGTCGCCGTAGCTGTACCCGCTCTGGTCGTGGAAGCCCTGCGTGCCGCCGGTGTAGCCGAACTTCCCGCTGGTCGTGTACGTCCCCGAGCCCTCGGCGGCGGTGGCGGTCAGCGTCCAGGTCTTCGGACCGTTGAGCGGATAGCCGCCCGTGTCGTTCGTCCCGTCCCAGTCGATGTCGACCGACGTGCCGCTGCCCTTGATGGTGCGGTCGGCGTGCCCGTGGGTGTCCTTCACGGTAAAGGTCCACTTGGCGGGCTTGCTGAGCTGCCAGACGCTGCCCCAGGTGGTGTTGCCGGTGGCGCCTTCCCGGGCGTCCTCGTCCCAGTCCGCCACCTCCGACTCGATCCCCGTCAGGGGCTGCGTCGGCACCCCGCTCGGCACGATCCGGATGACGTCGTCCGGGCCGACGTACGCGATGTCGCCGCCGAACTTGTCCACGGACCAGGTCAGCCGCCGCTGGTCGGCGGTCTGCCCGGCGGGCAGGTCGGCGATCGCGCGCGCCGCGGCCGCCGTCCCGGTGTGGAAGTCCGTCAGCATGAGCTTGCCGGCGGCCCGGTCGTGCTGGACGAGGTAGCCGTCGCCGACCAGCGCCGGGCCGGAGGGCACCTTGATGTTCTTCTTCGCCGTACGGTCGTACACGCCCGCGGCGCCCGTCGGGCCGCAGTTCCAGTAGATCCAGCGGCCGACGACCTCGAGCTCCTTGACCGTGCAGGGCGCGCCGGTGGAGACGGTCGCGACCGTCTTCTTCGCCTTCAGGTCGTATCCGGTGACGACGCCGTTGCCGGTGCCCGGCGTCCACAGCGTCGAACCCCACACGGAGGCGGCGGTGATGGACCGGGTCAGCCGGACGTTCTGGGTCTGGTACGCGGGCACCGCGTCGACGTACTGCTTGCCGGTGGAAGACGCCTGGTAGACGTAGAAGCGGCCGGTGGCGTCGACGAAACGGCCGCCGGTGACGACCGGATCGGGCCCGCCGTCCATCGAGTCCTCGGTCAGGTAGATCTGGGCCGTCTGCTTGCCGGTGCCGTCGTCCATGAAGTCGCCGACGTAGGTGTTGCCGAAGGTACGCATCGGCACGCAGCCCCGTGCACCCTCGTCGCACGGCACCCGTTGGAGATGGCCGCCGACCGCGTCCGTGCCGGCGAATCCCCGGGTCGTCCTCTCCAGCACCGTGGTGCCGTCGGCCGAGATCTGCCGGCCGATCACCCACTGGTCATAGCTCGGCGCGTTCTCCACGGTGGTCAGGAAGCCGCCCGCGTAGTCGATGCCGTAGACGCCGTCCGTCACGATCGGCGTCGGGGTGGTGTCCGCGGCGGCCGTGCCCGCGGTGGTCAGCGAACCGGCGCCGAGGGCGGCCAGTCCGACGAGAGTGAGTGCGATCCGGGCATGCCGGCTCAAGGAACCCCCCAGGAAGTCAAAAGTCAAAGGATGTTAACAACCGGCACACAGACATCAACAGTGAATTGACCGTGAACAGGGGGTAGTTGGCGGTGCCTGTCCGTACCGTCCCGGTCCGGAACGCGGAAGGGCCCGTACGACAGTCGTCGTACGGGCCCTTCGTCACCTCACTCGGTGTCAGCCGTTGCGCTTCCAGCGCGGCTTGTCGTCGCGGCGGCCGAAGGAGCCGGAGGCCCCGGAGGGGCCGGAGGACGAGCCGCGGTGGTCGTCACGACGGCCGAACGGGCGGTCGTGACCGCTGTGGCCACCGCTGCGGAAGCCCGGGCGGTCGTCACGGCGGTCGCGGTTGAAGGGGCGGTCGCTGCCACGGTGGCCGGACGGACGGTCGTCACGGCGGAAGCCGCCACGGTCGTCACGACGCTCGAAGGAGCGGCCGCCACGGTCGTCACGGTCCCGGTCGAACGGCCGACGCTCGTCCCGGCTGAAACCGCCACGGTCGCCACCGTCACGACGGTCGTCACGGCGGTCATCGCGGCGGAAGCCACCCGACGGACGCTCGTCCCGGCGGTCGAAGGAACGGGCACCGCGGTCGTCGCGGCGGTCGTCACGGCGGTCGTCGCGGCGGAAACCGCCCGACGGACGGTCGTCACGGCGGAAACCACCACGGTCGCCACCGTCACGACGGTCGTCACGGCGGTCGTCACGGCGGAAGCCACCCGACGGACGGTCATCGCGGCGGAAACCGCCACGGTCGCCACCGTCACGACGGTCGTCACGGCGGAAGCCGCCCGACGGACGGTCGTCACGGCGGTCACGGCGCTCGTAGTTGCCCCGCTCGTCACGCTGCTGACGCGGGCGCTCGTACGAGGAGGACTCCTGGCGGTCCGGCGCCTCGGCGGCCGGCTGCTCCGCCACCACGGCCTCGGCCTCGGCCACGGCGGCGGCCTCGGCCACCGCCGTCTCCGGGTCCTCGCCGCGCTCGCGGGCGGCCCGGGCGACCAGGCGGTCGGCCTCCTCGCGCAGCTCGGCGGCCCGGCGCTGGGCCCGCTCCAGCTCCTTGGTGAGCTGGGTGACCTCGCGCTCGGCCTGCTGCGCCGCGTTGCCCGCGGACTCGGCCTGCACCTCGGTCATGGAACGGGCGCCGGTGATGTCGGCGACCTCGGGCTCGAAGGCCGTACCGGAGTTGATGATGTGACGGCCGGCGTCGACGCCCGCGTCCTCCATCAGCCGGAAGATCTGCCGGCGCTGGTGCGGGAGGGAGAGCGAGACGACCGTGCCGGTGCGGCCCGCGCGAGCGGTACGGCCGGCGCGGTGCAGGTAGTCCTTGTGGTCGCCGGCCGGGTCGACGTTCAGCACCAGGTCGATGCCGTCGACGTGGATACCGCGGGCGGCGACGTCCGTCGCGACCAGGACGTTGACGTACCCGTCCTTGAAGTCGGCGAGGGTCCGGGTGCGGGCGCCCTGGGTCATGCCGCCGTGCAGCGCGTCGGCCTTCACGCCGGAGTCGCGCAGCTGCTCGGCGACGCGGTCGGCGCCCAGCTGGGTGCGGACGAAGATGATCGTGCGGCCCTTGCGGGAGGCGATCGCGGCGGTGACCGGCGCCTTGTCCTTGGGCTTCACGATGAGGATGTGGTGGGACATCGTCGTGACCGCGCCCTGGGCCGCGTCCACCTCGTGGGAGACGGGGTTGTTCAGGTAGCGCTCGACGAGGGTCTGGATCTCGTTCTCCATCGTGGCGGAGAAGAGCATGCGCTGGCCGCCGGCCGGGACCTGGTCGAGCAGCTCGGTGACCTCGGGCAGGAAGCCCAGGTCGGACATCTGGTCGGCCTCGTCGAGGACGGCGATCTGCACGTCCTCGAGGGAGCAGGCGCCGCGGTTGATGATGTCGCGCAGGCGGCCCGGGGTGGCGACGAGGATGTCGACGCCGCGCTCCAGGGCGTAGATCTGGTTGCCCATGGACGTGCCGCCGCAGACGACCTTCATCTTCAGGCCGACGACATCGCCGTAGGGCTGGAGCGCGTCGGCGACCTGCATCGCCAGCTCGCGGGTCGGGGTGAGGATGACGGCACGCGGCCGCTTCTTCTCGGTGCGGCCGCCGGCCAGGGTGGCCAGGGTGGGCAGACCGAAGGAGAGGGTCTTGCCGGAGCCGGTGCGGCCCCGGCCGAGGATGTCCTTGCCGACCAGGGCGTCCGGGATGGTCGCGGCCTGGATCGGGAAGGGGGTCGTCACGCCGTTCTGCGCGAGCTTGCGCACGAGGCCCTCGGGGAGACCGAGGTCGGCAAAAGTGATCTGGGGGGTGGTGTCAGCGGTCTCCTCGGAGACCTGGGTCACCAGTTCGTCGTCCTGGATGTTCTCGGGCACAACGATCTGGTCATTACTGGACACGGACATGCGAATGCGAAACCTTCCGGAGTCTCTTCGGCACGCGCCCGTCAACTCCGTGATTCGCTCACGACCGCCTCAATGCGGTCCGCCACGGCAAGGGAGAGTACGCGCCACACGGCGCGCTCTGCAGTGGCGCCGGGCAAATGGGATCAAACGATCTACCACCATACGCACCCAACACCCCCGAAGGCAAACCGAGCTCCGACCTCGCAGCTCACAGCAGGTTTGCCACGGCCCCAGCGACACTCACGCCAATCCCTCGACGCACAGATCGCACAGACCGGACGCGCAACCTTACGAACTCCCCAACACCCGACCCACCCATCTTCTTCCCCCTTGCCGGAGAGCACCCCCGCGCCGACCGCACGATCATCTCCACCCGCCATCGTGGATCCGACCGCCACCCGAATTTCTTTTCCCGCCGCAACGGCGCCCAGCCCCCACGACGCATCCCGGCGGTGCCGATGCCCCCCGCACTCCCAAGGCCGCCTTCTCCTGCCACCCGGGATCCGACCGCCACCCGAATTTCTTTTCCCGCCGCAATGGCGCCCAGCCCCCACGACGCATCCCGGCGGTGCCGATGCCCCCCGCACTCCCTACGCCGGCGTCCCCGCCTCCGGTGCCGGTTCGCGTTGTACCAGCTGGGTCCCCGTGTCCTCGTGCGCCGACGAGGACGGCTCGGCCGACGGGGGGTCCGTCGCCGGGGGCGGCGGGGTGGGTGAAGCCGGTGGCGGGGTGGGCGAGGCCGCCGGCGGCGCGGGCGTCGTCGGGGCCCCCGTCGGCCCGGCCGGCACCCCCGGCGCCACGCTCTTGCCCGGCTTCGCCGGCCCGGCCGGGGCCGCGCTGGCCCCCTTCGTCGGTTTCGCGGACGCCGACGCCGACTCCCCCGGCTTCGCCTTCTCCCCGTGCCCGCGCTTCCCGTCGGCCACCGCACCGCCGTACCCCGCACCGCCCTCGCCGGACACCCCGGAGCCGCCTTCGGCGACGTCACCGCCCCGGTGCCCCGCGGAGTGCGACGGCTTGGCCTTCCCCGCGTCGTCGCCCACGTTCACACAGCCGGCGGCGGCCGCGACCGCCATCACCGTGACGGCCAGACGGACTGGTACGTACTTGGGGCGCACGGGGGCCACCTCCGGGGGCGCAGAAAGAAGACAACCTGCCCAACTCCCGCCGCCCACAAGAGGACACGCACCCCCGACCGGAGGTGACGGCTGTCCGTACGACAAACGCCGGACCCTCGCCCCCAACCGTCGCCGGGGCGTGGACGGGTGGTTCACCATGGGGTGTGCGATTCGACTCCGTTCCCATGCCGGCGAGCGTCGAGGCCAGACCTCGTGACAGCCGCGGCTATCCCGTGCCCGCCATCACGCCGTGGGAGGGCGACGCCCCCCAGTTCGCACTCACCGACTACGGGCGCAGCGCGGAGTGCGCCCGCAACAGGCTGTGCTCCGTCTGCAACACGCTGATACCGAAGGGTCCGGTGTGGCGGGTGGTCGGCGCCGCGGAGAGTTCCGTGATCCGCGACGCGCTGACCGCCGGGCGGCCGTACCGCAACCTGGCGCCGACCCTGGAGGCTCCCGGGCACCGCGCGTGCATGCTCTACGCCTCGATGGTCTGCCCCTATCTGGCCCGCCCCAACGCCCGGCGGGGCACGAGCGCGGAAACCCCGGACGACATGACCGCGCATGTCGTCCGGGGTGCTGTGCGAGGGGAGCTGGGTGCCGTGGTGGGGTTCGCCGACTACGAGTTCGCCGTCACCAAGTCCCAGGTCCTGTTCCGTTTCCTCGACGTCGTCGAGTTCCTGCCGCACGACACGGCCGACCAGCACCTTGCGGCGCTACGGGCCGAACTCGCCCGCTCCGACGGCCGGTCGGGCGGCGGTCAGCCGCGGTAGGCGGGCAGCCCCTTGTGCGCGGAGACCTTGACCGGGCTGCCGAACCCGTGGGCGGTCCTGGTGACCGTGTAGGTGCCGTTCGGGGTCCGGAAGGCGATGGTCTTGCCGTTGGGCGACCAGGTGGGCTCGGTGTAGTCGGTGGTGGCGTGCGGGGTGATGTCCTTGACGGCGTTGGTGCCGGCGGTCAGGTCGTCGACGAAGAGGTGGTCGTGCCCGCCGACCGAGCGGACGAAGACGACCTCCTCCGCGTCGGGGGCGAGCGCGGGCTCGGACCCCTTGGCCAGCGCACCGCCCTGCTGACGCAGGTAGTCGTCCCGGATGTAGACCTCACCGGTGTGGGTGTTGTCGTAGACGGCGGTGCCGTAGGACCCGCCGACGTTCGGCCAGGCGTTGTTCGTCTGCGGGAGCGCGCCCGCCTCGGGGTCGTCGCTGTTCAGGCTGATCTTGGCCGGCTTGGCGTGGTTGCCGGTGGCCTTGACGCGCTCCAGCACGGTGCTGCCGTGGATCTTGGCGGCGAAGATGATGTTGTTCTTCGCGGGGATGCCGTTCGTCCTGTCGGCCGCGGCGACCTGCCAGGTCGGGTGGGACCAGGTCTGGTTGCCCGGGTTGGCGGCGACGGTGACCCGGTGACTGCCGTCGGGGTCGGAGACGACGAGGTTGCCGTGGCCGTCGACGAAGGCGGCCTTGCTGCCGCTCGGGTTCCAGGCCAGGTCGCGGACGACGGTACCGAAGCCGATCGACCTGCCGCCGACGAGAACGTGACGGGTGCCGTCGCTGATGGTCAGTCCCCGGGGCACGCTCACCGCCTTGGTCGCAGGAGCGGCCGTCGCGGCGGCGGACAGGCCGGCCACGGCCAGCAGCGCGGCGACACCGGTGGCAGCGGCTGCGGTGCGACGACGGTAACGTGCGGACATCGGGTTCCCCCCAGGGTGAATGACTTCGCGGTGACAGAAGTCTTCCCAGGAGCGATGACAGAGCTGTGCGTGCGCTGTCACAGGCGTGCAATAGGGGTCGGAGCCGGAAACCCCCGCTCGACGCGTTCGTCCCCGACAATGGCCCTGTGCTGGAGATGACACGCGACAGTTTCGAAGAGCTGGTGAGCGAGGCCCTGGACCGGATCCCGCCGGAGCTGACGCGGGTCATGGACAACGTGGCCGTGTTCGTGGAGGACGAGCCGTCCGCCGACGACCCGGAGCTACTGGGCCTGTACGAGGGGACGCCGCTCACCGAACGCGGGGAGTGGTACGCCGGGGTCCTCCCCGACCGCATCACGATCTACATGGGGCCGACCCTGCGTCACTGCGAGACGCCGGAAGACGTGGTCCACGAAGTCGCCGTGACCGTCGTCCACGAGGTGGCGCACCACTTCGGCATCGGGGACGCCCGGCTCCACGAACTGGGCTGGGGCTGACCCGCCCGGCACCCGAAGCCCTTCCGCCCGCGGCACGAACCGCAGCATATGAGCCAGCGATCCTGGGCATACGGCACCAATGGCCCGCGTCCGCACCCGAGCCCGCCTGCCCGTCCTGGAACTCGCCCCCGAGGCGCACGAGCCCCCCGCCTGGAGCCGCGTCCTCGGCCTGCTGGCCGTCGTACTCGTCGGCGCCTGGCTCGGCCTGCTGATCGTCGGGAACGTCCGCGCCCAGGTCGGCCCGATGGACACGACGATGACGCTGCGGCCGTCCCTCACCGGCGGCACGAAGATCAACGTCTCACCGCTGGGCGCCCTCTACCTGGACACCCACGCCGGTCCCGTCCGCCTCGACGTCAACGTCGACCAGCTCGACCCGGTCCGCTCCCAGGCACTGGTCGACCACCCCGAGCGCCTCTCCGGACTCCAGGACGAGGTCGCCCACGACGTCGAGCACGGCACCCTCGACCTGGCCGTACGCTCCTGCGTGGCCGTCGTCACCGGCGCCACCGCCCTCGGCCTGGCGGTCTACCGACGCCCGCGCCGCGCCCTGGCCGCCGGCGGCCTAGCCCTCGCCCTGCTCGCCTCCTCCGGCGCGACCGCGTTCGCCACCTGGAACCCCGAGTCGGTCCTGGAACCGAGGTTCTCGGGCCTGCTCTCCTCCGCCCCGGCGCTGGTCGGCAACGCACGCAGCATCGTCACCGAATTCGACGTCTACCAGAAGGAACTGGCCCGCCTGGTGACGAACGTGACGAAACTGTACGACGTCACGTCCACGCTCCCCGCCTACTCCCCGGACCCGGCCACCCTGCGCGTCCTGCACGTCTCCGACATCCATCTGAACCCGGCGAGCTGGAAGATCATCGCCTCGCTGGTCGAGCAGTACAAGGTGAACGTGATCGTCGACTCCGGCGACACCATGGACCACGGCACGGCGGCCGAGAACGGCTTCCTGGACCCCGTCGCCGACCTGGGCGTGCCGTACGTCTGGGTCCGGGGCAACCACGACTCCCGCACCACCCAGCGCTACCTCTCCCGCATGAAGAACGTGCACGTCCTGGACGACGGCCGCGCCGAGACGATCGCCGGGCTGCGCTTCGCCGGGATCGGCGACCCCCAGTTCACCCCCGACCGCTCGACCGCCCCCGGCGGCGACGCGGCCGAGGAACAGGCCGGTGACCGCCTCGCCACGGCCCTGCGGGAGCAGCGGGCGGCCGACACTCCGGTGGACGTCGCGATCGTCCACGAGCCGACGGCGGCCCGGATGACGGACGGCGAGGTGCCCCTGGTCCTGGCGGGCCATCTCCACCACGAGCAGACGGAGATCCTTTCGCACGGCACCCGGCTGCGCGTGGAGGGCTCCACGGGCGGCAGCGGGCTCCGGGCCGTCGAGGGCAAGTACCCGGACCCGATCGAGGCCTCGATCCTCTACTTCGACCGGGACAGCCGCCGGCTCCAGGCGTGGGACGAGATCAGACTGGGCGGTCTGGGCGAGACGACGGCCGAGGTCAGCCGCCACCTCCCGGCGGACGTATTCGATCAGCGGCTCCGCCGCGGGCAACCAGGCGCCACCCCCTCCCCCGCAGGGGGCCCATCACCCTCAGGGGGCACACCCGGAACCCCGTCGCCCTCGGGGTCGTAAACCGTTTTGGCGATACTCCCCGGGATCCCATATGCTTCTCACGTCCCCGACGCGCTGAGGAAGCGCCCAGGCGGGCCGATAGCCCTCATCGTCTAGCGGCCTAGGACGCCGCCCTTTCAAGGCGGTAGCACGGGTTCGAATCCCGTTGGGGGCACGCAAGATCGTGTGCAACACTGTTGCACACACAGCTTGGTCCTGTGGAGCAGTTTGGAGTGCTCGCCACCCTGTCAAGGTGGAGGCCGCGGGTTCAAATCCCGTCAGGACCGCTGAGGTTTCACGTGAAACCTCGTGGCTGGGTAGCTCAGTTGGTACGAGCGATCGCCTGAAAAGCGATAGGTCGCCGGTTCGACCCCGGCCCCAGCCACAACAGACAGCCCCTCCGGGATTCCGGAGGGGCTGTTCTCATGCCCCGTCCGCCTCGCTGCGTTTAGGGGATGGGCAGCAGGGACGACCTGCCGTCGGTCCAGGTGACTCCGATCTGGGTGATGGTTCCGTAAGACCGTCTCGCTCATCCGCGCAGTCCGGCAGCGGCCCGCCAACCGGCTCCGCCTGGCTGCGTCTTGGGCAGGACCAGGGCGGAGTATGGCGTTCCTTTGGACTCGGACTGCGATCATGACAACTGCATGACAACGCTGAGCCGACCCGCCTCCTCCGGCGTTCTCGTGACCGCACCCGCGAACGCTCCGTGGAGACCTCATGCACAGATCCCGCCCCGCCGTAGGACTGTCCCTCGCCGTGATCGTCGTGGCGGGGGTGATGAGCGGCTGGGGGACCGGGCGGGCCGTGGCCGACCCCGGGCCGGGCAGGACGCTGTACGTGGAGGGCTACAGCACGGTGTGCAGTGACAGCGGTACGGGGACGGAGAGCCGGCCCTTCTGCACCGTGCAGGCCGCCGCGGACGTGGTCGAGCCGGGGGACACGGTCCGCATCCTGGGGGCACCCCTCTCCCCGTACTCGGAAGCGGTGACCCTCACCCGGTCGGGGACCAGCGACAAGCCGATCACGTTCAGCGGAGCGCCCCTCCCCCCGAGCCGCCTGAAGGCGGTGCTCGCCGCGCCCGCCTCCGCACCGGCGCTGACGCTGAAAGGCGTGCACGACGTACGCGTCGAATCGCTGACCTTCAGCGACGAGCACCACTCGGACGTGGTGGCGGTGACCGGGTCCGACCATGTGACCCTCGACGGGCTGACGGTCGAGAACGCCGCCCCGACGACCCCCGTCACCGGGACGGCGATCGGTGTGGACGGCACGTCCTCGGACGTGACCGTGTCACGGAACTCGATCTACCCCAGCACCGCATACGGCGTACGGGTGGGGCCGGGAGCGGCCCGGGTCACCGTGACGACCAACGTGATCCTCACGCAGCAGCAGAGCGGCATCGCGGTGTCGGGGGCAGCCGACACGGACGTCACCAGCAACACCGTCTTCGCCCCCTGCGCCACCGGAATCTCACTGGACGGCGGGAGTTCCGGGGTGGTGGAGAACAACGTGGCCATCGCCCTCGGGTCGGCGATGCAGACCAGCAGCTGCCCGGCGCCGACCGCTCCGCTCTACGCGGTGTCGGCCGACTCCACGAGCCAGGTCACCGCCGACTACAACGTGGCAGCGAGCGAGGCGTCCGCTTCCGCCCCGGCCCGCACCGAGTACTCCTGGGCCGGCACCTCCTACGCCACCAGGGCGGCGTTCCGGGACGGGACCGGCCAGGGCGCGCATGACCTCGACGGGATCAACGCGTACCCGGCGACGCCGTCCGAGCACTCCCCCCTGATCGACTCGGCCGACGCCACCGCGCCCGGCGAACTCACCACCGACCAGGAGGGGCGTGCTCGGGTCGACGACCTGCTGGTCGACAACACCGGCACCGGCACCGGCCACCCCGACCGGGGCGCCCTGGAACGGCAGGACACCCTCACCATCGCCTCCGGCGACGTTCCGACGCCCCCCAAGGGGCTCGCGCCGCTCGGCATCTCCATGAAGACCGACGCCACCAGCTCCTGGGGCGCGGCCCTCACCTACTCGGTCGACTTCGGCGACGGCAGCGACCCGGCCACCGGCACCCCCGGCACCCCGGTCAGCCACACCTACACCACGCCGGGGCTGTACACCACGCGCATCACGTTCACCGAACCCGACGGGACGAACGCGGAGAAGTCCTACGCCGGGGTGGCGGCGGGTACGGCCACACCGCCCGCCGCCGCCCTGTCCGTCGCCCCGGACACCGCGACCGGGCAGGTCAACGCCGGGTTCGCACGGTTCACGGTGCCCGCACCGGCCGACCCGTGGGAGGTCGAGTACCGGACCCTGAGTTTCGGCGACGGCACGCAGGAGCACCTGGCCGCCGACGCCCAGGAGCCGACGCAGCCCATGCACCAGTACGCGGCCCCCGGCACCTACACCGCCACCCTGACGCAGACCGACCTGCTCGGCCGTACCACCACCGCCACGACCGTCTTCCATGCCGCGGACGCCTTCATCGCCATGACCCCGCAGTACGACACCGAGAAGACGATCGCCGCGCACAGCGTCCTGAAGCTCTCGGCGGCCACGCTGCAGGCCGACTCGGACGGCGTGGACGCGGCCCAGCTCCAGCTCGTCACCAGCAACGCGAAGGCGAGCGGCACGCTCACCCTCTACACCCACGGCACCACCCGCCCGGGCACCGCCGCCATCGCCTTCGAGCCGGGCCGGACGGCCACCGCCGAGACGACGGTGAAGGTCACCCCGACCGGTTCGGTCGACCTCTACAACGGCAGCTCCGGCGCGGTGACGGTCAACGTCGCCACGGTCGGCCTCCAGTCCCACGCCCAGTACGCCGACACCTACCACCCGGTCACTCCGGCCCGCCTGCTCGACACCCGCACCGGCACCGGCACCGGTGGCACGCGCGGTCCGGTCGCCGGCGGCCACTCGGTCACACTGCCGGTCGGCGGCACCCACGGTGTCCCGGCGGACGCGACGGCAGTGGTCCTCGACGTCACGGCGACCACCACCAAGGCATCCGGCGACCTCGTCGTCTCCACCCACAGCACCAACGACTCCGGCGTCAGCGGCCCGTACTGGACCACCGGCCAGACCGCCACAACCCAGGTCGTGATCCCCGTATACGACGGCAAGGTCGTCCTGCACAACGAAAGCAGGGCGTCGGCGAACCTCGTGGCGGACCTCGCCGGCTGGTACGGCACCACCGCGAACGGCGCGGAGTTCCTGCCCACCGCTCCCGCCCGCATCCTCGACACCCGCACCGGAACCGGCACCGGCAAGGTCGCCAGGCTCGCCGCCCACGCCACCCTCAAGCTCAAGGTCACCGGCGCCCACGGCGTCCCCGCGACCGGAGTCACCGCCGCCGACCTGAACCTCACGGTGCCCTCCCCGTCCGGCAACGGCTACCTCGTCGCCTACCCCGACGGCACCATCCGCCCCGGCGTCTACTCGCTGAACTTCACCAAGGGACACACCGCGGCCAACCGCGCGCTGGTCGAGGTCGGCACCGACGGCGAGATCGACCTCTACAACGCCGGGACCACCTCGGTGGACGTGTACGCAGACCTGCTGGGCGACTACGACATCTTCCCGGCCGCGCCCTGAATCTCCTTGGCCCCGCGACCCGCCGACGCTAGGTTCTGGCGGGTCAACACGTCACCAGGGTGGGGAAGATGAACCGGGATCAGGACATACAGCTGGAGAAGGACCGTGCGCGATACGGCCTCCTCGCCGTCGTCGTCAGCAACCTCGCGATCGCCGCGGTCGCGGTCTTCGGCGTCTGGCGGCTCAACGGCAACGAGTCCGTGATCATCGGCGTGCTCACCGCCGCCTTCACGGCGGTGAGCAGCATGACCACGGCGTACCTGGGGATCAAGGCCGTGTCCAACACGGCGAAGTCGATCGCAGCAGCCTCCGCCACGCCACCCGCCCAAACCCCCACCACCACTCCCGCCCAGCGAACCCCGTAGGGGGTTTCACTCACCGGCACCGACCGGGTGCCGCCCTGCGGCACGTCTGCCCGCAGCTATGTAGGACACGGCTGGGCAGCGCCCTGAAAGGGGCGCGGGGAACTGCGCGACCAGCCCCCACCCACCCGCACCCGAACCACCACGTCCGCCCCCATACCCCCGGCCGAACCGCCGGAGGCAAAAGCGTTCGCCATGAATTTCCCCGAGGTGAGATCCTGGACCGCGTATGTCTACGCATCCCGCCCCCGCCCTTGGCCCCCTCGCCCCTCGCCTGACCGAGCTCTCACTGCGCGACGCGCACCGGCTCGGGCGCAGGCTGGAAGGTGCGCGCAAGATCCGTAAACCGGAGGCCCGGGCCGCCGTCCTCGCCGAGATCGAGGCCGAGGTGGCCAGGGCCGAGGAACGGATGGCCGGCCGACGTGCCGTCGTGCCCGCCGTGTCGTACCCCGAGCAGCTGCCCGTCAGTCAGAAGAAGGACGAGATCGCCGAGGCGATACGCGATCACCAGGTCGTGATCGTGGCCGGTGAGACCGGCTCCGGGAAGACCACCCAGATCCCCAAGATCTGTCTGGAGCTCGGGCGGGGGGTGCGCGGCATGATCGGGCACACCCAGCCCCGCCGGATCGCCGCCCGTACCGTCGCCGAGCGGGTGGCGGAGGAGCTGCGGACGCCGCTCGGGGAGTCCGTCGGCTGGAAGGTCCGCTTCACCGACCAGGTGAACCCCGACGCCACCTTCATCAAGCTGATGACGGACGGCATCCTGCTCGCCGAGATCCAGACCGACCGCGAGCTGCGCGCCTACGACACGATCATCATCGACGAGGCCCACGAGCGGTCCCTCAACATCGACTTCCTGCTCGGATACCTGGCCCAGCTGCTGCCCCGCCGCCCCGATCTCAAGGTCGTCATCACCTCCGCCACCATCGACCCCGAGCGGTTCTCCCGGCACTTCGGCGACGCCCCGATCGTGGAGGTGAGCGGCCGGACGTACCCCGTGGAGGTGCGCTACCGGCCGCTCCTCGAAGAGGACACGGAAGACGCCGACCGGGACCAGATCACCGCCATCTGCGATGCGGTCGAGGAGCTCCAGGCCGAGGGACAGGGCGACATCCTCGTCTTCCTCTCGGGAGAGCGGGAGATCCGGGACACGGCGGACGCGCTCACCAGGAAGAACTACACCCGCGCCGGAGGCGCTGATGGGCAGCGTACGGAGGTCCTGCCCCTCTACGCCCGGCTCTCGCACGCCGAGCAGCACCGGGTCTTCCAGCCGCACACCGGCCGCAGGATCGTTCTGGCGACCAACGTCGCCGAGACCTCGCTGACCGTTCCCGGCATCAAGTACGTCATCGACCCCGGCTTCGCGCGTATCTCCCGCTACAGCCACCGCACCAAGGTGCAGCGGCTGCCCATCGAGGCGATCTCGCAGGCCAGCGCCAACCAGCGCAAGGGCCGCTGCGGCCGTACGTCCGACGGCATCTGCATCCGGCTGTACGACGAGGACGACTTCGTCTCCCGCCCGGAGTTCACGGACCCCGAGATCCTCCGCACCAACCTCGCCTCCGTCATCCTCCAGATGACCGCGGCCGGCCTCGGCGACATCGAGAAGTTCCCCTTCATCGACCCGCCGGACCACCGCAACATCCGCGACGGCGTGCAGCTGCTCCAGGAGCTGGGCGCGATCGACCCGGCCGAGAAGGACCCGCGCAAGCGGCTCACCGACACCGGCCGCAAGCTCGCCCAGCTGCCCGTCGACCCGCGCCTGGCCCGTATGGTCCTGGAGGCCGACAAGAACGGCTGTGTCCGCGAGGTCATGGTCATCGCCGCCGCGCTCTCCATCCAGGACCCGCGCGAACGCCCGGCCGAGAAGCAGACCCAGGCCGACCAGCAGCACGCCCGCTTCCGCGACGAGACCAGCGACTTCCTCGCCTTCCTCAACCTGTGGAGATACGTCAGGGAGCAGCAGAAGGAGCGCGGCTCCAGCTCCTTCCGGCGGATGTGCAAGCAGGAGTTCCTGAACTTC
This sequence comes from Streptomyces sp. NPDC058457, assembly GCF_042720695.1. Classification (NCBI taxonomy): domain Bacteria; kingdom Bacillati; phylum Actinomycetota; class Actinomycetes; order Kitasatosporales; family Streptomycetaceae; genus Streptomyces; species Streptomyces sp. NPDC058457. The sequence continues at coordinate 53,666 of NZ_JBHXLU010000062.1, read as the reverse complement.
CTGCGCATCCGTGAGTGGCAGGACATCTACATGCAGCTGCGCACGGTCGCCAAGCAGATGGGCATCCACCTCAGCGAGGACGACGCCCCCGCCGACCGCGTGCACGTCTCGCTCCTCGCCGGCCTGCTGTCGCACATCGGCATGAAGGACGTGAAGGAGGGCGCGAAGAACGAGTACCTGGGGGCGCGGAACGCCAAGTTCGCGCTCTTCCCGGGTTCCGCGCTGTTCAAAAAGACTCCCCGGTTCGTTATGTCGGCGGAGCTGGTGGAGACCTCGCGGCTCTGGGCCCGGGTCAACGCGAAGATCGAGCCGGAGTGGGTCGAGCCGCTCGCCGAGCACCTCCTCAAGCGGACGTACAGCGAACCGCACTGGGAGAAGGACCAGGCGGCCGTGATGGCCTTCGAGAAGGTCACGCTCTACGGCGTACCGATCGTCGCCGACCGGAAGGTGAACTACGGCCGGATCGACCCGGAGACCAGTCGCGAGCTTTTCATTCGCAACGCACTGGTCGAGGGTGACTGGCGGACCCACCACAAGTTCTTCGCCGACAACCGCAGGCTCCTCAGCGAGGTCGAGGAGCTGGAGCACCGGGCCCGGCGCCGGGACATCGTCGTCGACGACGACACGCTCTTCGACTTCTACGACCAGCGGGTGCCCGAACACGTCGTCTCGGGCGCCCACTTCGACTCCTGGTGGAAGCACAAGCGACACGAGCAGCCGGAGTTCCTCGACTTCGAGCGGGAGATGCTGATCCGGGAGTCGGCGGAGGCGGTCACCAAGGCCGACTACCCGGACTCCTGGCGCCAGGGTCAGCTGAAGTTCCGCGTCACCTACCAGTTCGAGCCGGGCGCGGACGCCGACGGCGTGACCGTCCACATCCCGCTCCAGGTCCTCAACCAGGTCAAGGACGAGGGCTTCGACTGGCAGATCCCGGGCCTGCGGGAAGAGGTGGTCACGGAGCTGATCCGCACCCTCCCGAAGCCCATCCGCCGCAACTACGTGCCGGCGCCGAACTTCGCGAAGCGCTTCCTGGACACGGCGGTCCCGCTGCAGGAGCCCCTCCCGGTGACCATGGCGCGTGAGCTCAAGCGCATGGTCGGCGTGCCCTTCGAGGCCGAGGACTTCGACTGGGCGAGGGTCCCCGACCACTTGAAGATCACCTTCCGGATCGTCGACGAACGGCGCCGGAAGCTGGCCGAGGACAAGGACCTGGAGGCGCTGAAGCTCCGGCTGAGGCCGAAGGCACGCCAGGCCCTCTCCCAGGCCGCCGCGGCCACCGCGGAGCGCCAGGGCGGCGAGTCGCTGGAACGCAAGGGGCTCACGGACTGGACGATCGGCTCGCTGACGCGCGTCTTCGAGACGCGCCGCGCGGGCCAGCCGGTGAAGGCCTACCCGGCCCTGGTCGACGACGGCGACACGGTCTCCGTCCGCCTCTTCGACACCGAGGAGGAGCAGACCGAGGCGATGTGGAAGGGCACGCGGCGGCTCATCCTCCGGAACATCCCGGTGAACCCGGCGAAGTTCGCATCGGAGAAGCTGACGAACGCCCAGAAGCTCGCGTTGTCGGCGAACCCGCACGGCACGATCCAGGCCCTGTTCGACGACTGCGCGATGGCGGCGGCGGACAAGCTGATCGCCGACTTCGGGGGGCCGGTGTGGGACGAGGAGTCGTACCGGAAGCTGTACGACAAGGTGCGCGCCGAGATCGTCGACACGACGGTCCGGACGGTCGCGCAGGTGCAGCAGGTGCTCGCCGCCTGGCAGGCCTGTGAGCGCCGTCTGAAGGCCGTACGGAGCCCCGCGCTGCTGGCGAACCTGACCGACGTCCGCAAGCAGTTGGACGCGCTGGTGAAGCCGGGCTTCGTGACGTGGGCCGGTATACGTCGGCTGCCGGACCTCATGCGCTACCTGGTCGCCGCCGACCGCCGCCTCCAGCAGATGCCGACGAACGTCCAGCGGGACACCACCCGCATGGAGAAGGTCCACGAGATGCAGGACGAGTACGCCTGGCTCCTGGAGCAGCTCCCGAAGGGCCGGCCGGTGCCGCAGCAGGTCCTGGACATCCGCTGGATGCTGGAGGAGCTGCGGGTCAGCTACTTCGCGCATGCGCTGGGGACCGCGTACCCGGTCTCCGACAAGCGGATCGTGAAGGCGATCGACACGGCGGCTCCGTAACCGACCGGGCACGCCAGGTGAGTTCGACCGGGACCCGCCCCCTCCTGTACAGTCCTTCTCGCAGCGCAACGCAAGACAAAGTGCCGCGAAACCTGGTCCTGTGGAGCAGTTTGGAGTGCTCGCCACCCTGTCAAGGTGGAGGCCGCGGGTTCAAATCCCGTCAGGACCGCCCAACGCCGAGGCCCGCATCCCCCAAGGGGAGCGGGCCTTTCGCATGCCCGGTGACGGCGAGCGGGAGCAGGGGCTCTTGACGGGGTCACATTCGGTGGCTAACCAGGAGGGAGGGCCGGTTTTCCCGGCCCCCTTCTGGAGGTGGCGTATGGCGGCTTCGGTGCGGCACGAGACGCGGGCGTTACTGAGGGCCCACCTGGCGGCCGCCTCGTCGTACCGGCATCTGACCCGTCACTGCCCGGTCTGCCATCGGCTGCTGCGGCTGGCCATGGACTCCGCCCCGCACGCCGTGGAGGCCCCCGAGGACGCCATGGCGGACGAAGACCCCGTCGGCGCGTGACCAACGGCCGTTCCCGGGAGGGGCGGTGGCGGGTCCGGTTCGCCGCGTCGCTCCCTTATCGCACCCTGCAGAGTACAAACAACCCGTGCGGTATGTGACGGGTGTCACCGCACGAGTTTCCGAAACGACGGCACTTACCCCCTTCCTACAACTGGTCAATTTAATATGTGCAATTGCACCACCCTGTCGGCCCGCCCCGAGCCCGTCCCTGGACCCCCTCCGGGGGGCGTCCACAGCGATCCGACAGGGCTCCCCAGACTCCGACAAGGCCGCTCACAGAAGCGCTGGTTACGGTGGTCCAAGACCCCATGGGCGCACAAAAAAGATCGCGCTGGACCCGGCGGAGTCCAGCGCGATCTACGACGCACCCTGTGTCGCTTGCCTGAGAAGTCTCTTGTCGGCCTGGGCGTAGGTCCTGTTGGGGCAGGTCCTGCGTCGCTTGGAGCTAGGGTTCGGGCACCTCGGCCAGTTGGGGGACCGGTCGGTTTGCCCGCTATTCAGTTGGGTCAGGCCTCGCTGCGCTGCTGGGGGATGCCCGCCAGCAGGGCGCGCACCTCAGCCTCGCGGTAGCGGCGGTGTCCGCCGAGCGTGCGGATCGACGTGAGCTTGCCGGCCTTCGCCCACCGCGTGACCGTCTTGGGGTCGACGCGGAACATCGTGGCGACCTCAGCCGGGGTCAGCAGCGGCTCGGCATCAGGGGTGCGAGCGGTCATGAGCGGCCTCCTCGGGAGAACCGAACCTTCTCGGTTCTTTCCTCTAAATTCTGCACCTTGACCCGCGTTGCCCGAAATGGCGGACGCGAGTCGAGTCGGTTATAGGACGAACGGCTTGTCCTCGGCACTACAACTACACCATCCGTCCAGCCGCGTCGGCCAAACCGATGGAATTGCCCTCCCAGGTAGGCATCAGCCGCGGAAGCCGATGGACCATGCCATAGCGGACAGTCACGCCTCTGTGACGATCAGTCACAGGACGATCAGGAGTCACCAGACCCCCCAAAGCACGTAATGCTGAGAATCCGCCCACAGTGCACCACACTTGGACGGATGGAGCCCTCCCCGGACTCCTTGTCCTATTTTGGCACGAGGAGTGGCAAGAGGCGCAAGAGCCGTGTAAGTGCTATCCGTCACCCTTGACGCAAAAGCCCGGATCGAGATCCAACGTCCAGTGCGTTCACTGAAGTGCCGTCAACGTACGTTGTTTCATGCCTCCTGGGCCGTGACGTACATCACTCACCGCACACACGTCACGCAGGTGTCATCCGGCTGTAAACACCATCAGACACCCCGTCACTCAGTACGGATCAGGGGGCATCCACGCTCAGACCGGCACTCAGTTCGCCGACCGGCGGTCCCGTACCGTCCGCCACCGCTCCACCAGCCGCCCGTACGCCTCGCCTGCCGCGGCCCCGTCGCCCTGGCGCAGGGCCTCGACGCCGGCCGCCACGTCGGCCGCGGAATGGTCGTCCTCGAGATCCCCGGCCGGCAGGGTGTGCACCAGACCGCCGTAGTCCAGCTCGACCAGCGAGCGCGGGTGGAACTCCTCCAGCCAGCGGCCGACGTCCACCAGGCCGTCGATCAGCGGCCCTTCCTCCACGGTGTCCTTGAGCGTGCGCAGCGCCCGGGCCACCCGGCGCCGGGCCTGCACCATCGGCGTGCGGTAGCGCAGCATCGGCGGGATCTCGGCGGTGCCCTTCTCGTACCGGCGCTCCTCGTCGGAGACCAGCACGAACCAGTTCAGCGGCACCTGCCAGGTCGCGGTGCGGATCCAGGGCCGGGAGTCGGGGTTGCGGACCAGCCAGCGCTCGTAGTCCATCGCGGCCTGCCGGCGCACGACCGGCGGGAGCATCGCGTCCAGGACCGGCTTCGGCAGTTCGTCGGAGAGCTCCTGCAGGGCCTGCCAGCCGCGCAGCCGGGTCCGCCACGGACAGACGCAGACGACGCCGTCGACCTCCAGGACGAACGCGTCGCCGCTCTCCTGCACCGGCACCGCGACCGGCGGGGTGGGCAGCAAGTCGGCCAGGGAACGGCGGAGTTCGTCCTGGTACGAGGGGCGCTCCGAGCGGCGGGCGTAACGCGTCCAGTGGTCGCGCTCCCGGTCCGGGAAGGCGGCCAGCGGCTCGTACACACGCAGGTACGTCGCGTAGGGGACGACCACCGAGGACACCTTGGGCACGCCTGCTCCCTCCCCACCGGACCGGGCTCGAAACCAGCGGAACCCACGGCGGAGCCATGACGGAGCCGGCCTGGGCCGGCCGCGGAAACCACAGCAAATCGTCCCACGCTCATACGTGCGCACACGGCACGGGAGAGTGATCCTGAACACTGCGCGGATGGTGTGCGGGCAATGGCTCTACGCTCATGCCACGGCCCCCGCCACCCTTACGGGAGCCCCAGCTTCCACCCGCCGCGACACACGCGACACAACCGGGAGTCACCACAGTGACCGACGTTTCCACCGGCGTCCTGCACACCCTGTTCCACTCGGACCAGGGCGGTCACGAGCAGGTCGTGCTCTGTCAGGACCGCAAGAGCGGCCTCAAGGCCGTCATCGCCATCCACTCCACCGCGCTGGGCCCCGCCCTCGGCGGCACCCGCTTCTACCCGTACGCCAACGAGGAGGAGGCCGTCGCCGACGCCCTCAACCTCGCGCGCGGGATGTCGTACAAGAACGCCATGGCCGGGCTCGACCATGGCGGCGGCAAGGCCGTGATCATCGGGGACCCGGACCGCGACAAGACCGAGGAGCTGCTGCTCGCCTACGGGCGGTTCGTGGCCTCGCTCGGCGGCCGGTACGTCACCGCCTGCGACGTCGGCACGTATGTCGCCGACATGGACGTGGTGGCCCGCGAGTGCCGCTGGACCACCGGCCGCTCCCCCGAGAACGGCGGTGCCGGCGACTCCTCCGTGCTCACCGCGTACGGCGTCTACCAGGGCATGCGGGCCAGCGCCCAGCACCTGTGGGGCGACCCCTCGCTGCGCGGCCGTACCGTCGGCATCGCGGGCGTGGGCAAGGTCGGCCACCACCTGGTGGAGCACCTGCTGGAGGAGGGCGCCGAGGTCGTGATCACCGACGTACGGCAGGAAGCCGTCCGGCGCATCGCCGACCGGCACCCTTCCGTGGGAGTGGCCGCGGACACCGACGCCCTGATCCAGGTCGAGGGCCTCGACATCTACGCCCCCTGCGCGCTCGGTGGTGCCCTGAGCGACGCGTCCGTGCCGGTGCTGACCGCTCAGGTGGTGTGCGGCGCGGCCAACAACCAGCTCGCCCACCCGGGCGTCGAGAAGGATCTCGCCGACCGAGGGATCCTCTACGCGCCGGACTACGTGGTGAACGCCGGCGGGGTCATCCAGGTCGCCGACGAGCTGCACGGGTTCGACTTCGAGCGGTGCAGGGCGAAGGCGGCGGAGATCTTCGACACCACGCTGGCCATCTTCGCACGTGCGAAGGATGACGGGATTCCGCCGGCCGCGGCGGCCGACCGGATCGCCGAACAGCGGATGCACGAAGCGGCAACGGCGGGTGGACGCTGACCGACGGCCGGGTTTCCGGGCGGTTTTTCGGTACCTGCCGGCGGACAGTTGGAGAGAACTCTCACGTTCGTCGGCGGGTCGCCCGCCAGGAAGTGGTTAAAATCGTGGTTGACCAGCGGGGACGGGGCGCCTCGCGGGTCATGGAGTCAGGCGCGTGGTGCGGGCGACGTACCGTATGGGCGCGGGCTCAGGTACCGTGGAAGCCCTACGGACCGGTCTCTCCGAGGAGAGTCCGTTCCGGATCATGAACGCGTGTCAGACTCTGGGGCCGTCGAGCCCCGTCACCGAGGGGGTCGAGCCATGGGGCGCGGCCGGGCCAAGGCCAAGCAGACAAAGGTCGCCCGCCAGCTGAAGTACAACAGCGGTGGGACTGACCTGTCACGTCTGGCCAACGAACTGGGCGCATCGACTTCGAGCCAGCCGCCGAACGGCGAGCCGTTCGAGGACGACGACGAGGACGAAGACGACCCGTACGCCCAGTACGCGGATCTGTATAACGACGACGATGACGACGAGGACGAGGACGACCAGTCCGGTCCGACGTCCCAGCATCGTCGCGGTGCTTGACGCCAGCGGCTGCTGAGCCGCTTCACTGACCCGGTCCGGTGTTCCATAGCCGGACCGGGTTTTGTGCTGGGCTCTCGGGGCTCCGCCCCGGACCCCGCTCCTCAAACGCCGGAGGGGCTGGGCTTATGCGTAGTCGCCCACCAGTTCCGCACCGGTGGTGTGGTCGCCGCGCTCGGTGATCTCGCCGGCCACCCATGCCTCGACCCCGCGGTCGGCCAGTGCCGTCAGTGCCACGTCCACCGATTCCTGCGGGACGATCGCGATCATGCCGACGCCCATGTTGAGCGTCTTCTCCAGTTCGAGCCGGTCGACGCTGCCGGTGCGGCCGACCAGGTCGAAGATCGGACCCGGGGTCCAGGTGGCGCGGTCGACGATCGCGTGCAGGTGGTCCGGGATCACCCGGGCCAGGTTCGCGGCGAGTCCGCCGCCGGTGACGTGGCTGAAGGCGTGGACCTCCGCCGTGCGCATCAGGGCCAGGCAGTCCAGCGAGTAGATCTTGGTCGGCTCCAGGAGTTCCTCGCCGAGGGTGCGGCCGAGCTCCTCGACGTGGGCGTCGAGCGCGAGGCCCGCCTGGTTCAGCAGGACGTGCCTGACCAGGGAGTACCCGTTCGAGTGAAGCCCGGAGGACGCCATGGCGATCACCGCGTCACCCGTACGGATACGATCCGCGCCGAGCAGCCGGTCGGCCTCCACGACGCCCGTACCGGCGCCGGCCACGTCGAAGTCGTCCGCACCGAGCAGGCCCGGGTGCTCGGCCGTCTCGCCGCCCACCAGGGCGCAGCCGGCCAGCACACAGCCCTCGGCGATGCCCTTGACGATGGCGGCGACCCGCTCGGGGTGAACCTTGCCGACGCAGATGTAGTCGGTCATGAACAGCGGTTCGGCACCGCACACCACGATGTCGTCCATGACCATGGCGACCAGGTCGTGGCCGATGGTGTCGTACACACCCAGCTGCCGGGCGATGTCGACCTTGGTGCCCACGCCGTCCGTGGCGGAGGCCAGCAGCGGGCGCTCGTAGTTCTTGAGGGCGGAGGCGTCGAAGAGGCCGGCGAAGCCGCCGAGGCCGCCGAGGACCTCGGGGCGCTGCGTCTTCTTCACCCACTCCTTCATCAGCTCTACGGCGCGGTCGCCCGCCTCGATGTCGACACCGGCAGCCGCGTAGGAAGCACCGGAAACAGGGCTCTCAGACATTGCCTGGGATCTTTCGGGTTGATGACGGGGCTTACGGGCGACGGATCGCGTCGGCCGCGGCCGTGGCTGCCGGACCGGCCGCCAGCTCGGTCTCCAGGAGCTGCTTGCCGAGCAGCTCGGGGTCCGGGAGCTCCATCGGGTACTCGCCGTCGAAGCAGGCACGGCAGAGGTTCGGCTTGGCGATGGTGGTCGCCTCGATCATGCCGTCGATGGAGATGTACGCCAGCGAGTCGGCGCCGAGCGAGGTGCCGATCTCCTCGATGGTCATGCCGTTGGCGATGAGCTCGGCGCGGGTGGCGAAGTCGATGCCGAAGAAGCACGGCCACTTCACGGGCGGGGACGAGATCCGGATGTGGACCTCGGCGGCGCCCGCCTCCCGGAGCATCCGTACGAGCGCGCGCTGGGTGTTGCCGCGCACGATCGAGTCGTCGACGACTACCAGCCGCTTGCCCTTGATGACTTCCTTCAGCGGGTTCAGCTTCAGGCGGATGCCGAGCTGACGGATGGTCTGCGAGGGCTGGATGAAGGTCCGGCCGACGTAGGCGTTCTTGACCAGGCCGTTGCCGAAGGGGATGCCGGAGGCCTCCGCGTAGCCGACGGCGGCCGGGGTCCCGGACTCCGGGGTCGCTATCACCAGGTCGGCGTCGACCGGGGCCTCCGCGGCCAGCTTCCGGCCCATCTCCACGCGGGAGAGGTAGACGTTCCGCCCGGCGATGTCGGTGTCGGGGCGGGCCAGGTACACGTACTCGAAGACACAGCCCTTGGGCTTCGCGTCAGCGAATCGCGAGGTGCGCAGGCCGTTCTCGTCGATGGCGACGAACTCGCCCGGCTCGATCTCGCGGACGAAGCTGGCGCCGCAGATGTCGAGAGCGGCGGACTCGGAGGCGACCACCCAGCCGCGCTCAAGACGGCCGAGGACCAGCGGGCGGATGCCCTGCGGGTCGCGGGCGGCGTAGAGGGTGTGCTCGTCCATGAAGACGAGGGAGAAGGCGCCCCGGACCTTCGGCAGGACCGCGTGCGCGGCCTCCTCGATGGTCAGCGGCTTGCCGTCCTCGTCGACCTGGGCCGCGAGGAGCGCGGTGAGCAGGTCGGTGTCGTTGGTGGCCGCGACCCGGGTGGACCGGCCGCCCGGGTCCTTCGGGAGTTCGGCCACCATCTCGGCGAGCTGCGCCGTGTTGACGAGGTTGCCGTTGTGGCCGAGCGCGATCGAGCCGTGCGCGGTGGCGCGGAACGTCGGCTGGGCGTTCTCCCACACGGAGGCACCGGTGGTCGAGTAGCGGGCGTGACCGACCGCGATATGACCCTGGAGCGAACCGAGCGAGGTCTCGTCGAAGACCTGGGAGACGAGGCCCATGTCCTTGAAGACGAGGATCTGGGAGCCGTTGCTGACCGCGATTCCCGCGGATTCCTGACCCCGATGCTGGAGGGCGTAGAGCCCGAAGTACGTGAGCTTGGCGACCTCTTCGCCCGGAGCCCAGACACCGAAGACGCCGCAAGCGTCCTGGGGGCCCTTCTCACCGGGGAGCAGATCGTGATTGAGGAGACCGTCACCACGTGGCACGGCACCGAGTGTAGGCGAGATCGACCACTGGTCCGAATTGGGGATACACAGCCGTAATGGATCTACACCCACGGACGCGGTTGTGGGTTTCTCCATTTTCGCAGGTCAGCACGGTAAGAGGTTTCTCCAGGCGGCGTCGGTTCGTGCGGACCGGTGCCGGCGCAACCCCCAGACACGGTATCCCTGAGTGAGGTGTCGCACATCATTCGGGGGGCGGCGCCCCTGTCGCGTGTCATGCCCTGGACAGCTGGACACGGTCGCCGCCGTCCGCGGTGAGGGTGAGTTTCCCGTCCTCGCCCTTCATGGTCAGCGGCCCGGCGGTGAGCGTGCGGGCGAGTGCACGCTCGAAGGCCATCCGGGCGTTGTCGCAGGCCATCCGGGTGGTGCGGGTGTGGCTCAGCCGGATCTGGTCGTCCGCGATCTCTGCGGTGGCACTGAACTGGTTGCACCCGAAGCTGCCGGCCGCGCGGCCGTCCTCGATCTTCACATGGGCGCGCGCCGGGGCGCGGTGGGTGGTGCCGTCGACGGTCACGCTGTCGACGGTCCAGTCGATCCCGGTCACCGGTGTGCGAGTCCCCACGGAGGCACCTCTCTCACTGCCACAGGCCACCACGAGCGGGACGAGCAGGGCGGCCGTCGCCGTCAGGGTCATACGGCGCATGCGCTGTTTCAACCCGTACATGCCGTTTCGACGGCGCGCACCGGCCGATCGGTTCCCTCACCCCATGACGGGCAGGTACGCCCCGAGGTCCGCCCGCTCCCCGCTGGCGCTGACCCTGGCGTCCGCCACGGCCTGCTGCCACGCCAGCCGCCCGGCGGCCAGCCGGATCCAGGTCAGCGGATCGGTCTCGACGACGTTCGGCGGGGTGCCCCGGGTGTGCCGGGGTCCTTCGACGCACTGCACCACGGCGTACGGCGGCACCCGCACCTCGGTGGAGCCGCCGGGCGCCTTGACGGCGAGCGCGTCGGCGAGCAGCCGGGTACAGGCGGCCAGGGCCTGCCGGTCGTACGGCACCTCCAGCCCGGCGACGGCCGCGTTGAGGTCGTCGGTGTGGACGACCAGTTCGACGGCGCGGGTGACGAGATAGTCGTCGAGGGAGAGCGCGCCGGCGCTGGTGGCGAGCAGCCGGGTGCCGGGGTGTGCGTCGAGCAGGGCGCGCAGGCCGGCGTCGGCGTCGGCGAGGTAGGCGCCGAGGTCGGGGTGGTCGGCGGCGAGGCGCCGGGTGAAGCCGTCGATGGCGGCGGCGTTGCCGGAGGTCCCGAACGGCCAGTCGAGGAGGACCGCGTCGGCCTTCGCCGGCTCGGCCTTGTCCAGGGCCCGGTGGACGGCGGTGACCGCCATGCCGATATGGGCGGCGAGGTCCCGTACGGTCCACCCCTCCAGCCGGGTGGGGAGCGCGAGTTGCCCGGGAGTGAGGCCCTCGACGGCCGCTCTCACGTTGCCGAACTGGGCGAGAACCGCGGCACGGGTCCTGGCCGGGTCGTAACTGCGGGCGCGCTTCTTGGCCTGGGGCATGGCGGTGAGCCTATGCGACCCCTCTCTGTCAGTCTGGGTTGACAATCAGGTCGATGTCAGTCCAGACTGACAAGCATGAACGCAGGAGATCTCTCAGAACGCCTCAGGTCGCACGACCCCGCGGTGGGACTGCGGGCCGTGGGTGCCCTGCACCGACTGGCCGAGCAGGTCGAAGCGGCGGCGGTCGCGCGCGCCAGGGAACAGGGATGGTCCTGGGAGCAGATCGGGGACGCCCTCGGCGTGTCCCGGCAGTCCGTCCACGCCAAGTACGGGAAGTGAGACGACCATGTTCGAACAGTTCGCGGCAGAGGCCCGGGCGACCGTCGCATCGGCGCTCGAAGAGACCACGCTGCGCGGCGACCGCCGCATCGGTACCGAGCACCTCCTCCTGGGAGTGCTGCACGATCCCGGCGCGGTCCGGGCCCTCGGCACCGACCTGGAGGCCGCACGCGCCGCTCTCGACGCCCTCGACCGGTCCGCGCTGGCCGTGGTCGGCATCGACGTCCAGGGGATCGAGCGGGCACCGGTTCCCGCGTCCCGCAAGCGGACCCCCCTCACTTCGGGCGCCCGCGCCGTCCTCCCCCGCGCCCTGGCCGAGACCAAGAAGGCCCACAGCCGCCGGATCACACCGGAACACCTGCTGCTGGCCCTGCTCGACTGCGAGCGGCCGGATCCCGCGGCGGAGCTCCTGACCGAGCTCGGCGTCGACCGCCCGGCCGTCCGTGACCGCATCCGGCAGACGGGTCGCTGAGACATCGGCCCCGTGCCGGTCGGCGCACACAGCAGGGCGGCCCCGCCTGTCGCCTGGGCAACAGGCGGGGCCGCCCGGAGAACCTCTTGCGCCCGCTTACGCCAGCAGCGCCTCGATCGTCCCCTCGTGCGCCTCGCGCAGCTCGGTCAGGGGGAGTTCGAACTCGCCCTGGATCTCCACCGAGTCCCCGTCCACGACACCGATGCGGGTGACCGGAAGGCCGCGCGCACCGCACATGTCGTTGAAGCGGACCTCCTCCGAGCGCGGCACCGCGACGATCGCGCGCCCGGCCGACTCGGAGAGGAGGAAGGTGAAGGCGTCGAGCCCGTCCGGTACGACCAGCCGCGCGCCCTTGCCGCCGAGCAGCGCGGACTCGACCACGGCCTGGATCAGACCGCCGTCGGACAGGTCGTGCGCCGAGTCGATCATGCCGTCGCGGGAGGCGGAGATCAGGATCTCGGCCAGCAGCCGCTCCCGCTCCAGGTCGACCTTCGGCGGCAGGCCGCCGAGGTGGTCGTGGACGACCTGGGACCAGGCCGAGCCGCCGAACTCCTCGCGGGTGTCGCCGAGGAGGTAGAGCAGCTGGCCCTCCTCCTGGAAGGCGACCGGCGTGCGGCGGGCCACGTCGTCGATCACACCGAGGACCGCGACCACCGGGGTCGGGTGGATGGCCGCCTCGCCCGTCTGGTTGTAGAGCGAGACGTTGCCGCCGGTCACCGGGGTGCCCAGCTGGAGGCAGCCGTCGGCGAGTCCACGCACGGCCTCCGCGAACTGCCACATGACCGCCGGGTCCTCGGGCGAGCCGAAGTTCAGGCAGTCGGAGACCGCAAGGGGCTTGGCACCGGTGGTCGCCACGTTGCGGTAGGCCTCGGCCAGGGCCAGCTGGGCGCCCGTGTAGGGGTCGAGCTTGGCGTAGCGGCCGTTGCCGTCCGTGGCGATGGCGACGCCGAGGCCGGTCGCCTCGTCGACGCGGATCATGCCGGAGTCCTCGGGCTGGGCGAGGACCGTGTTGCCCTGCACGAAGTGGTCGTACTGGGAGGTGATCCACTTCTTGGAGGCCTGGTTGGGGGAGCCCACCAGTCGAAGGACCTGCGCGCGGAGTTCCTCGCTGTCGGCCGGGCGCGCGAGCTTGTTCGCGTCGTCCGCCTGGAGCTCGTCCTGCCACGCCGGGCGGGCGTACGGGCGCTCGTAGACCGGGCCGTCGTGGGCGACCGTGCGCGGGTCGACGTCGACGATCTTCTCGCCGTGCCAGAAGATCTCAAGCCGGTCGCCGTCGGTCACCTCACCGATGACGGTGGCGATGACGTCCCACTTCTCGCAGATCTCCAGGAAGCGCGCGACCTTCGCCGGCTCGACGACCGCGCACATGCGCTCCTGCGACTCGCTCATGAGGATCTCCTCGGGCGAGAGCGTGGAGTCGCGCAGCGGGACGTCGTCGAGGGTGACGGTCATGCCGCCGGAGCCGTTCGAGGCCAGCTCGGAGGTGGCGCAGGACAGACCGGCCGCGCCGAGGTCCTGGATACCGACGACGAGCTTCTCCCGGAAGGCCTCCAGGGTGCACTCGATGAGCAGCTTCTCCTGGAAGGGGTCGCCGACCTGGACGGCGGGGCGCTTCGAGGGCTTCGCGTCGTCGAAGGTCTCGGAGGCGAGGATCGACGCGCCGCCGATGCCGTCGCCGCCGGTCCGGGCGCCGTACAGGATGACCTGGTTGCCCGCGCCGGAGGCCTTGGCGAGGTGGATGTCCTCGTGCCGCATCACGCCGATGGCACCGGCGTTGACCAGCGGGTTGCCCTGGTAGCAGGCGTCGAAGACGACCTCGCCGCCGATGTTGGGCAGGCCCAGGCAGTTGCCGTAGCCGCCGATGCCTGCGACGACGCCCGGCAGGACGCGCTTGGTGTCGGGGTGGTCGGCGGCGCCGAAGCGCAGCGGGTCGACCACGGCCACCGGCCGCGCGCCCATCGCGATGATGTCGCGGACGATGCCGCCGACGCCCGTGGCCGCGCCCTGGTAGGGCTCCACGTACGACGGGTGGTTGTGCGACTCGACCTTGAAGGTGACCGCGTAGCCCTGGCCGACGTCGACCACGCCCGCGTTCTCGCCGATGCCCACCAGCAGCGCGTCGCTCTGCGGCGCCTTCTCGCCGAACTGGCGGAGGTGGACCTTGGAGGACTTGTAGGAGCAGTGCTCGGACCACATGACCGAGTACATGGCGAGCTCGGCGCCGGTCGGGCGGCGGCCGAGGATCTCCACCACCCGCTCGTACTCGTCCTTCTTCAGGCCGAGTTCGGCCCAGGGCAGCTCGACGTCGGGGGTCGCGGCCGCGTGCTCGACCGTGTCCAGAGGCGTCCGGCTCATGCGTTGACCAGCTTCTTGAGGATCGAGGTGAAGAAGGGGAGGCCGTCGGTACGGCCCGTGCCGATCAGCGGCTCGACGGCGTGCTCGGGGTGCGGCATGAGGCCGACGACGTTCCCGGCCTCGTTGGTGATGCCGGCGATGTCCCGTAGGGAGCCATTGGGGTTGCCGTATCCATCAGCGGCTTCGCCGCGGACGAGGTAGCGGAACACCACCCGGCCCTCGGCCTCCAGCTTGTCGAGCGTGTACTCGTCGGCGACGTACCGGCCGTCCATGTTCTTCAGCGGGATGTGGATCTCCTGGCCCGCGCGGTAGTCCGCCGTCCAGGCCGTGTCCGCGTTCTCCACCCGCAGCTTCTGGTCACGGCAGATGAAGTGGAGGTGGTTGTTGCCGAGCATCGCGCCGGGCAGCAGGTGTGCCTCGGTGAGGATCTGGAAGCCGTTGCAGATACCGAGGACCGGGAGGCCGGCCTTCGCCTGCTCGATGACGGTCTCCATCACCGGCGAGAAGCGGGAGATGGCGCCGGCCCGCAGATAGTCGCCGTAGGAGAAACCACCGGGAAGAACCACCGCGTCGACCTGGTGGAGGTCCTTGTCCTTGTGCCAGAGGGCGACCGGTTCCGCACCCGCGAGACGGATCGCGCGCTGGGTGTCACGGTCGTCGAGGCTTCCCGGGAAAGTGACGACGCCAATACGAGCGGTCACTTCGCCGCCTCCGCGACTTCCTCCACCTTGACGGTGAAGTCTTCGATCACGGTGTTGGCGAGGAAGGATTCCGCAAGATCATGGATGCGGGCGAGCGCGGCCTCGTCGACCGGTCCGTCAACTTCCAGTTCGAATCGCTTTCCCTGACGTACGTCGGAGATGCCCTCGAAACCCAGGCGCGGCAGCGCACGCTGGACCGCCTGGCCCTGGGGGTCGAGGATCTCCGGCTTGAGCATGACGTCGACTACGACGCGTGCCACTGGCACTCCCGGTGTTGTGGTGCTGACTGCTGAGCAGATACCCGTGATACCCGTCGGTGTCTCCGACCGGTGTCTTCAGACTACCCGCACAAAATTTCTACGCGGGTAGAGTTGTAGGAAACTACGTGAGCCGCATCACGATCGGGTGACGGTGGCGGATCCTCACGAAAAGTTCTGGGAAAGTTCCCCGGGTTCGCCCGTGACATCTATTGCGCCGGGACACGCCCGACGGATTTAGTCGGGCTTCACTTTGTATTGCCAGGCACTGTACAAATGAATTGGCAATAGCCGATACTCGGCACGTCATCTCCCGCCATCGCGGTCATCACCGATGTGCTGACGATGAGCTGTATAGACGTGCCACACGAAGGGACCGAATATTCGTGGCGCAGAAGGTCGTGGTCACTCTCTTTGACGACATCGACGGCTCGGAAGCGGCGGAAACGATCGCCTTCGGACTCGACGGCAAGTCGTACGAGATCGATCTGAATCAAGCGAACGCCAAGAAACTGCGCACGGCCCTGGAGCCGTACGTGGTGGCCGGCCGCAAGCGGTCGAAGTCGGGCAAGGCGTACAAGCAGACGGAGGTCGCCCCCGACCCGGCGGCCGTTCGCGCCTGGGCGCAGGCGAACAAGATGGATGTCCCGGCCCGCGGCCGCATCCCGAAGAAGGTGTACGAGGCGTTCAGCGCCGCCCAGTGAGAGGGCGGCCGGCTGCCCTCAGGGTGCGTCAGCCGCCCCTGGGGGCAGCCGACTTGCGCTACCCCCCTGCTGATCAGCTAATGTCTGGAGCACGCCGAGGGACACGGCCGAAAAGCCGAGGCCCACGGAGTACATGCGGGTGTAGTTCAGTAGCAGAACATCCCCCTTCCAGGGGGAAGGCGCAGTGTGCAATTCCTGTCACCCGCTCTGCACCGCCGTCCTGAGCATGCTTGTGGATCAGGTAGGCTGGTGCTCGCACCGATCGGTGGGAGCCGGTCGGGAGCAGTGCGGACGTAGCTCAGTTGGTAGAGCGCAACCTTGCCAAGGTTGAGGTCGCGAGTTCGAGCCTCGTCGTCCGCTCCAGCTCATAGAGGAAACCCCAGTCATATGACTGGGGTTTTTTCGTGCGCCCACGCACATCTGCCGAGGCTGTTCCCTCTGACATTTGTCATGGCGAGCGATGACACCGCGCACTGCTCCCGGGCCCCGGCAACGGGGACGCTGGAGTCATGGACTACGAACACGTGATTGAGGTCACAGATCTCCGGCGTGTCTACGGGGGCGGGTTCCAGGCGGTCCGCGGAATCACCTTCTCCGTGGCCCGCGGGGAGATCTTCGCGCTGCTCGGCACCAACGGCGCCGGAAAGACATCCACGGTCGAACTGCTGGAAGGACTCGCGTCGCCGGACGGGGGCCGGGTGCGGGTACTGGGCCACGATCCGCACCGGGAGCGGGCCGCCGTACGCCCGCGCACCGGCGTGATGCTCCAGGAGGGCGGCTTCCCCTCCGAGCTGACCGTCGGCGAGACGGTACGGATGTGGGCCGGCTGTACGACCGGAGCCCGGCCCGTGGCCGAGGCGCTCGGCCTGGTCGGGCTCACGGGCCGGGCGAAGGTCCGGGTCAAGCAGCTCTCCGGCGGGGAGCGGCGCCGCCTCGACCTGGCACTCGCGCTGCTCGGGCGGCCCGAGGTGCTGTTCCTGGACGAGCCGACGACCGGGCTCGACGCCGAAGGGCGCCGGGACACCTGGGAGTTGGTGCGCGCGCTGCGCGACGCCGGAACCGCCGTCCTGCTCACCACGCACTACCTGGAGGAGGCCGAGGACCTCGCCGACCGGCTCGCGATCCTGCACGAGGGGCGCATCGCGCTCACCGGCACACCGGCCGAGGTGACCGCGGGCCGGCCCGCGCGGATCTCCTTCGAACTGCCCACCGGGTACTTCCTCGGAGACCTGCCGCCGCTCGCCGCACTGGGCGTGTGCGGGCACGAGGCCGAGGGCCGGGCCGTACGGCTGCGGACGCGCGAGGTGCAGCGGACCGCCACCGGGGTGCTGACCTGGGCCGAGCGGACGGGGGTCGAGCTGGAACGGCTGGAGGTGCGGTCGGCCTCGCTGGAGGAGACGTTCCTGGGGATCGCGCAGGAGGTGGCCGCATGACCACGCCGAACGCGCCGGCTCTCGGCGGGCGCCGGGCGACGGGCGCCGCGGTCCGTCGCCGGCTGGGCGCCCTCGCCCGTGCCGAACTGCTGCTCCTCGGCCGCAACCGCGGCACGGTGCTCGTCGCGCTGCTCGTACCGCTCTCCCTGCCGATCACCGTACGGCCCGCGATCGACCAGCTCGACGTCACGGGGAAAGGGCTGAACACCGGCATCCTGATGCTGACGGCCGCGATCGGCTTCTCCTTCCTCTTCGCCGTGTACACCTCCCTGGTGAGTGCCTACGTCGCCCGCCGTGAGGAACTCGTCCTCAAGCGGCTGCGCACCGGCGAGCTCACCGACGCGGAGATCCTGGCCGGGACCGCCCTGCCCGCCGTCTGCCTCGGCCTGGCGCAGGCGCTGGTACTGACCGCCGGCTGCGCGGTACTGCTCGACGCGGGCGCACCCGCAGCGCCGTACCTCACCGTGCTGGGTCTGCTGACCGGCCTGCTGATCAGTGCCGCGCTCGCCGCGCTCACCTCGGCCTTCACCCGGACCACCGAGAGCGCCCAGGTCACCGCGCTGCCCCTGGTCTTCGTCTCCATGCTGGGCTCGGGCATCGCCGTCCCGGCGGACGCCCTGCCCGACCGGGTGACCAGGGTCGGCGAGTTCCTCCCGCTCTCCCCGGCCGTCCGGCTGGTCCGGGCCGGCTGGACCGGCGAGCTGAACACGGGCCAGGCCCTGGGCACCGTCCTCATCGCGCTGGCCTGGACCGTGGTCGCGGTGTTTGCTGTACGGCGGTGGTTCCGCTGGGAACCTCGGCGCTGAGGGCGGGGACGGGACCGGGATGAGCGGGGCAGCAGGGGGCTGGTGGCGGGGGAAGACCACGCCCGCCAAGGTCGAGACGTACACGCGGTGGTCGTTCCACTTCTTCGCGGTGATCGAGGTCGCGGCGATCGGACTGCCGGTGCTGGCGCAGGCGGGGGCGGAGGTGGCCGGCTGGCTGGTGGCGATGGTCGTCGGTCACGCGCTGCTCTGCGCCCTGACCGCCTCCCGGGCACTGGACTGGACGCGCGGTCGGCGGGAGCAGCCGGTGCGGCTGCTGTGGGTGCTGACCGCGGCGACCTGCGTCTTCGCCGTCGCGGCTCTGGTCCTGCGCGAGCACGGCGGCGCGGGCGACGGCACGGAGAACGCGGCGGCGACCGTCTTCGCCATGATCCTGGCCTTCGGGGCCGGGACCATGGCGCTGGGCGTACGCAACCGGCGGCGCGTGGTGGCGCAGACCACGGGCTTCGCGTTCGGGGCGGCCGTGGTGCCCTTGCCACTGGGCGTTCCCGGGCCTGAAGCCGTGGTCACGGCGTTCGTGGTGTTCCTCTCCGCCAGCTTCCTCGCCGCCACCTCGATCTTCTCCGTCTGGCTGCTGAACGCCGTCTACGAACTCGACGAGGCCCGCGAGACCCGGACCCGGCTCGCCGTCGCCGAGGAACGGCTGCGGTTCGGGCGCGATCTGCACGACGTGCTCGGCCGGAACCTCACCGTCATCGCCCTCAAGAGCGAGCTGGCCGTGCAGCTGGCCCGGCGCGAACGGCCCGAGGCCGTGGAGCAGATGACCGAGGTGCAGCGGATCGCACAGGAGTCGCAGCGGGAGGTGCGCGATGTCGTACGGGGGTACCGGGACGCCGACCTGGGGGCCGAACTCGCCGGTGCGCAAGGGGTGTTGACGGCGGCGGGGATCTCCTGCGAGGTGACCGGCGACACCGGCGGGCTGCCCGCCGAGGTCCAGTCGGCGCTCGGGTGGGTGGTGCGGGAGGCGGCCACGAACGTGCTGCGGCACGGGGACGCGGGCCGCTGCTCGGTGGAACTGCAGGTGCGGGAGGGGTGTGTGGTGCTGACGGTGGAGAACGACGGGGTGGTCCGCCGGGGCGGCGAAGGCCGTGGGTCCGGACTCGCCGGGCTGCGGGAGCGGCTGGCGCGGGTGGACGGGACGCTGGAGGCCGGGCCGGTGGGGGCGGACGGATTCCGGGTGACGGCCTCGGTCCCGCTGTCCGGTCGTACGACTGATGCGGCCGATGCAGCTGGTGCGAGTGTGAGTGGAGTCACTTCATGACGTCTCCGGTACGGCTGCTGCTCGCGGACGACGAGCATCTGATCCGGGGCGCGCTGGCCGCGCTGCTCGGCCTTGAGGACGACCTGGTCGTCGTCGCGGAGGCGGCCACCGGCCCGGAGGCGCTCGCCATGGCGCGGGCCCATCGCCCCGATGTCGCGGTGCTCGATCTCCAGATGCCCGGCGCGGACGGTGTGAGGGTCGCCACATCGCTGCGCGCCGAACTGCCCGCCTGCCAGGTACTGATCGTCACCGGTCACGGGCGGCCCGGCCATCTGAAACGGGCGCTGGCCGCCGGTGTGCGGGGGTTCGTCCCGAAGACGGTGAGCGCACAGCGGCTCGCCGAGATCATCCGGACCGTGCACGCCGGAAACCGCTACATCGACCCGGAGTTGGCCGCCGACGCGATCTCCGCCGGGGACTCGCCGCTGACCGCGCGGGAGGCCGAGGTGCTGGAGCTGGCGGCCGACGGGGCACCGGTCGCGGAGATCGCCGAGCGGGCCGCGCTGTCGCCGGGGACCGTGCGGAACTACCTCTCCTCGGCCGTCACCAAGCTCGGTGCGGAGAACCGTCATGCGGCAGTACGTCTCGCGCGGGAGCGAGGTTGGGTATAGTTGCTCTCGCGCCACGGCGCATGCGGACGTAGCTCAGTTGGTAGAGCGCAACCTTGCCAAGGTTGAGGTCGCGAGTTCGAGCCTCGTCGTCCGCTCAGAGGAGAAGGCCCCCGGTTACCGCCGGGGGCCTTCTGCGTACGGGGCCCTGCCTGTTCCCGGGCCGCCTGTTCCCGGGCCCGGGGCCCGGGAACTGCGTCCGTCACGACCAGGTGTTGCCCGTCAGCCGCTCGTACGCCTCGATGTACTTCGCGCGGGTCGCCTCGACCACCTGCTCCGGCAGCGGCGGCGGGGGCTGCTCGCTCTTCCGGTCCCAGCCGGACTCGGCCGAGGTCAGCCAGTCGCGCACGTACTGCTTGTCGAACGACGGCTGGGCGCGGCCCGGCTGCCACTCGTCGGCCGGCCAGAACCGGGACGAGTCCGGGGTGAGCACCTCGTCGGCGAGAACGAGGGCGTCGTTCTCGAAGCCGAACTCGAACTTCGTGTCGGCCAGGATGATCCCCCGGTCCCGGGCGATGTCCCGGGCCCGCCCGTACACCGCGAGGGTGGCCTGGCGCAGCTGGGCGGCGGTCTCGGCGCCGACCTGGCGGGCGACCTCCTCGTACGACACGTTCTCGTCGTGCTCGCCGACCTCGGCCTTGGTAGCCGGGGTGAAGATCGGGGCCGGCAGCTCGGAGCCGTCGACCAGGCCCTCGGGGAGGGCGAGGCCGCAGACCGTGCGGGACTCCTGGTACTCGGCGAGGCCGGAGCCGGTGAGGTAGCCGCGGGCCACGCACTCGACCGGGAGCATCTTCAGGGACTTGCAGATCAGGGTGCGGCCCGCCCAGTCGGCGGGGGCGCCCTCGGGCAGCTCGGTGCCGATGACGTGGTTGGGGGCCAGGTCGGCGAGCTTGTCGAACCACCACAGGGAGAGCTGGGTGAGCACCCGGCCCTTGTCCGTGATCTCGGTCGGCAGGACCCAGTCGTATGCGGACAGGCGGTCGCTGGCGACCATCACGAGGTCGCCGGCCGCGTTCTGGTACAGCTCGCGCACCTTGCCGGTGTGCAGATGCACCAGACCCGGCACCTCCACGGGCTCGGGCTTTTCGACGAATCCGGACACGGTTCCTCCCCGTGGTTCTGTACAGGTGCCCTCGATTCTCCCGTATGCCGGGTTGCGCACGGACAGCGGGGCCGCGCGGACACCTGTGCGCATCAGTCGTGTTTGCAGATGCGGTCCAGGAGGTTGGCGGTGGCGCGCTGGACCCGGGGGTCGACGTGGCCGGGGCGGTCCAGGGCCGGGGACCAGGCGAAGGTGCCGGAGGCGAAGACCAGGGCACCGGAGGGGGCGCGGTAGAGAGAGGTCTCCTGGTGGCGCAGGGCGCCGTCGTTGTCCGTGTAGGGGGAGTGGGCGAGCAGGATGCGCTCCTCGTGCTCGGGCAGCGCGGTGCGCGGGAAGTAGCGGTCGGCCTCGCCGGCCACCAGGCCCGGCAGCTCGTCGCCGTCGTGCGCGCCGGTGGCCTCCCAGAGCCAGTGCCCCGCGTTGCGCACGATCAGGGGGTTCGGCTCGGGCACCCGGCCCGCGTACTGGATGCCGACCGTCTGCTGTTCGGGCCGGTCGATCTCGCGCCAGAGCACGGGCTTTCCCGGGCCCCTGCGTTTTCGGCAGGTCAGCAGGCGGTTCGCGACCCCGGACGGGGAGGGGCCCAACTCCACCTGCCAGTACATGGTGTTGGCGGAGAGGAAGACGAGGCTCGTGCCGCTGTCGCGGGCCAGTTCG
Organism: Streptomyces sp. NPDC058457; assembly: GCF_042720695.1. Taxonomy (NCBI): domain Bacteria; kingdom Bacillati; phylum Actinomycetota; class Actinomycetes; order Kitasatosporales; family Streptomycetaceae; genus Streptomyces; species Streptomyces sp. NPDC058457. The sequence continues at coordinate 31,956 of NZ_JBHXLU010000062.1, read as the reverse complement.
ACCGTGCGGCGCATCCGCGGGGACCAGTACTCGTCGTGGCCCGGGAAGACCAGGCCCCGGTAGCGGGCGGGGTCGACGCGGCCGGCGTGCAGGTCGCGGGCGTCGGCGTAGGCGAGGTCGTAGCCGTAGCGCTCGGCCCAGCGGATGAAGTCGTAGGCGTGGCCGACGTGCAGGGGCAGGCCGGCGCCCGCGTACGGCCGGTCGAAGGAGACGGTGGTCGCCGCGTCGGCCTCACCGAGCAGCAGGCCCCGCTCGTCCCAGGCGTGGTAGAGGCTGGCCCCGGTGCGGCCGTCCTCGGGGTAGAGGTTGTACGCCTGCCAGGTGATGTCCGGCAGCAGGAGCAGCAGGTCGGCCGGGTGGTTGTCGCGGATCGTGAAAGGCACGTGCGAGCGGTAGCCGTCCGCCGTGGTGAGCACGGCGACATACGCGCCGATGCTCCAGTACGACGGAACCTGCAGCCGCCAGGACAGCCACCAGTGGTGGCAGGAGACCGTGCGGTCGGCGGCCAGCGGCGGGGGCTGGACGATGCCGGACAGCCGGGGGCTGGTGGTGATCTTGGAGGCGCCGTCGCCGCCGTAGTGGCCGATGCGGTAGATGTCGACGCTGAATTCCTGCGGCGGGTCGACGGTGATGTGGAAGTCGACGGCCTCGCCCGGGGCGACCGCGCCGGTCGAGGTGAACCCCTTGATCTGGCGGTGCACGTCGTCCGCCGAGCGCGGGCCGCCGACGGCGGTGCGCGGTGCGGGGACCCTGGGGTTCTCGCCGGTGGGCTGTGGCCGGCTGGGGTCCACGTACCAGGGGACGACATGACCGGTGTCGTCGAAATAGGTCTCGCTGCCACGCAGCCAGGGCACGGGACCCAGGCCGAAAGGGTCCGTGACGGCGTGCGCGAGTGCTCCCGACTCCCAGCGGCGGATGTGGTCCGATGCCATGGTGGCTCCCCTCCCTCGTGCCCCCGTGAAGTGAGCTGATACGAGCCGATGTGCGATGTGTACGTGGTTCTTTCGCAGTTACACCTGGTTGCGCGTGGTTCTGATCTCTGCCGTGCCGCCGCGCCGCGCCGCGACTGCGGCGTCTGTCTTATGTCGGATGCGCTTGCCACATCCGCGAACGGTCCCAGCACATCACATAACGCACGCGTACGGTCACGGTTCGTTGCGAATTTGCCTGAAGTGGAACACTTTGCTCCGCTAAAGTGCCGAAAAGCCGAGGTCAGACCAGTCGGACCGGTTTCTCGGGACGTATTCCGGACTCGACCAGCCAGGCCCGCAGCGGGGCCGGGTCTCCCTCCTCGATGAGGCTGAGGACTCTGGACGTCAGGTCGGCGGCCCGCTCGCCGCCGACCAGCAGGGACGGACCGTCGAGCCAGTCCAGGCCGGGAGTGGCACCGGCGGTGTCCACGGCCGCGCAGCACACCATCGCCTTGACGTGGTCGGCGAGGAGCTCGCGGGCGGTGCGCGGGGGCTGGAGCGGGAACAGGGGCAGTGCGCCGTCGTCCCAGAGAGGGCTGCCGGGGCCGGTCTGGCCGGCGGCAGGGGTGGGGCAGCCGGGGCGCGCGGCGTCGGTCGCCTCCGCGCGCTCCTCGCGGGCGAGGGCCGCGGTGAGGCCGGCGGCGAGGGCGGCGCTGCGTTCGGTGCCGGTGGGCTCTCCTGCTTCCTCGTCGTAGCCGGGGGTGCGGGGGTCCTCTTCGTACGCCGGAGGGCACGGGCGTCTGCCGGGGGCGGACGGGTCGGTCAGGTGGTCCAGGACACGGGCCAGGGTGGGGCCGCCGGGGTCCGGGGCGGCGGGGTCGAGGGTGGCGCGGACGCCGAGGGCGTCCAGGACGCGGTGCAGGCGGGCCGCCTCGGTGCGCCAGGTGCGGTCGACGACCTCGTCCGGATACTCCTGCCAGTCCACCGGCGACCAGGCCGGTCCGGGCTCGGCGGGGCCGCCGTGGAAGAGGCGGGCGGCGAGCAGCGAGGCGGCCTCGTCCACCAGGCCCGGCTCCTCCAGCAGGTCGCAGGCGGGCCGCTCGCCCAGCCGGGAGGCGAAGCCCTCGGCCAGCCGGTCGCGCCGGGACAGCTCGGTGAGGGCCGCGACCACGCCCGCATCCAGCCGGGAGGGCCAGCGGCCCATCCGCCAGGCGGGCAGCGCGACCCGGGTGAGCAGGCGGTCCCAGCCGGCGTACGCGAGGCCGACCTGTTCCTGGGCGACGATCCGCAGTCCGTAGTCCACGGCCTGGGCCCGCTCGGCGGCGGCCGCGGCGACCCCGCGCTCCATCAGCGCCGCGTGCTCCCGGCAGCCGCGCAGCAGCAGCCGGGCCACCCAGCCGACACCCGCGCACACCAGACGGGCCCCCGGACATCGGCCGGGCGTCGCGGAGACGGCCACCGCCGCGTCCAGGCCCCGTACGAAACGGCGGGCGGCGGCTATGTCCGGCTGGGCCGAGGGTCCCGTGCCGGCGACGACCGGCGCGAGGACCGCGCGGAGCTCGCCGACGCGCATCCACCACAGGAACGGGGAGCCGATGACGAGGACGGGGGCGGCCGGGGTGCGGCGGTGCGGGCCGGGGGTGCCGAGCTCGTCACCGCCCTTGGGCGCGGGCGGGCCGTGGGCCGGGTGGGTGCGGTCCTCCAGCCAGCTGTCGCAGTCCGGGGTGAGCGCTATGGCGGAGGGCGCCGGCACGTCCATGCGGTCGGCGAGGTCGCGCACCATCCGGTACAGGTCCGGGGCGGACTCCTCCGTGATCGGGACCGTGGGCGTCACGGCGGGGCGGGCGCGGGCCACCACCAGGGCGACACCGGCGGCCGCCAGCAGCACCAGCACGGCGAGCACGCCGACGATCCAGCGGGCGGTGTCCCAGCCGGGGCCGACGAAGTGGCCGGTGGAAACACCGGTCAGCAGGATCACCGTGGCCGCGGCGGGAAGCAGCGCCACGGCCAGGGCGCGGCCGCGGATGCGCAGCACGGCGAGGGCCCGGGTACGCGCTGCCTGCGCTCCCGCCTCCGCACCGATACCGGTACTGGTCACGTCCGGACCTCACCCCCTCCCGGCTGTCCTCGGCCTGTCCTGGCTGTTGCTCACTCCCCCACTGTGGCACCCACCACTGACATCGCAATGCCGGTGGGCCAAGTGCCGGAACGCCTGCGCCGCACCCTAGTTGGGGCCTCGGCCCCCGTCAGCCGGATGGGGCATCGGTCACTCGATGGAATGGCTTTGGTCAGAGGTGATCGACTGACAGCAACGATCAGGCCCCGGATTTCGGGTCCGGGGCCTGTCGGGAGTCGTCGGTTCCGTACAGCTGGTGGCGCTGGGGGCCTGAGGCCTGCCGGGCCTAGGAGGCCTCAGCCGCCGCCTTCGCGGCGATGTCCGTCCGGTACTGGGAGCCGTCGAGGCCGATGCGCGCCACCGCCGCGTACGCCCGCTCACGGGCCTGGGTCAGGTCCTCGCCGGTCGCCGTGACGGAGAGGACGCGGCCGCCGGCGCTGACGACGTCGGCACCGGCGCGCTTCGTCCCCGCGTGCAGGACGTAGGCGTGCGGCGCGTCCTCGGCGGCGATCTCGTCGAGGCCGGTGATGGCGTCGCCGGTGCGCGGGGTGTCCGGGTAGTTGTGCGAGGCGACGACGACGGTGACGGCGGCGGCGTCGCGCCAGCTCAGCGGCGGAAGGTCGGCGAGGGTGCCGTTCGCGGCGGCGAGCAGGACGCCGGCCAGCGGGGTCTTCAGGCGGGCGAGGACCACCTGGGTCTCCGGGTCGCCGAAGCGGGCGTTGAACTCGATGACCCGAACACCGCGCGAGGTGATCGCGAGGCCGGCGTAGAGCAGACCGGAGAACGGGGTGCCGCGGCGCCGCATCTCGTCGACGGTCGGCTGGAGGACGGTCTCCAGGACCTCGTCGACGAGCTTGGGATCGGCCCAGGGCAGCGGGGAGTAGGCCCCCATGCCACCCGTGTTCGGGCCCTCGTCCCCGTCCAGGGCGCGCTTGAAGTCCTGGGCGGGCTGGAGCGGGAGGACCGTCACGCCGTCGGTGATCGCGAAGAGGGAGACCTCGGGGCCGTCCAGGAACTCCTCGATGACGACGCGGTCGCAGGCGGCGGCGTGCGCCTTGGCGGCGTCCAGGTCGTCCGTGACGACGACGCCCTTGCCGGCCGCGAGCCCGTCGTCCTTCACGACGTACGGGGCGCCGAAGGCGTCCAGCGCCTCGGCGACCTCCTCGGCGTTCGTGCAGACGTACGAACGGGCGGTGGGCACCGCGGCCCCCGCCATCACGTCCTTGGCGAACGCCTTGGACCCCTCGATCCGCGCGGCCGCCCCGGAGGGGCCGAAGACCGGGATGCCCGCCTCGCGCACGGCGTCGGCGACCCCGGCGACGAGGGGGGCCTCCGGGCCGACGACCACGAGGTCGGCGCCGAGTTCCACGGCGAGGGCGGTCACCGCCCCGCCGTCCAGGGCATCGACCTGGTGCAGCTCGGCCACCTCGGCGATGCCGGCGTTGCCGGGGGCGCAGTACAGCGCGGTGACGTCGGAATCGAGGGACAGAGAGCGGCACAGGGCGTGTTCGCGGGCGCCGCTGCCGATGACGAGGACCTTCACGGGGGCCAGCGTAGCCGGACAAGCCGACTGGAGGATTCTCCAAGGGGGCTCGGCCGCGGGGTGGCCGCCTGCTGAGATGCCCGCCCTTGGGGGCTGCCGCCCCCAGACCCCCGCTTCGGCCTGAACGGCCTCGTCCTCAAACGCCGGACGGGCTGATTCGTGCGACGGGGCGCCACAGCTCTCCAGCGCCGGATGCACTGAGAAACCCAGGGGCGCGGGGCTGTATTCGATATGCGGCTACCCCCGCGCGGGCGCGGGCGCGACCAGCCCACGGCAGCCCGCAGCCGACACGCGACCCCAACGCCCTCCGGCCTCCGGCGCTCGACCCTACTCGTCGTTCGTCACTCGTTCTGGAACTCCTCCACCACCGTCGCCCCCAGTTCCTTGACGATCAGTTCGTGGCCGGAGAGGGCCGACTCGTCGAGGTCGGGGTCGTCCTCCTCGGGGATGTCGTCCTCGGGAGCCACCGGCGGCGGCTCGGAGGCGGCGGGGGCAGGGCGGGCCGTCGCCGTCGGGGTGGGCGGCGGCGGGCTCTGGGCCGGGGCCGCCACCGGAACCTGCTGGGTGGGCGCGGGGCGGGCCGGGGCCGCGGGGGCCGCGCTGCCGTAGCCGGATGCCGCGGGCGCGCCGTAGCCGCCTGCCTGGCCGCCGCCGTACCCGGTGCCGGGCGGAGCCGCACCGCCGCCGCCCGTCGGGTCGACGATCGCCTCGACCCGCCACTGCACGCCGAACTGCTCGTTCAGCGCCTGCCGCAGCACGTCCTCGCTGCCGCTGCTCGCGAAGTTGTCGCGGGCGCCGGCGTTGACGAAGCCGAGTTGGAGGGTGGTGCCGTCGAAACCGGCCACCTGGGCGTTCTGGCTGAGCAGGATCCAGGTGAAGCGGCGGCGGTTCTTGACCGCCTCCAGGATGTTCGGCCAGAGCGCACGGGGGTCGATGCCACCGGCAGGGGCGGGAGCAGAGGCGGGAGCAGAGGCAGGAGCGGCAGCCGGGGTCGGGGTCGGGGGGGCTGCCGGGGCCGCCGAGGGCGGCGGGGCCTGCTGGGCCGCCGGCGCTCCTGTGGCCGTCGGCCAGCCGCCGGGGCGGCGAGCACCGCCGCCACCTGCGGGGGCGGCCGTCGGCCAGGCACCGGGCGCGGCAGCGGCCGGCGCGGCGGCAGCGGGCGGCGCGGCCGGAGGAGGGGTGGGCGCGGCGGCCGGAGCCGGAGTCGGAGCCGGAGGCTCTGGAGTCGGGGCCGGGGCCGGGGCAGATGCCGGGGCCGCTCCTCCTCGTGCGGCTGCCCGGGCCGCGGCCGGACCGCCGCCTTGCGGGACAGAGCCCGGAGCCGGCGCCGGAGGCTGCAGGTGCACCTCGGGGCCGGGGACGTACCCCATGGCGGGTGCGCCGCCCCCGCCCGAGAAGTTGACGCCCCGCTCCAGCCGGTCGAGGCGGGCCATCACGGACCGCTCGTCGCCGTAGGCGGCGGGCAGCAGCACACGGGCGCAGATCAGCTCCAGCTGAAGCCGAGGAGACGTGGCGCCGCGCATCTCGGTCAGGCCCGCGTTGACGAGGTCGGCGGCGCGGCTGAGCTCGGCGGCGCCGAAGGTGCCGGCCTGGGCCTGCATCCGTTCGAGGACGTCGGCGGGGGCGTCGAACAGCCCCTTCTCCGCGGCGTCCGGTACGGCAGCGAGGATCACCAGGTCCCGCAGCCGCTCCAGCAGGTCGGCGACGAAACGGCGCGGGTCGTTGCCGCCCTCGACGATCCGGTCCACGACCTCGAAGGCGGCGGCGCCGTCCCCGGTCGCGAAGGCCTCGACCACGGAGTCGAGCAGCGAGCCGTCGGTGTAGCCGAGCAGCGAGGTGGCCATGGCATACGTCACGCCCTCCTCGGTGGCCCCGGCGAGCAGCTGGTCCATGACGGACATGGAGTCGCGCACGGACCCGGCACCGGCCCGCACGACGAGCGGGAGCACGCCGTCCTCGACCGGGATCTTCTCCTTGCCGCACACCTCGCCGAGGTAGTCCCGGAGGGTCCCCGGCGGGACGAGCCGGAACGGATAGTGATGGGTCCGCGACCGGATGGTCCCGATGACCTTCTCGGGCTCGGTCGTGGCGAAGATGAACTTGAGGTGCTCCGGCGGCTCCTCGACGACCTTGAGCAGCGCGTTGAAGCCGGCCGACGTGACCATGTGGGCCTCGTCGATGATGTAGATCTTGTAGCGGCTGGAGGCGGGCCCGAAGAAGGCCTTCTCGCGCAGCTCACGGGCGTCGTCCACACCACCGTGAGAGGCCGCGTCGATCTCGATGACGTCGATGGATCCCGGGCCGTTGCGCGCGAGGTCCTGGCAGGACTGGCACTCCCCGCACGGGGTCGGCGTCGGCCCCTGCTCGCAGTTCAGACACCGGGCGAGGATCCGCGCGCTGGTCGTCTTCCCGCACCCACGCGGCCCGCTGAACAGGTACGCGTGATTGACCCGGTTGTTCCGCAGCGCCTGCTGCAGCGGGTCGGTGACATGCTCCTGCCCGATGACCTCGGCGAACGACTCCGGGCGATAGCGGCGGTACAGCGCGAGAGACGACACGCATACGAGGTTATAGGCGCCCACTGACAACCGGCCCCGCCCGCAAACGCAAGCGCCCCCCACGCACCCGCCAGAGCCAACCTACCCTTGCTGCCTTCCGGCCCTGGGGGAGTTCAGTCAGATAGCGCCGCGTGAGGGGCTGCGCAAAGAGTACCTGACATCAGCAGGTGGGAACGAGTTCGCGAGCACTCCTCTCGGTCATGTAATGTTCCGAGCGGAGGATTCGCCTAGAGGCCTAGGGCGCACGCTTGGAAAGCGTGTTGGGGGCAACCCCTCACGAGTTCGAATCTCGTATCCTCCGCCAGTGCCTCACCGGGCACGATGTCGAAGGGCCTCCTGGAAACAGGGGGCCCTTCGACGTTGTCCTCAGACCCCGTTGTGCTGGTTTTTGTCCACAGCGGGTGTCTCCGGGGATCCCCAGATGGCTTTGGCGATCTTCCGGCATGAGCACGGTGGCGGCGGTGTGCCGGGCGTGGTGCAGCCGGGCGTCCCGAACTCCCGAGTCTTCCAGCAGCCGCTCCAAGTCGTGATAGTCCGTGTACCGGCTCAGTGGGCCACACCACACCATGTGCCCTAGATTGCTTTGAGCCTCTGCAACGTGGGAGTCCAGCAGGTAGCGCCATCGAGGCGGAGGTACAGCCTCATTCCTCCGCCAGTGCCTCACCGGGCACGATTCCGAAGGGCCCCACCGCGAGGTGGAACCCTTCGATGCGCGGTTAACGGGGCGGCCGAACAGCCACGGAACGGTTGCCGTCATTCCAGATGTAGACACCGCTGGTACCTGCGCCGTACCAACTCTCCGGCCCGACCTCGGCCGTGAGAGACGGGTACTCGCTGATGGAATCCCAAATCTCGGCCGGGTCCACCTGCCGGTACGGCTGGTTGAAGACCAGAGCGGGCCTGCCGGTGGTCCGCGAAAGCCACGTGGTCGTGTGGTCGTAGAACCCTGGCCTGCCTTGGCATTCCCTCTTGGCGCAACGGCCTCTGTCGAGCCAGTGCAGCCCGGACGAACACCCGGTGTCGCCGCTCTTGAGATCGTGCCGGTCCGCTCAGTCCAACAGGTCCGCGCGCATCTGGACGTAGATGTTCGGGCCGTAGGGCCAGTGCACGCCGTCGGCGTCACGGTTGAGCACGCCCCGAGCGTGGTCATCCAGAGAAGCGAAACTGGCTCTCTTCGTGCTGCTCGTTGTCCTGGCCTTTGTCCAGTGCACCGCCAGCCACCACCGTTCACCGCCGTAGGCGCACCCCGTCTGCCCTGCCCCCTGCACCCCCACGAACGCCCCCGGACGGCCGCGCAGTGTCGGCATGGCGGTCACCGGACACCGTGGCACCGTGGCACCGTGGCACCGTGGCACCGTGGCACCGGCAAGACGTTCCTGTTGGACGTCACCTCCGCGCTATCGGGGGTTTTCGTGCGGCCGAAGCCGCCGACGCGGAGCCGCTCGACGGATCAGCAGTGCACCGACCATCCACGTGCGCCCTACCACCCCGTTCCATGCCGCGGGTCAACCCGGAGGGGGCGTTCGCGCGCCCAACCCTCGGATGTCGCACTCGGCCCGCCGGCGGCCAACCCTCAGTCCCATCGCCTCGCGAACTCGGCTCCGGCCAGCAGATCGACGATCCGCACGATCGGATCATCGAGCCCCATGGCGACCAACACATCGGCGGGAAGGACTACGTACTTTCCCTTCTCTTTCGTGACACGGCAGGGGAAGCGGCCCGCCCTCACCAGTCCGCCCGCCTTCGCTGCGTCGACTCCGAGGAGATCTGCCACCTTGCAGAGGGGCATTGGCTCGCCCAGCCACTGCGACAGTCGCCTTGCGCTCGGGTTCACTCGGCTTCCTTCTGCAGTCCGCCGAGTTCGTCGGACTCGACGTCGGGCACCTGCCCCGGATCCGAGGCGAGGAACACACCCAAGAGCCCAAGGCGGTGCAAGGTAGCGCCCATGCGTTCGCCGCTGATGCGCTCCCCCAGCAAAGAGTCAACCTCACCGACCACCTGGATGTCCGAATCGTTGCGGATGGGCGAGTAGTCGTCGTCAAGGAGGCTCGAACGGTCGACAAGACCGCGCGGATCCGTCGTGCGCTCGGCCGGATCAGCCCGCTCCACCGCCCAGCCAGCGGCATTGGCAGCCCGGACGACCTCATCACGGACGTCGTCGGCTTCAGCGGCCAGTGCCAGCCTGTACAACGCGCCGACGAGCATGGCTGACCTCACCTCTGCGGCATCGACGCAGAGCCTCCTCGAGACTCTCGCGGCCGACTCCCGCAGGTAGGGGATGATGAAGTACAACGCGAGCAACTGGCCGCGCTGAGCCAAGTTCGGCACGCCGCTTCGGGCATCGCGCCCCACGCACCGCCACAGCGCATCCCGCACAGCAGCATCAGCGGCATCTCGTGCCGCCGCTTCCTTCGCCTCCGAGAGCGTGAGGTGCTCGCCGACCGAACATCTCCCCCGGGCACATGTGGACAGACCAACTGTCCACCGAGCAGCTGCGGAACCTTCAGCTCGATCGATCCGAAGACGTCTGCTGAAGGCAGCAGGGACATGGACTCTCCTCCTGTCGTTCCATCAACGGCAGGAGGCTCACCACCGCGAAGGACAACCATCCTCATCCGACGCAGCATGCGCTGATGAGAGTGAACGGCACGCGGTGGCCGAGTGAAGCGGTACGAATCGGCGATCACGCATGGGCAGGACTCACGGATTGGCCATTGGCCTCCTTGCCTTACGGGTCACGGCAAACCGGTAGGGCCATTCACACCAAGAGTATGGTGACTTGTATGGCAACCAAGAAAGTAACGGTGACGATCCCCGAAGATCTCCTAGACGAGATCCGCGCCGAGGCGGCTGAGCGGGGGCTTTCGGCGTACGTCGCCGAAGCACTGCGATTCAAGCGTGATCGGGACCGTCTGCTGGAACTGGTCGACTGGCTGCAGGAGGAACACGGCGCGGTCACCGAGGACGAGCGCACGGCAGCACTCTCGGAGCTGGAAGATCTCGACGCCGAGCACGAGCGCCGCCTCACCGCCGGAGGACACAACGCTGGAGAGGCCGCGTGACCAAGCGAGCCGGTGAGCACGGGCAGCGGCCACTGCGCGCCTTCGTACTCGACTGCGAAGCCCTGTCCCTCGCTGTGCGCGGCGACCGGAAGATGATCGCCTGGCTCGATCTCGCAGCACGGGGCGAAGCCGAAGTGGTCACGTCGCCCATGACACTGGTGGAGGCGTACGACGGCAGGACCACCGAGCAGCGCTGGGACTGGGTGCTCTCCCGGCTCAAGGTCGCCGATATCGGAAAGGACGAGGCCCGCCAGGCCCGCCGACTCCTCGGCGACGCCAAGCTGCACGGCCACAAATACGCCATCGATGCCATGCTCGCTGTCATCGCACGCCAGCAGAAGGGACAGGTCACCGTCTTCACCTCGGACGTGGACGACCTGGAAAAGCTCCTCCCGGACACCGTCGTCGTCAAGAAGGTATAACCCGGCAGCCTGGTCTCAGTTCTGGTCTCATTCATACCCGTCCGGCAACGTCCGCCGCCCTCCGAATGCCCCACTCCGCCGCAGGTCAGGACGCCCTCGATCGCCACCGAACCCCCAGACGAACATTTGGAAAGCGTGTTGGGGGCAACCCCTCACGAGTTCGAATCTCGTATCCTCCGCAGCAGCCTGAACAGGCGAAACGAAGAGCCGGGCCACGATCGTGGCCCGGCTCTTCGACGTGAACCGGTTGCATTTTTGGTTGCGTTTACAGCCGACATTGAGGACATCTCGGTGGGCAGCCAGGCGCACGCTGCCGCATCTCACGGCGGGTGGTCGGCGCCGGCTCCGTGGCGGGCCCCTACGGAACCTGGCGGTGGACGTCGCGGCGGTTTCACCGCGAACGCGTGCTCGGAGCGCGAGTGCATGGCATGTCCCCTCCGGAACCGCGCTCGGTGGCGGAACTGGCGGACCGTCTTCAGCGCCCGGGATCGGTGGCACTGCCCCGTCGGACGAGGAAACCACTCGCGCGCTGGACACCGCGCTGGAAGTGCTCGCCGATCACGCTCCGGTCTGGCCGGACGGCGCGGGCGAGCTCCGCATGGCCGGACCGCCGCGCCAGGCATGGGACGCGCCCCTGGCGCCGGAACAGCAGCTCGCGGGCGCGACCTTCAACGAGCTGCGCAGCATGCTGGCGGCATCGGACGTCAAGCCTCCGGGCACCGAGCCGCAGCGGCTGACCGCACTCATGGAACACCACAGCGGCCCGGAAGCTGCTCGCACGCCGAGCCGCGGCGTGCTGGGCCAGTCGCAGTTCATCCTGTTTCGGCGCTGTCGGCCTCGGCCTCGCACCAGGCGCCCGGTGGGCGCTGGACCAAGGACTCCTGATCCAGGACCGGCACCGCTACAGTCCGCCCATATGCCGGCCGAGGCGGCGCGCGCTGCGCGGGCCTGGATGGCACCCTCCGTTCGCCCCCCTCCCCTCTCCGTGCGAACGGCGTCCGTCAACCCGGGCGGAGTGGACCACGAGGCATCAGCCGCGGCCACCGAATTCACATCCGGGTCAGGTCGAATTCCGTGGCCGCAACCGAGCTCGACCCATCTGGCCGAGGGCCTCACCTTGCCCTAGGCCGAGTGCCACCTGTCGAGTACCGCTACTCACGCCAGCATATCGTTGTACCGTCAAACATACTTCACTCGATTAGGGCTAAATCTAAGCAGAGATCCCCGAAGCACAGTTGCCGCGACTCATGATTTTCCGTAGGCCCAATCCGGCGGCGCGAGAGGAAAACCATGCGCGATGTCTTCACTCTCATCACTGAACGACTTCTGCGCGACTGCGGCGGGGAGCCCATCTGTGCGCACGTCGGCGATGTCCAAGTGTGCGCAATCAAGAATCATCCCACATACCAGGTTTTGCGCGACAAAGTTCGACTTGGTCGATCGAAATCCGTAGCAAGCTTGCGCCTCTGGGAGTCGGCGGACACTTTGGCGAGAGAGAGTGACCAACAGGAGCGAGAAAAATGGTTGATGATCCTACTGGATCTACTGACTCCATACTTTGCGGGATAGTCGAGAGAGTTGGCACGAAAATGGAATTACGATGTCTCTGACATCAGGTCGGCGATGATGGAAGGTGCCCTGCAAGCATGGTTTTCCAGGGCAGGTGGCACGCCTTCCAAGGCACTCCTGGACACTATGATGACTCACGCGTTCAGTGCCGCTCGTGAGCTGGTGGAAGTCGGAAGCTCGGAAACATGTGCAACAAGTGCGGAGCATCTGATTGCTGATGCCGCGCATGAGGAAGATTCCACGCTGCGCGCCTCGTCGATCATTGACGCCACCACGGTACGGGATCCGGATACCGATGAGAGAATTCGCGGGGAGCGCACAGGAGCCCTGTTGCAGCGAATGGGAGTAATGGATCACGTCAAGACCCTTCATGACAAACTCCGCAACGGTTGCCGTGATGAGGTAGATTCTCCCGCCCTTACTCCAACGCAGGCAGGGCGATCATGGGTAGACGGGAGGAATCTTTACTATCGGATTTCTGATCTCCTGCCGCAATATATTGGCTTCAGCGAGGCTGCCAATATTATTGGCCTTTCAGAATCACAAGCGTCAAAGATGGCCAGGAAGGGCTCCCTCCCCTTCAGGGTACTCTGGATTGGCAATAGCCGGGTCGTGGCGGTCAAGTCACTTATGCATACTTTGGACATCCAGGACTCCATCGTACATCCCGATGATGTAGAAAATGGCGCTTCTCATCTCGGCGAAGAATAGAAATTCGAAGAAGGCTTTCGCTGATCTTCGGCGGCCGATTCGTCGCGTCGGGCACGGACAAGGGCGCCATCCTTGAACTCGGCGCGGAAGCGACTTCGGTTTGCCGGCATGCCCCGTTGGGACCTCTGCCGCCCGGCACGCGGTTGGTGGCCGTCATCAACCTGCACTCCCGGCCGAACCGACCGCCCCCTGCGGCCTGCCCAAGCCCGCCCTGCGGCAGCTCGCCCCGACGGTCCTGATCAGCGGTAGTCCACCCACAACGGCGCTCGCCTCACTACGCGCCGCGAGCTACGCCCGCCCATAGCCGAGACACCAAGGAAACGGTGCACATCGAAAGCGCCTACCGCACAGGGTGGTCGCTGCTGCGCCGCTCCCGCGAAGGAACGTCGGGCGGAGCCGCCGCTCCGAAGCACCGCCACCCGGCCCCGCGAACAAGTGCGCCGACGCCGACCTCAACGTGCTGACAGACCGGCTGCTCAAGGCCACGCCGACCGCGCTGGAAGCCGACCCTCTTCGGCAGCGGATACCTTCCACGACGAACATCGATCGTCACCGGGCACGCGAACCATCTGTCACCTTCTCCCGTATCCACGGCGTCATGAGCCTCCTGCCGAATGAATGGGAGATGGTATCGATAGCAATACTATCCCTGGGGATACTATTGCTATCGGGAGGCTTGCATGCGTCGTTTCATCGGGCGGGATCGCGAACTGAGCGTGCTCGGCAACGCCTTGCAGGCGGTTCGCTCTGCCGTCGGGTCGGCGAAGCCGGGGCAGTGCATCCTCATGCGGGGAAGGCGGCGGGTCGGCAAGTCCAGTCTCGTCGAGGAGTTCCTCCGGCGTACCGAGACGCCGCACCTCTTCTTCACCGCTGCCGGCGGCACCGCGGAGGACGAGCTGTCGGAGCTGCTCGACGCCGTCGCCAGATCCAACCTGCCGGAGCGGGGACTGTTCTCGGAGGAGACCCCGGGGCAGTGGAACGCGGCGTTCAGGCTGCTCGCGGAGATCCTTCCCGACGACAGCCCGAGCGTGGTCGTCATCGACGAGGTCCCGTATCTCATGGACCGAATCGATGCCTTCGAGGGCATGCTCCAGCGGGCATGGGACCGGCTGCTCAGCCGTAAGCCGGTACTTCTCCTCCTGGTCGGATCCGACCTGTCGATGATGGAGGCGCTGAACAGCTACGACCGCCCCTTTCACCAACGGGGCCGGGAAATGATCGTGGGGCCCCTGAACCCGGCCGACATCAGCGAGATGCTCGGCCTGTCAGCGGCAGCCGCGTTCGATGCCGCTCTGATCACCGGAGGGCTCCCCCTGATCTGCGCCGAGTGGCGGGCCGGAGCAGACGTCTGGGAGTTCCTCCGCGACTCGCTGGACAACCCGATCTCGGCCCTGCTGGTCTCCGCCGAGCGCTCACTGGCCGCGGAGTTTCCACCGCAGGCGATGAGCAGGGAGGTACTGCGGGCCATCGGATCCGGGGAGCGAACCTTCACCAACATCGCTCGCGCGGCCGGCGGCATCGCCCACACCACTCTCACCCGAGCCACCGACCTCCTGACCGAGAAGAGGGTCGTGGCCGCCGAGCTGCCGCTCTCGCTGAGGCCGTCGAAGGAACGCCGCTACCGAGTGGCCGACCCTTACCTCCGGTTCTGGCTCGCGTTTCTGGACCCGCACATGGCGGAGATCGAACGAATGCGGGGAGATCTCACTCTGAGCCGCATCAAGGAGCAGTGGACGAGCTGGCGGGGCCGCGCGATCGAACCCCTCGTCCGGGAATCCCTCGCCCGCCTCCTGCCGGACGGGATGCTGCCCGCAGCCCCGGCGATCGGCGGATACTGGACCCGCAGCAACGACGTGGAGATCGACTTGGTGGGCGCCGACCGGCAGCCGGTGGCCAAGGAACTGCTCTTCCTCGGTTCGGTCAAATGGCTGGAGAACTCCGCGTTCGACAGCCACGACCTGGCCGCACTGCAGAAGCACCGCGCGGCGGTCACCGACGAGCCCGTACCGCTCGTGGCGGTCTCCCGTAACGGGACCAGCTGTTCCGGGCTCCAGGCGGCGTACGAACCCGAAGAACTGCTCAACGCTTGGCGCAGCGTGTGAGCAGGGGGCTGGTTCTCCCAGTGGATGCAGTTCTGGTTGCATTCGCCTCCGTCCGGTGCGGTCCGGACTGAGCCAGATCGACTGCTCCGTCCCAGGTCAGAGCGGATCCGCGCGTCCACGAACCCCCAGACGAACATTTGGAAAGCGTGTTGGGGGCAACCCCTCACGAGTTCGAATCTCGTATCCTCCGCCAGTGCCTCATCGGGCACGTTGTCGAAGGGCCCCATCGTTCGCGGTGGGGCCCTTCGACGTTGTCCGTCTCACTTTTCCGGCTCGTCCTGAGCCTGACTGGTTAGGCGCCCTGGTTTCGAGCAATTCGGGATCTTCACCGGTATCCGCGCACGCTGCGGGCGGATACTGCTGCTGCGCCCGGGTGGCGGGGGCGGATGAGCGGAACGGATGAGGAGTACGGCCAGTGAGCAGCGACGACCGCACAGGACCACCCAATTTCGGCAGTGAACGGGACATGTTGCGGGCTTTCCTCGACTACCACCGGGCGACCCTCGCCATGAAGTGCGAAGGGCTCACCGACGAGGAGTTGCGGCAGCGGTCGATGCCGCCGTCCACGTTGTCGCTGCTGGGCCTGGTGCGGCACATGGCGGAGGTGGAGCGCGCATGGTTCCGCCGGGTCTTCGAGGACAAGGACGCGCCCCTGGTGTGGTCCGACGAGATCGACTTCCAGGCGGCGTACGACGCGAGCGGGTCGACCAGGCAGGAGGCGTTCACCGCCTGGGAGGCCGAGGTGGCGACCTCGCGCCGTATCGAGCGCGCGGCCGGCTCCTTGGACCAGGCCGGATACCAGCCGAGGTGGGAGGAGGAGGTGTCGCTGCGCATGGTGATGCTGCACGTGCTCCTGGAGTACGGCCGTCACAACGGGCACGCCGACTTCCTGCGCGAGGGCGTCGACGGGACCGTGGGCGCCTGAGCGGCCGGAGCGGGCCGGCTACGCGGCGATCCGGATCTTCTTCGTCACCGTCACCTGGTCCAGGTCGGACACCCGTACCGTCACCGTCATCGTCCACTCGCCCGCGATGGGGATGTTGACTGAGTCGGCGGCCCAGTAGCCCCCGCGGTCGGTCACGTTGGCGGGGAGGGGGCCGATCTTCTGGGCGGCGAGGGTGAAGGAGAGGCGGAGTTCGGGGACGGTGGAGATGCCGCCGTCGGGGCCGAAGACGACCGCCTGCACGGAGTTCTTGCCGACCCGGCCCGGGTCCAGGGTGATCTGTACCTTGCCGTGGCCGTTCGGGGTGCCGACGTCGAAGGGGACCATGGCGACGGCGGCC
The DNA here is from genome assembly GCF_042720695.1 of Streptomyces sp. NPDC058457. Taxonomy (NCBI): domain Bacteria; kingdom Bacillati; phylum Actinomycetota; class Actinomycetes; order Kitasatosporales; family Streptomycetaceae; genus Streptomyces; species Streptomyces sp. NPDC058457. The sequence goes on along the minus strand of NZ_JBHXLU010000062.1, from coordinate 15,679 downwards.
GCGGGGATTCCGGTCGTGTCCGACACCGTTCCCGACGCGGCCGCCTCGGCCGCGGCCCGGCCGGGCAGGGTGCCGCTGAGGATCGTGGTGATGCCCAGGACGGCGACGCCGATGGCCACCTCGGCCAGGACCGAACGGCGCAGGGCGGCCTGGTGGCGGCCGGCGGAGGTGGCGGGGGTGGCGCCGGTGGCGGGGGTCGCTTCCTCCGAAGTCGGCGGTTCCTCCGGAGTCGACGGTTCTCCCAGGTGCGGTGTTTCCCCCAGGGTCGTCGAATCCTCCGCGGTCGGTGGGTCCGCCGGGGCCAGGGCGCCGACCGGGAGCGGGACGCGGTCGCGGACGGTCGCGGCCGGCGCCGGGGCCGGGACCGTCGCCAGTTTCGCCGTCCAGCGGCGGGACTGCGAGGCCGCTGCCAGCAGCAGGGTCACCGCGGCGAGTTTGACGAGGAGCAGCCTGCCGTACGACGTGTCCGTGAGGGCCTGCCAGGAGCCGAGGCCGCGCCAGGACTGGTAGACGCCGGTGACGACGAGGACCGTCACCGAGGCGAAGGCCACGCGGGAGAAGCGGGTGACGACGACGGCGGGGAGGGACGTGGTGGTGCGGTGGAGGGTGATGAGGAGGGCCGTCAGGCCGCCCAGCCAGAGCGCCATCGACAGCAGGTGCAGGACGGACGACGTCATGGCCAGCGGGACCTGGATACCGGCCGAGGCATGTTCCGCCGCCGCCCAGGTCAGGGCCAGGGCGAGGGAGAGGGCGGCGGCCGTGGCGAGCAGGGGGCGGGACGGGCGGATCAGGCGGGTCGGGCTCACGCGCTTGCGGAGGAGGAGGTAGAGGGCTGCCGTGAGTGCCAGCAGGGCCACCCTGACCAGCAGGGCCAGGCCCGGGCGGCCCGTCGCCGACCTGCCGAGGGCGGAGAGGTCGAAGGCCGTCGCCGGGGAGGTGCCCTCCTCGTACGGGGCGCGGAGGACGAAGAGGAAGAGGGTCGCGGCGAGGAGGGCCCACCACGCCGTGCGAACCGGGGTGCGGAGGGGGGCGGGATCCGGCGGGCGGCAGCCGGTCAGGAAGGCGACGGTGCCTATGAGCAGCGCCACGGCTATGTACGCGACGTAGCGGCCGATGTTGTAGAGGCTGCCGGTGAGCGGGTTCTCGACGGGGCCGGTGGAGACGGTCGCCGTGGTCGCCGACGGCTTGCCCACGGAGAAGGTGAGGGCGCCGGAGACGGGGTGGCTGTCCGCCGAGACGATCCGCCACGCCACGGTGTACGTGCCGGTGCCCAGCTTCTTCGGGAAGGTGATCCGGGCGGTGTCCGAACCGGCCGGGCCGTGTCCGGGGTCGCTGGTGTCCACCCGGTGGTTGGTGGGGTCGTACACCCGGAAGGAGTCGTCGAGCAGGCCGACGGACTCGGTGAAGGTGAGGGTGACGGATCCGGGCGACGACTTGAGCACGGCGCCGTCGGCGGGGTCGCTGCCGCGCAGGGCCGCGTGCGCGGAGGCGGGGCCGGCGGAGGCCAGGAGGAGGGCGGCGAGGAGGGTGCCGAGAAGTGCGAGGGCGCGCAGGGCCCGGTTCCTGCGGTTGCCGATCGGCATCGCTCGCCGCTTGTCGTGTTCTTCGCTCACGTCACCTGCTCCGAGTTCGGAAACACGCGTTCTTGGGTCATACGGCTGGGAAGCTTGTAGCGCTCATTTTGTCTGCGGGTGGGTGGGGGCTGGTCGCGCCCACGCGGCGGCAGCCGCACATGAAATACAGCCCCGCGCCCCTTACGGGGCGCGTCACCACGTCGGGCGTGCCGATACCCCGCCGTCGACCACCAGGTCGTGGCCGGTGATCCAGGACGCGAGCGGTGATGTGAGGAAGACGACCGCGTTCGCCACGTCGTCCACGCTTCCCAACCGGCCCGTGGGCACCGCCTCCTGCCATCTCCGGACCCCCTCCGGCCAGTCCGCCGCCAGTCCCTCCCGGTCGATCAGGCCCGGGGAGACGGTGTTGACGCGGATGCCGAGACGGCCGTACTCCAGGGCCGCCGCCCTCGCGTGCATGACCACCGCCGCCTTCGCCGTGCTGTAGTGGGCGTGGCCGGGGGCCGGGTGGGTCGCCTCGATGGAGGCGATGTGGGTGATCGCGCCGGCGCCGGACTGGGCGCGCATGATCTCGGCGGCGGCCTGGGTGCAGGCGAAGACGCTGGTGAGATCGGTGTCGACGACCGCGCGCCAGTCGGCCGCGGTCATGCCGGGCAGGGGCTGTACGGGTTGTACGGCCGCGTTGTTGACCAGCGCCGTGAGCCGTCCGCCACCCCACTCCGCGGCCTCGCGGACGACGCGGTGGCAGGTCTCCTCGTCGCTCAGGTCGCCCTGTACGACCGTCGCCCGGCCGCCGCCGGCCGTGATGCCCGAGGCCGCCTCGTGTGCCGCCCCGACGGCCGTGAGGCAATGCAGGGCCACCGCCGCGCCCTCTTCCGCCAGGCGGCGGGCGATGGCCCGGCCGATACCGCCGCCGGCGCCCGTGACCAGAGCGACTTGTCCGTCGAGTAGGTGGGTCGTCATGGACGGCAGAGTTCCGTGATGCGGGCGGCTTCGGACGGGTAACGCGCCGTGAGGTGGGCCGCGTTCCCGTGTTCGTAGCCCTCGAAGGTGAATCCGGGGGCCATGGTGCAGCCGAAGAGGGTCCAGGCGCCCGGGGGTGCCACGCGGGCGCCCATCCAGGTGCCGGCCGGGACGGTCAGCTGGATGTGCTGGCCGCCCAGGAGGTCGGGGCCGAGGACGGGGGTGCGGGTGGTGCCGTCGGGGGCGAGGAGCAGGAATTCCAGGGGGTCGCCCAGGTAGAAGTGCCAGATCTCGTCGGTGGGGAGGCGGTGCAGGGCCGAGTAGTCGTCGGCGGTGAGGAGGCCGACGATCGCGGTGCCCTCGGGGCGGCCGTCGGCGCGTGCGGGACCGGCCCAGGTCTCACGGAACAGGCCGCCCTCGCGGGGGATCGGCTCCAGGCCGTAGTGGGCGATCAGGTCATCGGGAGTCAGCGTCCGGGACATCCGGGAAGGCTACCGGCCGGGTGAGAAAAGCCAGTTGCGCGCGCTTTTCGGGCAGGTGGACGTCGGGGAGGTCGATCTCGGGGAGTACGACGGCCGGGCCGAGCTCGAAGCCCTGGCGCCAGAAGCGGGCGATCGCCTTCTCGTTGCGGACGTCCGGGTCCACGACGATGCGGTGGCGGTCGAGGGTGCGCAGGGCGTACGCCGTGAAGGTGCTCAGGAGGGCCTCCGTCCAGCCGGGGCGGGGACCATCGGGTCCGGGCGGGGCGAGGAGGACGTGGACGCCGATGTCGCCGGGGCGGACGTCGTAGCACTCACTCACCCGGTCGGCCTCCGGCTCGTACGTCTGGAGGAGCCCGACCGGGGTGCCGTCCTTCTCGGCGAGGTACGCGTGGTGGGTGTCGAGGGTGGCCATGTGGGCGTAGATCTCGGCGACCTGGGGGCCGGTGAGGCCGGTCATGCCCCAGAAGGCGGCGCGTTCCGCACTGACCCAGGTGTGGACGACGTCCGCGTCGCGCTCGGGGTCGAGGGGGCGGAGACGGACGGTGCCGAAGCCGGCGACGGGGTGTTCGAAGACGGGGTGGTGTGCGGGGTGCTCAGACATCGTTCTCTTCCGTGAGTTCTATGGGGCCTGCGGGGCTTGCGGGGCCGGTGAGGTCGCCGAGGTCGCCGAGGTCTGCGCGTTCCAGTCGGTCCCAGTCGGTGACGACCGGGGCCAGGTCTCCCTTGAGCCACAGCGGGAGCTGGTCGGTGTGGTGGGGGGCGCCGGGGACGCCGTCCGCGCCGAGCGGGACCACCCAGCGGCTGTCGTCGCGGCGGGCCAGGTCCCAGACGTAGCGGGCGGCCGGGCCGCGCGCGGAGCGGTCGGTGAGGCCGGGGACGGCGGAGGTGCACAGCACGCAGTCGTGGTCACCGGACAGGGCCGGTCCGTCCTCGTACGACGGATCGGGCAGCGCCTGCCAGGGGGTGAGGCGGTGGGTGTCGCCCCAGGTGCCGGTGGGCCGGCCGGCCGCGACTTCTTCCAGGGCCGCGCGTACGACGGCGGGGCGGTCGACGCCGTACAACTCCTCCGCCCTCAGGAGGTGTTCGAGGGCGAAGGCGATACGGGGGGTGAGGGCCAGCCAGGGCAGCAGGACCTCGGGGTGGGCCGGGGGCTCGGTGAGGGCGGCGAAGGCGGGGTGGGCGGCGAGGTGCCGTACGACGGCGGAGCGTACGGCCGCGTAGGCGGCGGCGTCGGTGCTGTCGGCGTCCATCCGGCGGTCCCAGGCGAGGAGGCGGTCGCGGAGTTCGGCGGCCTCGGGGGTGACGTCGTCGAGGGCGGACAGGCGGTCGAGGAGGGGGGCTGCGGAGGCGAGGTGGGTGTCGGTGTGGATCGCGGGCATGTCGGCGGCGGACCAGGTGCGGCGCTCGCCGAGGAGGGTGCGGATGCGGTCGGCGCGGTGGGGCGGGGCGAACTCGACGCCGAGGGGGGTGGCCGGGCCGCGCTGGTTCGCCATCACGGCCACGCCGTCGGTGATGTCGCCGTACGGCATCTCGTGCCAGCCCTGCCAGTCGTGGCCGGGGAGCCAGGCGGGGGCGAGGCGGGTGCGGTTGGTGTGCGAGCGGACGGGGACGCGGCCGGCGACGCGGTGCAGGGTGCCTCCGGCGGTGTCGGCGGCGTGGACTACGTTGACGGGCTCCGTCCAGGCGTCGAAGGCTCGGTCGACGTCGGTGACGTGGCGGGCGCGGAGGAGGGGGAGGAGGGCGCTGAAGCCGAGGTCTTCGGTGACGCGGGGCGGGTAGCGGAGCGCCAACGCCTCGGCTTCGCCATCGGCGTGTGGTTTCCCACCCGCACCACCCGTGCGACTTTCGTGGTCGGGTGCGGGTGGCCCCTGCGGGGGTTGACCGCCGTCGGCGACTGCCGGTGCGTGCGCCGTGGGAGGTCGTCCGGCGTGCGGGGCGAGAGACGGCGTGCGGGGTTCACGGTCGTGCTCGTCCGCCGCCGCTTCCGCCGATTCCTCCGCGGTCTCCATCGCCTCCACCGTCTTCATCGCCTCCGCCGCTTTCGCCATCTCCGCCGCCCCCGTCACCTCCGCCGCCTCCATCGCTTTCGTCACCTCGGCCGCTTCCATCGCTTCCGCGGTCTCCGCCGCCTCCATCGCTTCCGCGGCCTCCGTCACCCCCTTCTTCGTCCCCGCCGTCGCCCCCTTCTTCGTCCCCGCCGTCGCCGCCGCTGTCCTCGTCTGCAGATCCTCCGGGCCCCCGGCGATGACCGGGCCCCGGGGTGTTTCGAGTACCTCGATCTGTACTGGGGGGTTGCCGGAGATCTCGATCGTCTCCGTGTGGTGGTCGGCCGGGGTCCAGGTGCCGTCCGGGGCGAGGGCCTCCACGCCGGTGTCCGTGCGCCGCAGGCGCTCCCGGTAGAGGTCCTGGTAGTCGGCCATCGCGTTGGTGATGGACCAGGCGACCGTGCCCGTGTGGGCGAAGTGGGCGATGCCGGGGACGCCCGGGACCGCCAGGCCGATGACGTCGAACTCCGGGCAGGCGAGGCGGATCTGCTGGTAGACCCCGGGCGCCTCGATGAAGCGGTGGGGGTCGCCGGCGAGGAGGGCGTGGCCGGTGGTGGTGCGGGTGCCCGCGAGGAGCCAGCCGTTGCTGCCTGCGGTGGTGGGGCCGTCCGTGGCGAAGAGCGGGACCGCCTCCTCGCCCAGGTGCCGTATCGCCTCCTCGCGCCACAGCTTGGCCGGGAAGCCGGCGAACAGGATGTGGGTGGCCAGCCAGACGCCCAGGGGGTGCCAGGGCTCCCAGGTGCCGGGGGTCAGGCCGGTGCGGACGAACTCGGGCGTGCGGGCGGCGCCGGCCGGCAGGCCCTCGTTGACGCCGGCCACGTACGCCCGTACCCACTCCGCCGTCTCCGGGTCCCGTCTCTCCAGTGCCTCGAAGCAACGTCTCGCCGTGTCCGCGAGGCGGGCCCGGCGGGCGAAGACGTCCCAGGCGACGGCCGGGCCGCCGAGGAAGGACGCCGACGTGCCCTGCGCGCGGTGCCGTTCCACCTCCAGCTGCCAGGCCCGGTCATGCGCCGTCACCCGGCCCTGTGCGCGGGCGAGTTCGTGCGCGTCGGCCGCCCGCAGATGCGGGATGCCCCAGGCGTCGCGGTACGTCTCGATGGTCACCCTGTGACCCCCTTGTCTGAGGTTAGCCTTACCTAAGCTGAATCGCGGAGGAATCGTACGTGAGGGGTGTGGAGATCGAGGAGGCCGGGCACCTGCGGGCGCGCGAGGGCGGTCCTGGCGCGGGATCATCGGGCCATGGACGCCAACGCCGACGCCAGCTCCAATGCCGACTCCAACGCCCCCGTCCTGCACCTCGCCCAGGACCCCGAGGCCGACGAACTCCTCAGCCGCAGCAAGCTCGCCGCGCTCACCGGCATGCTGCTCGACCAGCAGGTGCCGATGGAATGGGCGTTCAAGGGGCCCGCCACCATCGCGCAGCGCATGGGCACGGACGACCTGGACGCGCACGAGATCGCCGCCCAGGACCCGGAGGCGTTCGCCGCGCTGCTCTCCGAGAAGCCGGCCGTGCATCGATACCCCGGTTCCATGGCCAAGCGCATTCAGCAGCTGTGCCAGTACCTCGTCGAGCACTACGACGGTGACGCCGAGGGCATCTGGCGTGACGTGGACAGCGGGGCGGAGCTGCTCGGGCGGCTCCAGGAACTGCCCGGGTTCGGGAAGCAGAAGGCGCAGATCTTCCTGGCGCTGCTGGGGAAGCAGCTGGGGGTGACGCCGAAGGGGTGGCGGGAGGCGGCAGGGGCGTACGGAGAGGCGGCGGCATACCGGTCGGTGGCCGACATCACCGGGCCCGAGTCGCTGGCGAAGGTGCGGGCCCACAAACAGGAGATGAAGGCGGCGGCGAAGGCAGCGAAGGCGGGCGGGAAGTAGGGGCTGCCCCGATCCCTCGGATCCGCCGAACCCGAGGGCTCACCCGTCCGGCCCCGTCCTGCTGGCAGGGCCGCCCCGGTCGGTCTCAGCTGGAACCATGACCGAGCCCCCCAGCACCGGCCCCGCCGACGACGACCGGAAGGCGCATGCCACCGGCACCGCTCGGCACGAGCCCGAACCTCCCTTCGAGGGACCGCTGCACGCCCTCTCCGAGGCCGCCTGGCAGACCGTCCTGCTCACCGGGATCGCCTCCCTGATCCTCGGCATCCTGATCCTCGTCTGGCCCGGTGCCTCGCTGCTCGCCGCCGGTGTGCTCTTCGGCATCTATCTGCTGATCAGCGGCGTCTTCCAGCTGGTGGCCGCGTTCGGCACGCACAAGACGACCTCGCTGCGCGTACTGGCCTTCATCAGCGGCGCGCTGTCGATCCTGCTGGGCCTGTTCTGCTTCCGGGGCCCCCTGGAGTCGATCCTGCTGCTCGCCCTGTGGATCGGGATCGGCTGGCTGATCCGCGGGATCACCCAGACGCTCGCCGCCGTACACGACCACAGAATGCCCGCCCGCGGCTGGATGATCTTCCTCGGGATCGTCACGTTCATCGCCGGCATCGTGCTGATCGTCTCGCCGTTCAGGTCGGTCGCGGTGCTCACCCTCGTCGCCGGTATCTGGCTGGTCGTCGTCGGCATCGTCGAGATCGTCACGGCGTTCGGCATCCGCGGCCGCGCCAAGCAGATCCCGCAGGCCCTGTGAGCGTCACCGGCCGCCCCGCGGGCGCAGACCGCACGAGCCCAGACCGAACTAGCGCGGACCAAAAGGGCACAGACCGAACGAGCGCGGGCCTCGCCGGCACCGCCTCTGTCGGGACCGGCCCGTCGGCTTCGTCAACTTCGCGCCCCGCCGGTACGCCGAGCGAGCGGATCTCGCGCCCCACGCGATGAACACCGCCCACCACGCGGGGAGATGACCGCCATGAGCAGCGGTCCCCCGACCGGACGTCGCCCGCAACCAGGCCCCGCCTGGCTGCGGGCGCTCGTGCTGCTGCTCGCCCTGTTGCTGGCCGGCGTCCCGACGGCTGTGGAGGCGCTCGCGGCGGCCGGCCCGGCCGTCTCGGCGGAGACCTTCGAGCACGACGCCCTCGACACCCCGCTACGGCCACCCGCCCGCGCCGTCCACCGCGCCGACGTACCCCAGCGCCCCGCGCCGCTCTCCGACGCGGCGCGGCCCGCCGGCCCGGCGGACCCCCACCGCCCCGGCCCGACGGCACCGCGTCCGCCGTACGCCACGCCCCTCCTGCGCACCGTGGTCCTGCGCTGCTGACCGACCTGCCTGTCCCGCACTCCCCCAGGTCAGTCAGCTCTAGGCAAGGAACACAGTCATGTCCTCAGACCCGTACGCGGTCCTGCGCGCCCTGCTGCGCGCGGAAGCCGTCCGCAGCACGCCGAAGGCGGAGACGAAGACGGCGGAGCCGTCGAGGCCGCAACCGCAGGAGCAGAAACGCGGTTGATCCCGCGGAGCTGAGCCGGGTGGCCCGTACGGGCGCCCGGCTCACCTGCGTCTGCGGGCCGTACCGAACAGCGACCGGGTGATCTCACGGCCGAGTTGCGTTCCCACCGACCGGGCGAGGGACTTGAACATCCCGCTGCTGACCACCTGTTCGACCAGCGACGGCTCTTCTTTCGGGGAATTCGGGGCCCTCGGTTCGGCGGCTTTCGGCTCGGCCGGCGTCCGCTGCAGCTTCTCGTACGCCGACTCCCGGTCCACAGCCTGTGCATAACGCCCGTGGAGCGCGGACCCTCGCACCGCCGCGTCCAGTTCCGCCGCGTCCACCGGCCCCATCAGGGACTCGGGGGCCCGCAGCCGGGTCGCCGCGACCGGCGTCGGGGCGCCCCTCTCACTGAGCACGGTGATCGTCGCCCGGACGGGGATGCCGTGGCCGAGGCCGACGAGCGCGAGGAACTCGGCGGGGAAGCCGGTCGCCGTCCACTCCTGCCCCACCTCGCCGGCCCGGCCCCGGACCCTGTCGTCCGGCTGCCCGGGGCGGGCGATGCCGGACAGGTCGCCCTTGATGTCCGCCAGGAACACCGGGACGCCCTGAGCCGAGAGCTGCTCGGCGATCAGCTGGAGCGTCTTGGTCTTGCCGGTGCCGGTGGCGCCGGCGACCAGGCCGTGCCGGTTGAGCATAGGGAGGGGGATACGGACCGGGGCGTCGGGACGGCACCGCCCGTCCCAGAGAACGGCACCGAGTTCCAGCGCCCGACCGGTGAAGGCGTACCCGGCGGCGATCCCGGCGACCACGGGGTCGGCGGGACCGGTGGCGCCCGCGGGGTCAGTGGCACCTGCGGGGTCAGTGGCACCCGCGGGGTCGGCTGCGTCCCTGGCCGGGGTCATGGACCGGGTCCTGGACGGGGTCGTGGACGGGGTCGTGGCATCGGCTTCGTCGGCCTCACCGGCACTCATCATCGGACCCCCTGTTCCCGTTTAGCCCGTTTGGTGACCTTTACGGAGTCTTTTCCAGCGTCGCACTCGCTCGCCATGGCTGCGCCCGGAACGTCTGGACCGGTAGGCTTTCCGTGTGATCTTCAAGCGCATCGGAAACGGCCGGCCGTACCCCGACCACGGCCGGGAGAGCACCCGGCAGTGGGCGGACGTCGCACCGCGCCCGGTCCGCCTCGATCAGCTCGTGACGACCAAGGGGCAGCTCGACCTGGAGACCCTCCTCGCCGAGGACTCGACGTTCTACGGCGACCTCTTCGCGCACGTCGTGAAGTGGCAGGGCGACCTGTATCTGGAGGACGGGCTGCACCGTGCGGTCCGCGCCGCCCTCCAGCAGCGTCAGGTGCTGCACGCGCGCGTGCTCGAACTCGACTGACACCCTTGAGCCATCCGGCATTTGCCGCCGGTTGGCCCTTTCGGGTTGGACCGGGCACCGTCGGATGATCATCTATTAGTCAACGCACCCGTGGCGCACTACGCTGCGCTCATGAGCATGCTGACTCCCCCCGGCATGGGCGGCCAGTACCGGATCACAGGGGACAAATACCCTCGCATGCGCCCGCGCCGGCGGCGTGCCCGGCTCGTCCTCTCCATGGTCGCCTCCGTCACCGCGCTCGGCCTGGTCGGTTGGGGCACCCTGCAGCTCATCGACGTCTTCACGGGCGGCGGGGGGACGGCCTCGGCGGCCGGCTCGGCGGGCGACTGCGTCAAGCAGGCCACCGCCAGCGCGAGTCCCGCGGCCGGTGCGCGGTCCGCGGAGCTACCGAAGCCGGCCCAGATCACGGTGAACGTCTACAACGCCACGACCCGCGCGGGCCTGGCCAAGGACACCGCGGACGAACTGAAGAAACGCGGCTTCAAGATCGGCGACATCGGCAACGCGCCGGCGAAGTTCGACCAGAAGGTCAAGGGCACGGCGATACTGCTCGGCCCGGCCTCGGCCCTGAAGACCTCGCTCCCGGTCCTGGCCACCCAGGTGACGGCCGCCGACCAGCGCACCGAGGCGGGCCGCAAGGGCACCGCCCTGGACCTGATCATCGGCAACGCCTTCAAGACCCTGACCCCCCAGGCAACGGCCGCCAAGGCGATCACGGCCCTGTCCAACCCCGCACCGACGGCGTCCACTTCGAAGAAGACCTGCTGAACAGCGCCCCGTAAAGCCCGAAAAGGGGCTGCCGAACAGCGCCCCGCAAGGGGCGCCGGGGGTACCCCCGGCCGAAGGCTGGGTGAGGAACTGCGCGACCAGCCACAACGAACCCGCGGCCGCCGACGCGCCCGGCCCGCACGGCGCCCGGGCGAGGATCCCGCCGGGCACCGCGAGGCACCGCCGGACACCGCCGTCGCGGGTGAGTACCGCTGCGGCGGACACAAAGATGCCGACCCACACCAACACACCAACACACCGGCGCACCAACACACCAACACACCGGCGCAACGGCGCAACGGCGCAACGGCGCAACGGCAAAAGCTTCGCGGATCGGTCCGGCGGACCAAGTGTTCGCCACTCGGCCCGACAAGCCGAACACCGCCACTCAGCCGGTGGACGAAAGGCTCGCTACTCGGCCGCGCCGTACAGCCGGTCCCCCGCGTCCCCCAGCCCCGGCACGATGTACCCGTGCTCGTTGAGGTGGTCGTCCACCGCCGCCGTCACGACCGTGACCGGCGTTCCCGCCAGCTCCCGCTCCATGAGCTCGACGCCCTCGGGCGCGGCCAGCAGCACGACCGCCGTCACGTCGTCCGCGCCGCGCTTGATGAGCTCGCGGATCGCCGCGACCAGCGTGCCGCCCGTGGCCAGCATCGGGTCCAGGACGTACACCTGGCGCCCGGAGAGGTCCTCCGGCATCCGCGACGCGTACGTGGACGCCTGGAGCGTCTCCTCGTTGCGGATCATGCCCAGGAAGCCCACCTCGGCGGTCGGCAGCAGCCGGACCATGCCGTCCAGCATGCCGAGCCCGGCCCGCAGGATCGGCACCACCAGCGGGCGCGGACGGGCGAGCTTGACGCCGGTCGTGGCGGCCACCGGGGTCAGGATGTCGACGGCCTCGGTCCGCACGTCCCGCGTCGCCTCGTAGGCGAGCAGGGTGACCAGTTCGTCGGCGAGCCGCCGGAACGTCGCGGAGTCGGTGCGCTGGTCGCGCAGCGTGGTGAGCTTGTGGGCGACCAGAGGGTGGTCGACGACGTGGAGACGCATGTCCACAACAGTAACCGCGCCCCCGCCCACCTCGCGCAGGCCCGCGCGAGCCGACGCTGGCATCAAACCCCCCATCCGGGGGAAAGTGGAGGTGTCGGACGGGGGTGGTGCGACCGTGCCTGAGCTGCCTGAGGGACCCGAGCGCCCCGACCGTGCGTACGGCGCGCCCGAGGGCGAGACGGAGACCGAGCGGCGGCGACGCCGGGCCCGGTTCCTGCGCGAGCTCGCCGAGGCGCGGGCGCTGCGCGAGCGGGTCCAGCCCCGCCGCGCCAAGGCGGCCCGGCTGCGGCACGCGATGCGCATGCGGACGTTCCGCTGGTAGGAATCGGTAAGAGTCCCCAGGACCCGGTAAGAGCCCACAAGACTCGGCAAGAGTCGTAAAGCCGATCCTTCGGCAAAGATCCACTGGTTGTGGCGCGTTGCGGTCCGTCACGGAGAAGGCCGTGCGTGGGCTGCGGGAAAACCCGCGTACGATCCGCAGGTGGCGGCAACGAGTGCGCTGGTGGCTGCGTTGACGGACGCATGGAAGCCTCTTTGCATACGTGCGATCAAAACTGCCAGACACAGGGAGCCGAAGACGTCCCCTGAACGCCTTGTTTCTGCCACGATTCCGAGTGGGTGGGGCTCGGAGCACAGCTCTCCCCGCCCAGAACCTCCGCCGGGGGGACCCCCAACCGGCACGCCTAAGACCAGTGGGAGAGTCACGGTGTACTTCGCCGCACTGCTCGCGCGCACCGAAGACGGGTGGGAAGCGAGCGACACAGAGCTCGACGATGTGGAGACCCTGTCGGACCTGGCCGACCTGGCCCGGGAATCGGCCTCGGAGGCCGACGACACGGTGCTCGTCTTCATCGAGCAGGAAGACGCTTGGTTCGGCGTCGTGCGCGTCGACGGGGAGGAGGACCCCCGGGTCTTCGTCTCCAGCGCAGCCGCCGCCGCCCGGAGCTCGTACGGCGAGCTCCTGCTCACCGACGAACTGCTCGGAAGGGAGCCCAAGGACGAATCCGACGACCTGGACGCCCTCGACCTCGACGGCACCGAGGACGGTGAGCCGGAGGCCGAGGCCGACGACGACGCGGACGGCTCCGCCGTGCCGGCCGGCCCGGTCGGCGACGCCGCGATCCTCGACGACCTGGGCGTGAGCGCCAAGGAGCTGCTGGCGCTCAGCGACGACGCGCTCAGCGAGATCGCCGAAGCCCTGGGCGCCTCCGACGTCCTGGAGACCGTCCGCTGACCCTCCACGAGGCACCCGGGTCCCCCGACCCGGTACGCGACCGCTGGCGGGCCGCGATGCGGCTCGCCCTGGCCGAGGCCGGCCGCGCCGTCCGGGGCGGGGACGTCCCCGTCGGCGCCGTCGTACTGTCCCCGGACGGTACGACGGTCCTCGCCGCCGGGCACAACGAACGCGAGGCGACCGGCGACCCCACCGCGCACGCCGAGGTCCTCGCCCTGCGCCGGGCCGCCGCGGCGCTCGGGGAGTGGCGGCTCACCGGCTGCACCCTGGTCGTCACCCTGGAGCCCTGCACGATGTGTGCCGGCGCCCTGGTCCAGGCCCGGGTGGACCGGGTCGTCTACGGCGCCCGGGACGAGAAGGCCGGCGCCGCGGGGTCCCTCTGGGACGTCGTCCGCGACCGGCGCCTGAACCACCGCCCCGAGGTCGTCGAGGGCGTCCTGGCGGACGAGTCCGCCCGCCTCCTCACGGACTTCTTCCGCACCCGCTGACCCGCTCGCGGGGGCCGGTCCCGGCCCCCGAATACCGATTTCAGAGCACGGCCCCCCGTGCTGTAAGGTCTCCCTCGGTAGCGTGTCCGAGCGGCCGAAGGAGCTCGCCTCGAAAGCGAGTGTGGCGCAAGTCACCGAGGGTTCAAATCCCTCCGCTACCGCTGTCGTATGAAGGGCGGCTCCGCATTCGGAGCCGCCCTTCACGCGGTTACGGCACCCGGGCCGGACCGGCCCGAGGGCTCGGGGCGCTTGCCCGCGTAGTTCCAGACGAGGGCTCCGAAGACCGGGGCGTGGAGCAGGAACAGCAGCCAGAGCCACTTCGGGACGTACCTGACCCGCTCCGCCGGTGTGCGGACACAGTCGAGCAGTGCCGCCACCACGAACACGATCAACAGGGCGACCATTGCGAAGGCCATCGTTGTCATCAGCATCTGCGCTCTCCCTCTCGGCTCCGGCCGACTCCGGTTGCCCCGGGTTCGTCCGCGTTCCCTCGGCCCTTCATCGGAGCGGCCCCCGCGATCGGTTCACGCTTCGGGGGATCGGAGAAAAAAATCCGGCATCCATCGCGCCGTTGGTCATACAAAATGATCGGAGGGTTACACTCGCGCCCGGCAACCGGGGGAACGGACAGGGGAGAGGCCAGGTGGCGGTGAACGCCAAGAAGATCGCCGTCTACGTGCTCGTGATCTTCGCGCTCTACGTGATCATCACGGACCCGCCCAAGGCGGCGGACTGGGTCCAGATAGTCTTCCAAGGCATATCGGACGCCGCGAAGTCCGTCGGCGACTTCTTCACCTGGCTGGCCGACGGGGCGAAGTAGCAGCACTGGGAGTGCCCATGATCCGCCACCTGGTCCTCTTCAAGCTCAACGAGGGCGTCGAGCGCGACGATCCGCGTGCCGTCGCGGGCGCCGAGGCCTTCTTCGCCCTCGGCGACCAGATCGAGGAGCTGCACTTCTGGGAGTGCGGCTGGAACATCACCGACCGCCCCATCGCCTACGACTTCGCGATCAACTCGGCGGTCGAGGACCGGGACGCGCTCAAGCGGTACATCGAGCACCCGGCCCACCAGGCGGCCGCGGCGCAGTGGCGGGAGTTCGCCACGTGGGTGATCGCCGACTACGGGTTCTGAGCCGTACGGCCGCTGCCGGATCCCGAGCCCCTCGCCTGCGACGGCGGGGGGCTTTACTGCGCCTTATGCCTCAACTTGCCAGTATTAATACCCAACACGACGTTATGAGGTGCTTGCACACAGTGCACATGTCTTGTGATGCTATGACCGCTTTTGACGGATGATTGACCGATGAAGAGGTGGCGTTGACCGTGTCGGCCAGTTCTGCGCCGCCCCAGGAAGAGGCGCCCGCCCCCGCTCAGACCCCCGCCCCCGCCCAGACCCCGATCCAGCCCCCGGCCCAGACCGCCACCGAGCCCCTCATCCAGACCGCCGCCGCTCCCGCCCAAGGCGACGCCCCCGCCCCTGAGAAGCGGCGGGGCGCCGACACCCGGGCGCTGACCCAGGTGCTCTTCGGTCAGCTGAAGGAGCTCATGCCGGGCACGCCGGAGCACAACCGGGTGCGCGCGGCGCTCATCGAGGCGAACCTCCCGCTCGTGCGCTACGCGGCCGCCCGCTTCCGCTCCCGCAACGAGCCGATGGAGGACGTCGTCCAGGTCGGCACCATCGGCCTCATCAACGCCATCGACCGCTTCGACCCGGACCGGGGCGTACAGTTCCCGACCTTCGCGATGCCGACCGTCGTCGGCGAGATCAAGCGCTACTTCCGGGACAACGTGCGCACCGTGCACGTACCGCGCCGGCTGCACGAGCTGTGGGTCCAGGTCAACAGCGCGACCGAGGACCTGACCACCGCCTTCGGCCGCTCCCCCTCCACCGCCGAGATCGCCGAGCGGCTGCGGATCAGCGAGGAGGAGGTGCTCTCCTGCATCGAGGCCGGCCGGTCGTACCACGCGACCTCCCTGGAGGCCGCACAGGAGGGCGACGGCCTGCCCGGCCTCCTCGACCGCATCGGCTACGAGGACCCGGCCCTGGACGGCGTGGAACACCGCGACCTGGTCCGCCACCTGCTCGTCCAACTCCCCGAACGGGAGCAGCGGATCCTCCTGCTGCGCTACTACAGCAACCTCACCCAGTCGCAGATCAGCGCGGAGCTCGGCGTCTCCCAGATGCACGTCTCCCGCCTCCTGGCCCGCAGCTTCCAGCGCCTGCGCTCGGCGAACCGCATCGAGGCCTAGAAGGCTCATGAAGATCTTGGTGAGGGGTTGTCCGGCCGTCAGGCCGGACAAGCCCCTGTGGTCATGCGCCGGCCGGTGTGAGGTGCCAGG
>NZ_JBHXLU010000061.1:0-72324 GCF_042720695.1 Streptomyces sp. NPDC058457 | reverse complement strand
CTCATCATTCGCTCCCCTGAATGTTCTTGATGCTGTGGACGGGAAGGCCCGCCCGGCGACTCCCCCGTAGGGCCGCCGGGCGGACGCTTCCGGGCCGCTACACCTTAAGGCGCGGCCCCGGCCGAACCGTCTGCCCCCCGACGCGACGGATTGACAGGACGAGAGTGCCGTGCGGTGATAAACGAATGATGAACGTCCGCCGGGCGTCCGTGCCCGCTCTCCGAGGGCGCCCCGCCTCAGGCAACCGCACTCGGCCTGAGCAGGGACTTCACCTCGTCGGCCTCGGCGGACCCGAGCCCTTCGAAGATGGTGAGCGCCTCCCGCCAGCACACCTGCGCACGGCCCGGATGCCCGATCAGGCTCAGGGCCCGGCCGAGTACCGTCAGCACGTTCCCGCGCCGCCACTCGCCACCGATCCCGCGCAGCAGGGTGAGGGCCGTCTCGGCGTTGGTCGCGGCCTGCGCGGGCCGCTCCGCCGCGAGGTCGAGTTCGGCGAGCCGGAACAGGGACATCCCCTCCCACAGCCGCATCCGGCTGTCCCGGAACACCTCCAGGGCCTCCTGGAGACGCTCGGCGGCCTGGTTGTACTGGCCGCCCCGGGTGAGTGCGAGGCCCAGCGCGTACCGGCCGTTGGCACCCTTCAGCGCGTGCCCCATGGCGTCGTACATTCCCGTCCCCTGCTGTGCCAGGGAGACCGCGCTCGCGGTCCGCCCCATCGCCAGGTGGATCCGGGAGAGGTTGCAGAGCGCGCTGGCCTCGCCGGGTCCGTCACCGCAGGCGCGGAAGCTGTCGATGGCGCGGGTGAGGTGGGCCTCGCCGTCCTCCAGCCTGTTGTGGTAAAGCGCGATGATGCCCAGCATGTTGGACGCCCAGCAGCCGGGCAACGGGTCCCCCGCCGCGTCCGCGAGCCGGACCGCCTCGCTCGCCTGCTCGTTGGCCAGTTCGAAGCGGCCGATCAGATGGTGGCCGTTGGCCAGGGTGACGAGCGCGCGGGCCTCCGTCCGCACGTCCGCCGCGGCGTGCGCCGCGTCCCGCATGGCGGCGGCCGTCGCCTCGTACTCCCGGGAGTTGGCACCGGACTCGGTCAGGTCCACGGCCGCCCACAACAGGTCCACGGCCCGCCTCAGCAGGGCGGGCGCCGTCGACTGCCGGACGCAGGCCAGCAGAGTCATCGCCTCCGCGTAGAGCCAGTCCTGCGCACGGTGGCGGTCCTGGAACGTCAGCCCCGGGTATTCGGTGGTTTCGAGGTGCTCCACCAGCCGGTCCCCCGGCCGCTCGATCGCGTACACCCCCGCCGCCGTCGCCAGGCAGAAGTCCAGCAGCCGCGACATCGCCGCCTCCCGCTCGCCGGGCGGCTGTTCGTCCCGTTCGGCGCAGGCACGCGCGTAGAGCCGTACGAGGTCGTGGAAGCGGTAGCGGCCCGGCGCCGCCGATTCCAGGAGCGAGGTGTCGACGAGGGACTCCAGCAGGTCCTCGGTCGCCTCCACCGGCAGATCGATTACGGCGGCGGCCGCGGCCAGCGAGATGTCCGGCCCGTCCGCCAGCCCGAGCAGGCGGAACGCCCGCGCCTGGGCCGGGTCCAGGGCGCCGTAGCCCAGTTCGAAGGTCGCCTTCACCGCGAGGTCGCCGGCCTGGAGTTCGTCCAGGCGCCGGCGTTCGTCCGCGAGCTTCGCCGCCAGCACCGAGACCGTCCAGGTGCGGCGGGCGGCGAGACGGGACGCGGCGATCCGGATGGCGAGGGGGAGGAACCCGCACGCGGCCACCACGTCCAGGGCCGCCTCCCGCTCCGCGGCCACCCGCTCCGCGCCGACGATCTTCGTGAACAGCTGCAGGGCCTCGTCCGGGGACATCACGTCCAGGTCCACCAGATGGGCCCCGGCGAGGTCGACCATCCGGACGCGCGAGGTGACCAGCGCCGCGCAGCCCTCGGTGCCCGGCAGCAGCGGACGTACCTGCGCCGCGTCCTTCGCGTTGTCCAGCAGGACGAGGACGCGGCGGCCGTCCAGGACCGAGCGGTACAGGGCCGCCCGGTCGTCCAGCGAGTCGGGGACGGACGAGTCCGGTGTGCCCAGGGCGCGCAGGAAGGAACCCAGGACCGTCTCCGGTTCCGCCGCCCGCGGGCCCGCGCCCTGCAGGTCCACGTACAACTGGCCGTCCGGGAAGGCCGACCGGGCCTGGTGGGCGACGTGCACGGCGAGGGTCGTCTTGCCCACGCCCCCGATGCCCGCCAGCGCCGACACGGCCATCACCCGGCCCTCAGCCGACGCCAGCACCTCGCTCAGCTCGGTGACGAAGGCGGAGCGTCCGGTGAAGTCGGGCACGGTGGCGGGGAGCTGGGCGGGGCGGACCTGGACGGCGGCGGGTTCCGCCGCCGGGGCCGAGGGCTCCGCCAGGGCCGGGTCGGCCTGGAGGATCCGCTGTTGCAGGTCCCGCAGGCCCGACCGCGGGTCGACGCCGAGTTCCTCCGCGAGCAGCCGGCGGGTGTCCGCGTACACCGCGAGCGCCTCCGCCTGGCGGCCGCTGCGGTACAGGGCGAGCATGAGGAGTTCACGGAGGCGTTCGCGCAGCGGATGCGCCGCCGTGAGGGCCGTCAGCTCCGACACCGCCTCCGCGTGGCAGCCCTGCTCCAGGTCCATGTCCAGGCGGGATTCGAGAAGTTGGAGCCGCAGCTCCTCCAGCCGGACCCGCTGAGTCTCCGCGTACGGTCCGGGCACCCCGGCCAGCGGCTCGCCGTCCCACTCGGCCAGCGCCCGCCCGAGTACCTCCCGTGCCTGGTGCAGGTCCCCGGCGTTCTTCGCCTTCTCCGCCTCCGCCGCCAGCTCCTGGGCGACCGCCAGGTCCAGGGCACCCTCGCCCAGCCCGCGGACGGCATAGCCGCCGGACTCGCTCACCAGGACGCCGGGGTCCAGGACCTTCCGCAGCCGGGACGCGTACGTACGTACCGCCGCCAGTGCCTGCGAAGGCGGTTCCGGGCCCCACAGGGCGTCGATCAGCTCGGCCGCGGTCGCCGTGCGGCCCTCGCGCAGCAACAGGGCCGCGAGCAGGGCGCGTTGCTGGGGAGAGCCGGTGTTGAGCGGCTCCTCGGCCCGCCAGGCGCGCACCGGACCGAGCACACTGAAGCGCAACGCCGCCGCCTCCGCCGAGGAGGGGGCGCGCCGCTGCTCCGGCACCCGTGGTCCACCGTCCATGCCCGTCCCCCTAGACATCCCGCTTCACCCCGTCAGTCTGCCTTGTCCGGGCGGGTTGCGTCAGCCGGGGGAGATACCGATCACAGGGCGAAACGCGGGGGTCCACACAGCCTTCACACGGCGTCCGCCTCGGCGAGCAGGCCCAGTTCGTGCCGGAACGACTCCGCGAGCAGGTCCGCGTCCTCGGCACCGGAGTTGGTGGACACGCTCAGGGTGTGGCCGCGGGCGCAGCCGCCCAACGCGAAGGTGACCGTGTCGTCCGGCGGGACCATGGGGACCAGGGAGATCCGGCGCAGCGGGCGGCCCGCCAGGGTGCGGCCGGTCTCGCGCAGATGGACGTAGGTACAGGCGGCGGGGGCGTAGGCGGGGGCGAAGAGGCGGCCGCGGGCGAGTGCCTGGGCCGGGCCCGGGAGGGCGGTGACGGCCGACTCGAACAGTTTCTCCGCCCTGCCGAGGGGGCGGGTGACGGTGGTGAGCAGTCCGGCGCAGGCCCGGAGCCGGTCGGCGGGGCCGGGCAGCGCGACGGGGGCGGGCAGCCGGACGTTGCAGAACGCGTTGCCGAGGAAGTCACCGCGGTCGGCCGGGCGTTGGTCCACCGGGACCGACAGCCACACCGGTCCGGCGGCCTCGGCGGCCTTGGCGCCCTGGGTGAGGTCGACGGGTCCGGCGGTCAGCAGGCAGGAGCGCAGGACGCCGGAGACGGCCGCCAGGAACACGGTGTTGGTGGTCGCCCCGGGGTGCCGCCGCGCGTCCCGCACGAGCTCCGGGGGCAGGTGCAGGACCGCGTACGCCGTCCGCCGCTCGCCCTTCCCGGGCAGCGGCACCGCCAGGCCGGTGGTCAGCAGGCCCGGTTGGCCGCCGGCCGCGGGTGCCCGGCGCAGTTCGCCCGGACCGGCCGCCGCGGCGGTGGCGTCCACCGGGCCGCAGCCGTCCAGGAGGGCGCGCAGCAGGGTGGTCAGCGACCGGCCGTCGAGCAGGCTGTGGTGCATACGGAAGAGGAGGGTGAACCCGCCCGCCGAGGGATCGTGGAGTAGGTGGAGGTTCCAGGGCGGTTCGCCGCCGGGGAACGGGCGGTGGAACCAGTCCCGTACGGCGTCCTGGAGAGTCGCCGTGCCCGTGTCGAGGACCTGGTCGGCGGGATCGCGGCCGGCGGCCGGTGTCTCCCAGCGGTGCCGGCGCGACCACCCCGACAGCGGTCGCCGCTCGTCCCGTACCAACTGCCGGGCCAGCCTGGGCAGTCCGGCCCACCGCTCCCGCACCAGCGTGTGCAGCTCACCGAGTTGGGGAGGCGGCCCCGTGAAGTCCAGCGCGACCCCGGCGTTGGGCGGGCCGAACGGCCAGCGGGCCATCCCCTCCTCCATGAAGGGCAGATACGGTCCGGGCATGAGGCGGCTCCTGTCGTGGCGGACGGCGGTCCCTACGCCGCCCAACGCCCGCCCCCGACTCCCGGTCACGCCCGTCAAGGCCTCCCGAGTCACGTCCGTCCACGCCCCCCGGTCACGCCCGTCCGCCCACCCGACATCCCCTGCTCGCACCCCCACCCGGTCAACCCGTCGCCCGGTAAGTCACCACGAAGGGGTTGTCTTCCCCCCGTTGCCAGTCGCGTGAGGCGGGCCGGTGTCGTTGTACCGATGCCCGTCTCCCCACACCCACGGTCCCCAAGAACCGACGGGCGCCCCGACGCCGCTCAGGAACAGGAAACGCTCATCGTGCCTGGCACCAGCCCCGCCGCCCCCTCCTCCGCGCCCCCGCGCCGCCGTGCGCACCCGGCGCACATCGCCGTGGTGAACCTGCCGATGCAGGGGCATGTGAACCCGACCCTGGGAGTGGTGGAGGAGCTGGTGCGCCGGGGCCACCGGGTCACGTACGCCATCACCGAGGACTTCACGCACGTGGTGAAGGCGGCCGGCGCCGAGCCCGTCGTCTACCCGGTGGAGGGCGACGGCTCGGACGCGCCGGAGCGCCTCGCGGAGGGCTTCGCCCGCGCCGTCCACGCCTCGCTCGGTTCACTTCCCGCGCTGACCAGGGCGTACGAACACGACCGCCCCGACCTGGTCCTCTACGACGTCTACGGCTTCGCGGGCCTGCTGCTCGGCGCCCGGTGGGGCGTGCCGACGGTCCTGTGCTCACCCACGCACATGGCCTACGACGGCCTGTTCCCCGAGTTCTTCGACGGCGCCGGCGGCCTCGCCGAACTCCCCGGGTACGACGCCCTCGCCGCCGCCTTCACCGAGCGCGGCCTGGACCCCGCCCGCATCCACGAGGTCGAGCGGCCCGAGCAGGCGATCGCCTTCCTGCCCCGCGCCTTCCAGCGCCGGGCCGACACGGTCGCCGCCCGCCGCGTCGCCTACGTCGGCCCCGCCCTCGGCGACCGCTCCTACCAGGGCTCCTGGCAGCCGCCCCGCCCCGACGTGCCGGTGCTGCTGGTCTCCCTGGGCTCCCAGTTCACCCGGCGCCCGGAGTTCTACCGGGCGTGCGTCGAGGCCTTCGGCGACCTCCCGCTGCACGTCGTGATGGCCGTCGGCCCGGACGTCACCCCGGAGGTGCTCGGCCCGCTGCCGGCCCACTTCGAGGTGCACGCGCACGTGCCGCAGCTGGCCGTGCTCGCGCACGCGTCCGTCTTCGTCACCCACGCCGGGATGGGCGGCACGATGGAGGCGGTCCAGCACGGGGTGCCGATGGTGGCGATCCCGCAGATGGCCGAGCAGCGCGTCAACGCCGGCCGGATCGAGGAGCTCGGGCTGGGCGTGCACCTGCCGCGCGAGCAGGTCACCGCGCGGGCGCTGCGGGAGGCCGTGCTGCGGGTGGCCGAGGACCCGGTGGTGCGCGCCGGGGTCAACGCCCTGCGCACGGAGCTCGGACGGTCGGGCGGCGTGCCGGCCGCCGCGGACCTCGTCGAGGACGCACTCGGAGCGGTCCGGTGAGCCACGCGACCCTGCGGGCCCTGGCGGCCCCGACGGCCTCCGCCCCGGCGCCGTCGCACCACCACCGCCCCCACCTCTACAGCCGCCCGGTCCGGATGAGCGACCTGGACCCGATGAACCACGTGAACAACGTCCGCCTCCTGGAGATGATCCAGGACGCCCACGTGGACTTCTTCTACCTCCAGCGCGGCCACCCCGGGCAGCCCGGCCAGGCCGTTCGCGTCCGGGTCATCTACGCCCGCCACGAGCTCGACTACACCGAGGCCCTCGACCTCCGCCCGGAACCGGCCGTCATCAGCACCACCGTGGGCACGGTCCGCCGCTCCTCCTTCGAGCTGACCAGCCGGATCACCCGCGGCGACCAGGTGTTCTGCACCTGCGTGAGCACCTGTGTCGCCTACGACCCCGCCGCCCGCCGCACCCGCAGGCTGGAGGACGACGAGCTGGCCGTGCTGGCTAGGCACGCGGCCTGCGACTGCCGCCCATCCGCCTGACGAACCGTCACTCCGCTAGCTGACGGTTCGTCAGATCGGCGCTACCGTGAGCGCCATGGACACCCAGGACGGCACCTTTCCGCTGATCATCTCCGTCGACGACCACACCGTGGAGCCGCCGGACGTCTGGCAGTCCCGCCTCCCGAAGAAGTACCTGGACACCGGGCCCCGCATCGTGCGGGCCCCGCTGAGGGAGATGAGCTTCCTCGGCGGCCGCTTCAAGCCGGTCATGGGCAAGCAGGGGGACGACGGTCCCATCGGCGACTGGTGGATCTACGAGGACCTGCACCGCCCCCTCACCCGCCTCGACACCGCCGTCGGCTACTCCCGCGACGAGATCAAGCTCGAAGTGATCACGTACGAGCAGATGCGGGCGGGGTCGTACGACGTGCCACAGCGGCTCGCCGACATGGACGTCAACCACGTCCAGTCCGCGCTCTGCTTCCCGACCTTCCCCCGCTTCTGCGGGCAGACCTTCACCGAGGCCAAGGACCGCGAACTGGCCCTGCTCTGCGTCCGGGCGTACAACGACTGGATGGTGGAGGAGTGGTGCGGCCCGCTGGCCCAGGGCCGCCAGATACCCCTCGCCCTCATCCCCCTGTGGGACGCCCGGCTGGCCGCCGCGGAGGTCCGCCGCAACGCGGCCCGCGGCGTCCGGGCCGTCGCCTTCTCCGAGATACCCCCGCACCTCGGGCTCCCCTCCGTCCACACCGACGACTGGGACCCCTTCCTCGCCGCCTGCGACGAGACCGGCACGGTCGTCGCCATGCACATCGGCTCCAGCAGCCGGATGCCGTCCACCTCCGCCGACGCCCCTCCCGCCGTCGGCTCCACCATCACCTTCGCCAACTGCTGCTTCTCGATGGTCGACTGGCTGATGAGCGGCAAGTTCGAGCGCTTCCCCGACCTGAAGGTGATGTACGCGGAGGGCCAGATCGGCTGGATCCCCTACATCCTCGAACGCGCCGACGTCGTCTGGGAGGAGAACCGCGCCTGGGGCGGCGTCGCCGACAAGGTCACCCGCCCGCCCTCCGAGCTCTTCGCCGAGCATGTCTACGGCTGCTTCTTCGACGACGCCTTCGGCCTGCGGAACCTCGACGCCATCGGCCTCGGCAACGTCCTCTACGAGACCGACTACCCCCACTCCGACTCCACCTGGCCCAAGTCCCGGGAGGTCGGCGAGTCCCAGATGGGCCACCTGGCCCCGGACGCGGTCGAACGCATCGTCCGCGGCAACGCGATCGACCTGCTGGGCCTGACGGCGGACGGTCTGTGGGCGGGGCCGGGCGCGAACTCGTGAGGACCGCTCCGCGGGGGCTGCCGTGACCGTCCCGCGCCGGGGACCTTGGGCGCGGGACGGTGGGCACAGGACGGTGGTGCCTGCCGGCGTCAGCCGAAGAACACCGAGGAGATCTTGTTGTCGAAGCCGATCGACGCCAGGTCGGCGATGTCGCCCTGGACCACCTTGGACTCGCCCTTGCAGTCCTTCTCCGACCAGATCTTCAGGGCGCCGGAGGCCCGGAGGGAGGAGGCGGCGTCGTCGCGGGCGACGTTCTGGCAGCCGGAGCCGGCCAGGCCCTCGGAGGGGTCGCCGAAGTCGGTCTGGTCGGAGAGGACGACGCTGGTCGCGGCGGCCGTACCGGTCCCGGTGCCGCCGGTGCCTCCCTGGTTCTGGTCCTGGACCCCGGCCTTCCTGCCGTCCGGCGTCACGCCGAACCAGGTGCCGCCCACGCCCTGGCCGTTGGTGTCGCCGGGCTTGAGGTCCTTGCTGAAGCGGTAGACGGGCCAGCCGCCGATCGTCACCTGGAGGTTGCCGTCGGCGCGCTTGACGACGCCGACGGCGGACTTGTTCACACCGTCGATGAAGATCTTGCCGCCGGGGGCGACGACGACGGGCGGCCAGGTGGTCGCGCACGCGTCGTTGCAGTTGGACTTGGACGGGTTCGCGGTGTCCTTGTCGAAGCGGTAGAGGGTGAAGCCCGCACCGTTGACGACGACCGGGTTCAGGTCCCCCGCCCTGGCCGCGCTCAGCTGCACCCACTTCCTGGCGGCCGGGGTCACCGCCGGCTTGCCGGCGGCGGGGGCCCAGTCGCCCGTCTTCGGGGTGGCGTTGTGCTGCTTCGCGGTGCCGCTGTCGAAGTGCAGGCTCTGCAGCGCGGCGCCGACACCGTCCTTGGCCGCCGAGGCGGCACCGGCGGCCTGGTCGGTGGCGTTGCAGGCGGTCAGCAGCAGGGACGCGGCGGCTGCGGTGGCGGCCAGCGCGGCGATGCGGTTGCGGATCATTTCGGTCTCCCCGTGTCCGATGCGACCCGGAAGCCCGAGTCGTCACCGGCCGGTACGAGCCCTGGTCGGGCCGCCCTCACCCGGTGACGCGCGCCTGGGACATGACCACGACGACCCCGGGTCAATCAGTCAGAGAGGCGGACATTCTTCACCGGACGATCAACGCCCGCGACTCTTGTCTGACGGGGCGTCAGGCAAGACGATGGCTCCGGCAGTGCTGATGTGACGGTCCATCAGATTCGGGAGTCGGATTCAGGAGGGTGTGTGTCCAACCAAGGCCTGCCGGACGGGCGTCCGGCGTACGGGATACAACTCCCCGTCCAGTCCCAGTCCACCATCTACGCCGAGGGCTGGGAGGCCGGGGCCGGGGTCGACGACCTCGTCGCGATCGCCCGGGCCGTCGAGGACGCGGGCTTCGCGTACCTCGCCGTCTGCGACCATGTGGCGATCCCGCGCCGGCTGGCGTCCGCCATGAGCACGGTCTGGTACGACCCGGTCGCCACCCTCGCCCACCTGGCCGCCGTGACCGAGCGGATACGGCTGCTCAGTCATGTCGCCGTCGTCGGGCTGCGGCACCCCCTGCTCTCCGCCAAGCAGTACGCGACCCTCGACCACCTCTCCGGCGGGCGGCTGATCCTCGGGGTCGGGGCCGGGCACGTACGGGAGGAGTTCGAGGTGCTCGGGGTGGACTTCGGGCAGCGGGGGGCGGTGCTCGACGAGGCGGTCGACGCGTTGCGCGCCGCGCTCGGGCCGGATGAGTTCCCCACCCACCACGGCAAGTTCTACGACTTCGAGGGGCTCGGGCAGCGGCCCCGGCCCGCGCAGGAGCGGGTGCCGGTGTGGGTCGGCGGGTCGTCGCCGGCCGCGCTGCGGCGGGCCGCGCTCAAGGGTGACGGCTGGCTGTCGCAGGGCGACCCCCGGGACCGGCTCCCCTCCCAGATCGCCCGGCTGCGGCGGCTGCGCGAGGAGGCCGCCCGCGGCGGAGCCGCTGTTGGATGCAGTGAGGAGCCGATCACCGTCGGCGCGATCGCCGAACCGCTGTACGTCGGCACCCCGGACTGGGCGGTGGGCCGCCGCACCCTCAGCGGTGCCCCCGAGGCCCTCGCCGATTCGCTGCGGGCGTACGGCGAGATGGGCGTGGACCAGATCCAGGTGCGGTTCCGCAGCCGGAGCCGGGCCGAACTCATCGACCAGATCCAGGCGTTCGGGGCGGACGTCGCGCCCCGTCTCGCCTGAGGGAGGCAGTGGCATGGGCAAGCTGGACGGGCGGGTCGTCATCGTCACCGGGGCGGCGCGCGGACAGGGCGAGCAGGAGGCGCGGCTCTTCGTCGCGGAGGGTGCGAGAGTCGTCGTCGCCGATGTGCTGGACGACCAGGGCGAGGCCCTCGCCAAGGAGATCGGGGCGGCCTACGTCCACCTGGACGTGGGCGTGGAGGCGGAGTGGCAGGCCGCCGTCGCCGCCGCCAAGAAGGCGTACGGCCGCCTCGACGGGCTGGTGAACAACGCGGGCATCCTGCGCTTCAACGCGCTCGTGGACACACCCCTGGACGAGTTCATGCAGGTCGTGCAGGTCAACCAGGTGGGCTGCTTCCTGGGCATGAAGACGGTCGCGCCCGAGCTGGACGACGGCGGGACCATCGTCAACACGGCCTCCTACACCGCGCTGACCGGAATGGCGGCGGTCGGCACCTACGCCGCCACCAAGCACGCGGTGCTCGGGCTCACCCGGGTCGCCGCGCTGGAACTCGCCGACCGGCGGATCCGCGTCAACGCGATCTGCCCCGGCGCCATCGACACCGCGATGTCCAACCCGGCCCGGCTGGACCCGGCCGCCGACCCGGCGGAGATGAGCCGTGCGCTGGACGAGCTGTACCGCAAGCTCGTGCCGCTGGGCCGGATCGGGCGGGCGGAGGAGGTGGCCAAGCTGGCGCTCTTCCTGACCTCGGACGACTCGTCGTACATCACCGGGCAGCCGTTCGTGATCGACGGGGGATGGCTGGCGGGGGTCAGTGTCATCTGACGGACCGTCATCTATTGACCTTTCTGACGCAACGTCAGAAAGTCGTAGGACTCATAAGGACCACAGGGACCACCTGAACTTGGGACGGTGAACCGCCTTGGAATTCGGGCTCTTTGTACAGGGATACGTGGGCAAGCGAGCCGAGACCGACCCGCTGGCCGAGCACAAGGCACTGATGGAGGAGACCGAGTACGTCATCCAGGCGGACCAGTCCGGCTTCAAGTACGCCTGGGCCTCCGAGCACCACTTCCTCGACGAGTACTCGCACCTGTCCGCCAACGACGTGTACCTGGGCTACCTCGCGCACGCCACCGAACGGATCCACCTCGGCTCCGGGATCTTCAACCCCCTCGCCCAGGTCAACCACCCCGTGAAGGTCGCCGAGAAGGTCGCCATGCTCGACCATCTCACCGGCAACCGCTTCGAGTTCGGCAGCGGACGCGGCGCCGGCTCCCACGAGATCCTCGGGTTCATCCCCGGTGTGACCGACATGAACTACACCAAGGAGATCTGGGAGGAGACCATCGCCGAGTTCCCCAAGATGTGGCTCCAGGACGAGTACGTCGGCTTCCAGGGCAAGCACTGGCAGCTGCCGCCGCGGAAGGTGCTGCCGAAGCCGTACGGCAAGTCGCACCCCGCGATGTGGTACGCGGCCGGGTCGCCGCCGTCGTACGCGATGGCCGCGCGGAAGGGGCTCGGCGTGCTGGGGTTCAGCATCCAGAAGGTCTCCGACATGGAGTGGGTGCTCGAGCAGTACAAGACGGCGATCGTGAACGCCGAGCCGGTCGGGGACTTCGTCAACGACAACGTCATGGTGACGACGACGGCGATCTGCGCGCCGACGCACGACGAGGCGATCCGGATCGCCACGTCCGGCGGGCTCCACTATCTGCCGTCCCTGGTGTTCCGGTACCACGACACCTTCCCGCGGCCCGAGGGCTTCCCGGTGTGGC
Source organism: Streptomyces sp. NPDC058457 (assembly GCF_042720695.1). NCBI lineage: Bacteria > Bacillati > Actinomycetota > Actinomycetes > Kitasatosporales > Streptomycetaceae > Streptomyces > Streptomyces sp. NPDC058457. The sequence continues at coordinate 60,462 of NZ_JBHXLU010000061.1, read as the reverse complement.
CGGAGACGCTGCCGGAGTACACGCCCGAGTTCGTGGAGCTGCTGGTCGAGGAGGAGTTGCTGATCTGCGGCGACCCGGACGAGGTGCTGCGGCAGTGCAAGCGGTGGGAGCAGGCGGGGGCGGACCAGTTGAGCTTCGGGTTGCCGGTGGGGGTGCCGAAGGAGGAGACGTTGCAGACGATTCGGTTGATCGGGGAGCACGTGATTCCGAAGATCGACACGGATCCGGTGCACCGGACTACGCGGTTCCGTGAGGGGGCTTGAGGTCTCGTCGGCGGGTGCGGGTGCGTTGTGGCTGGTCGCGCAGTTCCCCGCGCCCCTAAAAGCAGGTCGGTCAGCGCATCGCATGCCTGAGGAGGCAAGGCTCGTGCTCGATCACGTCATCAAGGGGGTGACGGTTGTCGACGGCACCGGCGCGCCCGCTTTCGTCGCCGACGTCGGCATCCGCGACGGCCGTGTCGCCGTCATAGGAACCGTCACCGAGGATTCCCGCACCAGCGAGGACGCCGCCGGGCTGGTCCTCGCGCCCGGGTTCGTCGATCCGCACACGCACTACGACGCCCAGCTCTTCTGGGATCCCTACGCCACGCCTTCGTTGAATCACGGGGTGACCACGGTCGCGGCCGGGAACTGCGGGTTCACCCTCGCCCCCCTGAACCCGGGGCGGCCCGCCGACGCCGACTACACCCGCCGCATGATGTCCAAGGTCGAGGGCATGTCGCTGGTCGCCCTGGAGGAGGGGGCGCCCTGGAGCTGGAACGGGTTCGGGGAGTACCTGGACGCTCTTGAGGGGCGGATCGCCGTCAACGCCGGGTTCATGGTGGGGCACTGTGCGCTGCGCCGGTACGTGATGGGGCCGGATGCGGTCGGGGGGCAGCCCAGTGAGGAGCAACTGACCGAGATCGTACGCCTGTTGCACGAGGCCATGGACGCGGGCGCGTGGGGCTTCTCCACCACCCAGTCCAGCACCCACTCCGACGGGGACGGGCAGCCGGTGGCCTCGCGGCACGCGCTCCCCGCCGAGCTGCTGGCCCTCTCGAAGGCCGTCGGGGAGCACGAGGGGACGCAGATCGAGGCGATCGTCGCCGGGTGCCTCGACCAGTTCAGCGACGCCGAGATCGAGCTGTTCGCCGAGATGAGCGCGGTGGCCGGACGGCCCCTGAACTGGAACGTGCTGACGGTCGACGCCGCCGTCCCGGAGCGGGTGCCGCGGCAGCTCCAGGCCAGCGAACGGGCCCGGAAGGCGGGCGGCAGGGTCGTCGCGCTGACCATGCCGATCCTCACGCCCATGAACATGTCGCTCGGGACCTTCTGTGCGCTGAACCTGATCCCCGGGTGGGGGCCGATCCTCGGGCTGCCGGTTCCGGAGCGGATCGAGAAGCTGCGCGATCCCGGGGTACGGGCGGAGCTGCTGGAGCGCGCCCACTCCAAGGAGGCCGGTGTCTTCCGGCGGCTGGCGAACTTCGGGCGGTACGTCATCGGGGACACGTACAGCGAGGCGAACGCCGGGCTGTCGGGCCGGGTGGTACGTGACATAGCACAGGAGCGAGGCCAGGACCCCTTCCACACCCTGGTCGAGATCTGCGCCGCCGACGACCTCCGTACCGTCCTGTGGCCCATGCCCACCGACAACGACCCCGCCTCCTGGGCGCTGCGCGCCGAGACCTGGCAGCACGAGGACGTCATGCTGGGCGGGTCGGACGCGGGGGCGCATCTGGACCGCATGTGCGGGGCGCCGTACACCACCCGTTTCATCGGTGACTGTCTGCGCGGGCGGAAGCTGCTCGGTCTGGAACAGGCCGTGAAGATGCTGACCGACGATCCCGCCCGGCTCTTCGGGCTCCGGGAGCGAGGGCGGATCGCCGAGGGCTGGCATGCGGACCTCGTGCTCTTCGACCCGGAGCGGATCGCCGCCGGCCAGGCCACCCTGGTGCACGACCTGCCGGGAGACAGTCCGCGCCTGGACGCGAAGGCGATCGGGGTGCGGGCGGTCTGGGTCAACGGCGTCGAGGCCATCCGGGACGACGTGGTGAGCGGGGCCGTACCGGGGAAGGTGCTGCGGTCCGGGCGGGACACCAGGACGGTGAGCACCCGGTGAGCGAGGCGGCGGACGGGCAGCGGCTGTTCGTCGGGGGCCGGTGGACGGACCCCGACGACGGGCACTACGAGGTCGTCGCCCCGGCGACCGAGGAGACCGTGGGCTGGGCGCCGGAGGCCTCCCGGGAGCAGGTGCTGGCCGCCTGCGCGGCCGCCCGGGAGGCGTTCGGGGCCTGGTCGCGGACGCCGGCGGGGGAGCGGGCGGCGGTGCTCGGGCGGGCCGCCGACATCATCCGCGGGCAGCTGGGCGCGTACGCGGACCTGGCCCGCGCCGAGACGGGCGCGACCACGGGTACCGCGCGGGCGATGCAGGTGGGGGTGGCCGCTGCCCGGTTCCGGCGGTACGCGACCGTGGAGCCCGCCGAGTGGGCGATCCCGCCGCAGATCAACGAGGCCGGGCCGATGGGCAGGGCCGGTGTCATGGGTGCGCTGGCCGTGCGCCAGCCGGTCGGGGTGGTCAGCTGCATCACCTCGTACAACAACCCGTGGGCCAACCCGGCGGGCAAGGTCGCGCCGGCGCTGGCGATGGGCAACACGGTGGTCGTGAAGCCCGCCCCGCAGGACCCCCTCTCCGTCTACCGGATGGCGGAGGCGCTGGAGGCGGCGGGCGCCCCGCCGGGCGTGGTGAACGTCGTCTCCGGTCGGTCGACCGTCGTCGGCGAGGCCGCCGTGGCCTCCCCCGACGTCGACATGGTGAGCTTCACCGGCTCCACCGCCGTCGGGCAGCGCATCGCCGAGGTGTGCGGGCGGGACATGAAACGGCAGTTGATGGAGCTGGGCGGCAAGGGCGCGGCGGTCGTCTTCGAGGACGCGGACGTCGGCTCGGCGGTGGCGGGGATAGGCACCACCTTCTCCTTCTACAGCGGGCAGATCTGTACGGCGCCCACCCGGGTGCTGGTGCAGCGGGGTCTGTACGACCGGCTGGTGGACGGACTGGCCGCGTACGCGGGCCGGTTGACGGTGGGCGACCCGGCCGCGCCGGACACGGTGGTCGGGCCGCTGATCACCGCCGAGCACCGGGCGCGCGTCGAGTCGTACGTCGAACTCGGCAGGAAGGAGGGCGCGACGGTGGTGGTCGGCGGCGAACGCCCGCCGCTGGAGCGGGGGTTCTACGTCTCCCCCACTCTTCTCGCCGACTGCACCAACGACATGCGGGTGGCCCGCGAGGAGATCTTCGGCCCGGTCGTCTCCGTCGTCCCCTTCGACGACGAGGAGGAGGGCATCGCCCTCGCCAACGACTCCGACTACGGCCTCATCGACTACGTCTGGTCCGGCGATGTGGCCCGCGCCTTCCGGGTGGCACGGCGGCTGCGGGCGGGCGGCGTCGGGATCAACACCGTCGGCCGGAACATGGAGGCGCCGTTCGGCGGGTTCAAGAGGAGCGGGGTCGGCCGCGACGTGGGCTCCTACGCCCTGCACGCCTACAGCGAGGTGCAGGCGATCGTCTGGCCGGGGTGACGGTATGTCAAAAGGTGCGCGGAGTCTGCCCGTTGGGGCCGTAAGGGGTATTACGGGAGGGCAAAGAAGGGGAAACCCCCTTCGCTCGCGGGGGACGAGTCCGTAGCGTCCGGGGTACAGGGGGGACGGCAGGTTTCCGGTTACCGGCCCTGACCGCCCCCTTCCCTGAACACGCACGGATCCCGTTCGGAGACCCCCCTTCATGAAGCACGTCAAGAGAATCGCCCTGACCGCCACGGCCGTCGCCGCCGCGACCGCGGCCACCCTGCTCGGCACGACGGCCGTCCAGGCCGCGTCCGCGAAGCCCGCCGCCCTCCCGGCCGTCCACGCCCCCGCCGCGCTCGCCGTGCCCGACGGCAACAAGCTGACCGGCGTCTACTCCGCGCACGGCGTGCAGACCTACACCTGCACCGACGGCGCCTGGAAGCTCCTGGAGCCCGCCGCCACCCTCTCCGACAAGAGGGACCGCGCCCACCGCCCGGTCGCCGTGCACTCCCGTGGCCCGGTCTGGGTCTCCACGGTCGACGGCAGTGCCGTCAACGCCTCCGCGGTCGCCACCTCCGCGAAGGACGGCGCCGTCCCCGAGCTGCTCCTGAAGGCCACGGCCACCCGCGGCGCCGGGACGTTCGAGGGCGTCACTTACGTCCAGCGCCTGGACACGGAGGGCGGCGTGGCCCCGGCGGCGGCGTGCACGGGCACGGACCAGATCTCGGTGCCGTACTCGGCGACGTACGCGTTCTACAAGGCGACCGCGTGACCTAGTCGGCGAGATCGACCCGGATCGTCAGCAGCTGCGTCCCCAGCGCCTTCACGGCCATGCTGTTGCCCTTGGGCAGGGTGCGCAGCCGGGCGACCGGGTCGTCGTCGGGCAGCAGGTGGGCGGTGCCGTGGTGCCACCGCCCGCCGATCCGCACCCGCACCCGCGGGTCGGCCTGGATGTTCCGCACGTACTGGGACTTCGTCCCGAACTCCGACACCAGCCAGAAACTCTCCCCGACCCGCCTGCCGCCCAGCGGGGTGCGCCGGGGCTCCCCGGAGACCCGCCCCCTGGTCTCCAGCAGGGTCTGGAAGGGAAGCAGCCGGGTCAAGGGGTTGGCGATGTGCCGCTGGAAGGCGGTGGTGGCACGGAATCTGCGATCGGACATGGTCCAAAGGTCGCACACCGCACGCGGCCCGTCCCGACCGCCACCAAGGAGTGTTCACGGAAGCCGGGTCAGCCCGTCGGCCTCCTGCCGGGCGCGGGCGGCGAGTTCCTCCCAGCGGCGGGCGGTCGCCTGGCCCGCGAACAGCCCGCAGAACCAGCAGCCGACGACGACGAGCGCCCCCAGCATCGCGATGAGGACGGCCCAGCCGGAGGGCGCGTAGCTGTTGCGGCCCACGTACTGCAGGAATGTGCTCAGGCCGACCTTGCGCAGTTGGCCGGAGTCGGCCCTGATGCTGCCTGACCGCAGGGTCGTGTCCTTGCCGATCAGGCCGTAGACCAGCAGCATCACCCCGGCCACCGGCGCGCCCAGGGACGAGGGCAGCCAGGACGAGGGCATGCGCAGCCGGGGGCGGAACGCGCCGCCGAGCCGTGCGGCCCGGGGCACCAGCACGAACATCGCCGTCGCACTCGTGATCACGACCTGGAGGGAGAGGAACTCGGCGGCGTCGAACTCGTAGCTGGAGAACCACCAGGTGAGCCAGATGAGGACGAGCGGCGGCAGGGCCCAGCCGAGGCCGAGTCCCAGCGCGCGGAGGGCGGCCAGCGCACGGGCCGCGGGCCGCGTCCGGGCGGCTGCGGCGGCCTGCCACTCCAGCTCCCGCTGCCGCCGGTGCCGTTGCTCCTCCTCGGCGCGCTGCTCCCGTTCCCGCCGGTCGCGCATTTCGGCCAGCCGCTGCTCCTGCCTCCGCCGCTCCTCGGCCTGCTCCCGTCCCGCCGCCTCCTGTTCCAGTCTCAGTTTCCGCTCGCGAGCCTCCTCCGCGGCCCGGCGCCGCAGCTTGCGCTCCCTGGCGTCGGCCAGCCCCTCCTCCCGGGCCCGCCCGGACCACTCGGCCTCGATCAGCCGGCCGAGCAGGGTGTCCCGGCCCTTGGCGGCCTTCAGCAGACGGTCGTACCACCAGGTGCTCGGGTCCGGCGGCCCGGTGTCGCCGGTCTGCCACCGGGGCCGTAGCTCCTCCAGATGCTCCTGCGGCAGCCGGGCGGCCAGCAGCGCCCCGGGGCCGACGTCGGCGGCCCAGTCCCGGACCTCGGGCGGCCACCCCCTGAAGTCGGTGGCCTGCCAGGTCTTCAGAGCGTTTCTCCACTGTCGCTGCACGCCCCGCAGCTCGTGGAGCGTGGCGAACTCGGCCAGGGTGTCGAGCAGGTTGTCCTGCCCGGACAACTCCCTGAGCAGCTCCTTGTCCCCTCGGTCGCCACCGGTGTACCGCCACAGGCAGGCGCGGGCCAGCCCCGCGTACGTGATCGGCCGGCCGCGGTACCCGACCGGGCCGTCCGGGTCGAGCCAGCGCAGCAGGTGCAGCACCTTGTGGTCCGGCGGGAGGGCGGGGTCGGTCAGATATCGGTCGATGAGGACGGACCGGCCCTCGACGTCGTCCGTCCGGGGGTCGTCGAACTGCCGTGTCCACGAGCGGAGTTCGCCCCAGCTCTCGGTGGGGTGCGCCTCGGTGCCCATGCGCTGGAAGTACCGGTCGGCGGCGGTGGACCAGTTCTTGCGGACCGTCTCCGCCAGATCCTTCTTGGCGGTGTGCAAGGTCCCCGCGAGGACGAGCGCGCGGGACACGTGGGCGTGCTGGGCCGAGGGCCGGGGCGGGGGAGGCGCCGACGGCGGGGCCGGGGGATCGGTGGCGGGCGCGGCGGGGTTGCGGGTGAGCGCGAGGTGGCGCGTGGTCCCGTGGAACAGGTGCTCGGGGATCGGCAGCCCCCGCAGCCGGGCGTTGCGGCGCAGCTGCTCGGCGACGGTGCCGAGGGACAGCAACTCCCCGGCTCCCGGTACGCCGTGGTGCAGCAGGTGCAGCAGTTCGCCGGTGAACGTCGTGTGCCTCGCACCCGCCGGGGCCAGGGCTTCCCTGTCCTTGGCCGTGGAGGTCAGGACGCAGGCGCCGTCGATGTCCAGCTGTTCGGCCAGCGCGGCGGCGCTCATGCCCTGGATGGCGCGGCCGCTGTAACAGCAGTCGAGGATCACGATCTTGTTCTGCGCGCCGGACTCGCTCACAAGCTCGCGCAGCACGTCGTAGTCGAGGGCGCTGACCCGCTTGCTGGCTTCCTGTGACGTCGAGACGGTGAGGTAGAGGCCGCCGCCCACCTTCCGTATGCCGTGGCCCGCGAAGTAGACGAGCAGGGTGTCCGTGGCCCGGTGGGACTGGTGCTGGAGTTGGTTGAAGACGGACACCGTCTCGGGTGGGTCGAGCAGGACGGCGCAGTGCTCCGCGGCGAACCCGCCGAGCGGCGGTGCCAGGGCGGCGTGCAGGTCCTTCAGGTTGTTGGCTATGGCGGGCAGGTCGGGAAGCTCGTCGTACCGGTAGGCGGCGGCGCCGAACAGGACGGCGCGGGAACCCTCGGGGTCAGGCAGCCGGGTCATCGTCTCGGTGCAGGTGGCCGGACAGGGCGGTGAGAAGCCTCTCCAGCTCCGCCGGCTCATCGGCGGTGATCTCGAACCGGTGGCCGTCGGGCGTGGTCACGGCGACGGTCGGCGTGGTGCGGCGCCCCTCGGTCCTGCGGTAGGCGAGCCAGGCGGCGACCCCCGAGAGCAGGGCGCTCCCGCTCGCGACGAGGTTCGAGAGGTCCATGACGATCTCCGTCCCGGACCCCATCGTGCCGGGCCGCACAGGAGCGCTCGCCAGCCGGCACCGGCCGCGCAGGTCCCGGTCGTCCCCCAGCCAGTCCCACAGATCCTCCAGCGCGGCGTCGTCCCCCACGACGTCGATCCGTATGGACATGCGGCCCCCAGCGCTTGTGTCAGTGGTGCGGGTTGTTCATTCCAGTGAACGCGGGAAGGAGTGTCAAGCCAAGCCGTTCCACCGGAAGTCGAGCGGGGCCGGGCGGTCGCGCGGGGCCGGGCGGCGGTGTCGTCGGCGCGGAGGAGAACGCCCGGTACCTGTGCTCTGCGCGGCGGGACTTGGTTCCAGGGTCTTCCGTGCCGTAGCGGTGCCGATGCCTTTCAATGTCTCTCACGGGGCCCGAACGGCCGGCGGAACCCCGGACGGTTTCCCGACGAGGGACGGTGGGCCCATGCGGGTCGTGACCTGGAACCTGTGGTGGCGCTTCGGGCCGTGGGCCGAGCGGCAGAAGGCGATCCTCGCGGTGCTGCGTGAGCTGCGGCCGGACGTGGTCGGCCTCCAGGAGGTGTGGGCCACGGACGGCGAGAACCTCGCCGAGTGGCTCGCCGGTGAACTCGGTCTGCACTGGGTCTGGGCCGCCTCCCCGGCCTCCGAGCGCTGGCAGCGGCGGATCGGGGAGCCGGGCACCGAGATCGGCAACGCGGTGCTCAGCCGCTGGCCGGTGGTGGAGAGCGAGGTGCTGCGCCTGCCGACGCCGGAGGAACTCGACGACGGCCGCCTCGCGCTCTACGCCCGTCTCGCCGCCCCCACCCACCACGTGCCCTTCTTCACCGTCCACCTGACCTCCCGACTTCACCTGTCGGCCGTACGCGGCCAACAGGTCACCGCGCTGGCCGAGTTCGTCGCCGCCCACCGCGCGGGCACCGGCTTCCCGCCCGTCGTCACCGGTGACTTCAACGCCTGGCCGGACTCCGACGAGATCCGCCGGTTCTGCGGGACCCGCACCGCACCCGTCGTACCCGGCCAGGTCTTCTTCGACGCCTGGGAGTACGCCGACCCGGCCGCCCCCTCCGCCACCTGGGACAACGCCAACCCGTACGTCCACCCGGGCCTCGGCCCCAGCGTCCGCGTCGACTACGTCCACGTCGGCGCACCGGCCGGCCCCGACGGCATCGGCACGGTGCTTGCCGTACGGCGGGCCGGGGCCGGGCCGGTCGACGGTGTGTGGCCGTCGGACCACGCGGCGGTCGTCGCGGACCTGGCGGACGGCGGATCCGCGGGCTCACCGTCCGGCGGGTGACTTCACCCAGTCGGGGTCGGTGAGATCCACCGGCCTCCTGGCGATGGGCTCGACGCACGCGTCGATCAGTGCGACCCATTCCGCAAGCTCCGCCAGTTCCCCCATGGCAGCCCTGGCCGCACCAGGATCCGGTGCCGGGCGAGGCGCTCGCTGTGGTCAATCGCGACCTGACGGCGACCTTGCCGGGGCAGGACGCGCTGATACTGATGGCCGTGCCGCCTCAGCGGTCTCCGTCCCCGAGCGGAGTCGACAGGGGACAGGTCTACGTGGCGATGCCCGACGGCCGTTGGCACGGCAACCAGGTGAACGCGTACGACCCGGAGGACGGCGACCCGCTGGAGCCCGACGACGCGGCGACGGTCCTGGAAGTGGTCGCGGACGCGGCGCAGTCGACCGTCATGGAGTTGCTCTGGCAGGTCTGGCCGGTCTGCCGGGAACACAGGACAGGAATGCACCCTCGTCCCCCGGGAACCGTCGACGACTGGTACCCGGATGCGACGGACGCGGCCGGCCCACCGGTGTGGTGGTGCCGGGGCGGCCGGGAGGGCAACAGCCACGACGTCGCCCTGGTGGGCGAGTTGGCCGCCACCCTGCCGGGAAAGGAGCGTCGCGCGCTGCGGCGCAGCGAGCGCGGACGAGACGGCCGCCGATAACCGCGGGGCCTGGCAACGGGGCACCGCCGCCGGAATCCACCCTTCGGAACCGGCGTGCCGCCTCACCGCCCCAGGAAGATCGGGTTCGTCAGTGCCGCCAGGGCGCCGGGGACGGGGCCGGCCGCTGTCTCGTGGCGGACCTCCGCGCGTACGTACGCCGCGTACGACGGGGTCGTCCGCCACTCCACCACGCCCGAGCCGGCCACCGGCAGTGGGTCGCTGGTGAGGAGGACGCCCTGGTCGGTGACGAAGCGGACCGTGCAGCGGGGGACGCCGGAGGCCTCCAGGCGGACGGTCACCGGGGTGTCGGGGGCGACGGCGAGGCGTTCGCCGATGCCCGCCTGTTCGCCGCGGCCGCCCGTCGCCGTGAAGCCCAGCGTCACGTTCTTCGACTCCGCGATGTAGGAACGGCCCGCGCGCAGGCCCTCCTGGACGGCCTCGCGGGACAGGTCGTCGGCGAGGACGACCGTCTGGGGCGATCCGACGGCGTCCGGGTCGCGGTGCGCGTCGCTGTTGCCCATGCCCGGGAGCCACTGCCGGTTGTCGCGCACCGAGGCGACCAGCGTGGCGTCCCACGCGGAGAGGGCCACCTCGTCGTCGGGGGTGTAGGGGCCGTTCCACACCTCGACCGCGTCCGCCTCCCCGAAGCCGAACTTCCAGGCGCAGCCCACGCACGTGGCGTGCGGGTGCGCCGGTACGACCAGACCGCCGGCCTTGTGGATCTGGTGGGCGAAGTGGCCGAAGCGGTTGTCGCGGGCCCGGTAGCGCCAGTCGACGAAGGTCCCGGGCTCCGTGCCGAGGGCGACGACATGACCGTTCCGGGTGGTGACCTCCTCGCCGAGCATGATCAGCAGGTCGTCGCCGGCCTGGTCCGCCCAGTGCGGGTGCGAGGAGTGCGTGTTGTGGTCCGAGGAGTTGATGAAGTCCAGTCCGGCGGCGCGGGCGAGGGCCGCGATCTCGGCGGGGGTGCGGCGGCCGTCGGAGTACCAGGAGTGCAGATGGCAGTCGCCCCGGTACCAGTCCCGGCCGCGGCCCTTGGCGCGCTGCGGTGGGTACACCGGGCGGACGGGGGTGCCGGGTTCGCCGTACGTGAGGGTGATCGTGAGCTCGTACGACAGCCCTTGCGGGGCCACCGTGTACGGGCCGAGGGCGATGTACCAGGTGCCCGCGCCGACCGGGCCGGGGATGTAGCCGGGGGTCGCGTCGTCGGCGCGGACGAAGAACTCCGTGCGGGCGCCGCCGGACCAGCCCCGGAAACCCCTGCCGCCGAGCTCGGTGCCGTGCTGGTCGAAGATGCCGATGTCGAGCGCGTTGCCCGTGGTGCCGGCCGGGACGCTCGGTCTGTCGTAGGTGTAGGAGACCTTGATCTCCCGTACGCCGGCGGGTACTTCGACCGGTACGTACACGAAGTCCGGGGAGCCGGGCGGCAGCGTGCCGCGCACTGTCGCCGTCTTCTGAGTCCCCTGGTCCTGACCGTCCGCCGCTGCGAAGCTCACGGGGCCCAACGTAAGGGCTGCCGCGGCGCCCGTCACGAACAGCGCGCGTCTGCCGATGCCGTGCGTGTCCTCACACATGCCGCTCACTCTCCCCTTCCGACGTGAACTCCCCCGGAAGGACAGGGAATCCACAGGCGTCCGTATGTCATGTGCATAGCCGCGTGAAAGACGGAACGTGTGATGCCGACCAGTCGGTATGGACAGATCGAGCCACCCCCGGTACAGATGGGGCATGCGCATAGCCGTCACGATCTTCCTCACCGACGAGACCATCGCCCCCGTCCGGCTCGCCCGTGAGCTGGAGGCACGCGGGTTCGCCGGGCTGTACCTGCCCGAGCACACGCACATCCCGGTCGAGCGGACCACCCCGTACCCGGCGGGCGGCGACCTGCCCCGCGAGTACGGCCGTACCCTCGACCCCTTCGTCGCCCTCGGCCAGGCCGCCGCCGTCACCGAGGGCCTCGGCCTCGGCACCGGCATCACCCTGGTCGCCCAGCACGACCCGATCGACCTGGCCAAGCAGATCGCCACCCTCGACCACCTGTCCGGCGGCCGCTTCACCCTCGGCGTCGGCTTCGGCTGGAACGTCGAGGAGGCCGCGGACCACGGGGTGCGCTGGCGCGACCGGCGGGAGCTCGGCCGGGACCGGATGGCCCTGATGCGGGCGCTGTGGGCGGAGGAACCGACCGCTTACGAGGGGGAGTTCGGGAGCGTACGGGCGTCGTCCGCGTATCCCAAGCCCGTCCAGAAGCCGCGCGGGCCGGTCGCCGGGCCGCGCACGCTGGTCGGCGGGGCCGCCGGGCCGAAGCTGTTCGCGCACATCGCGGAGTATGCCGACGGGTGGCTGCCGATCGGGGGACGCGGGCTGACCGAGTCGCTGCCGGTGCTGCGGGGCGTGTGGGCGGACGCTGGGCGCGACCCGGCGGCGCTCCAGGTGGTGCCGTACGCCGTCTTCCCGAGCGCCGGGAAGCTCGCGCACTATGCCGAGCTGGGCATCGAGGAGGTCGTGGTGCAGTTGCCTCCGGCGGGGGAGGCGGAGGTGCTGGGGATGCTCGACGCGTACGGGGAGTACCTGTGAGGGCGGTTGCGCCGCGTTGCCGGGTGCGGGCGCGTCGTGGCTGGTCGCGCCCCACGGCGGAGCCGTAAATCGATACGGCCCCGCGCCCCTGAAAGCAAAAGAAGGGGTACTGCAGCGCGCCCCTTCAGGGGCGCGGGGAACTGCGCGAGCAACCCCCACGCGCCCGCACTCGGCAACGCGCCAGTAGCCCCCAAGGCCACCCCCGCCCCGGCCGAACCGGCGGAGCCCCTCCGTATGCTCAAAGAATGACGACTTCCGCGACTCCCGGAACCGGCGGCCCCACCGAGAACTCCATGCGTCGCGCCCTCAAACGCGCCCGGGACGGCGTCGCCCTCGACGTCTCCGAGGCCGCCGTTCTGCTCCAGGCGCGCGGCGCGGCCCTGGACGACCTCGCCGCGTCCGCCGCCCGGGTCCGTGACGCCGGTCTGGAAGAGGCCGGCCGGCCCGGTGTCATCACGTACTCGAAGAGCGTCTTCATCCCCCTCACCCGCCTGTGCCGCGACAAGTGCCACTACTGCACGTTCGTCACCGTCCCCGGAAAGCTCCGCCGGGCCGGGCACGGGATGTTCATGTCCCCGGACGAGGTCCTCGACGTCGCCCGCAAGGGCGCGGCCCTCGGCTGCAAGGAAGCCCTGATCACCCTCGGCGACAAGCCCGAGGACCGCTGGCCCGAGGCGCGCGAGTGGCTCGACGCGCACGGTTACGACGACACGATCGCCTATGTCCGGGCCATCTCCATCCGCATCCTGGAGGAGACCGGTCTGCTGCCGCACCTCAACCCCGGTGTGATGTCCTGGACCGACTTCCAGCGGCTCAAGCCGGTCGCCCCGTCGATGGGCATGATGCTGGAGACGACCGCCACCCGGCTGTGGTCCGAGCCCGGCGGCCCCCACCACGGGTCCCCCGACAAGGAGCCTGCCGTACGGCTGCGGGTGCTTGAGGACGCCGGGCGCTCCTCCGTCCCGTTCACCTCCGGGATCCTGATCGGCATCGGCGAGACGTACGAGGAGCGTGCCGAGTCCCTCTTCGCGCTCCGGCGCGTGGCCCGGTCGTACCACGCCGTCCAGGAACTGATCATCCAGAACTTCCGCGCCAAGCCGGACACGGCGATGCGCGGCATGCCGGACGCCGAGCTGGACGAGCTGGTGGCGGCCGTCGCGGTGGCGCGGCTGGTGATGGGGCCGGCCGGCAACATCCAGGCGCCGCCCAACCTGGTCGCCGGCGAGTACGAGCGGCTGATCGCCGCCGGTATCGACGACTGGGGCGGGGTGTCGCCGCTCACCATCGACCATGTCAACCCCGAGCGGCCCTGGCCGCAGATCGAGGAGCTGGCGGAGAAGTCGGCAGCCGCCGGTTTCGAACTGCGGGAACGTCTCTGCGTGTACCCGGAGTTCGTCCGTCGCGGCGAACCCTGGCTGGACCCGCGGCTGCGCCCGCACGTGGCCGCGCTGGCGGATCCGGAGACGGGCCTCGCGGTGCCGGACGCGGTGGTCGAGGGGCATCCCTGGCAGGAGCCGGAGGAGGTCTTCGTCGCGACCGGTCGCACGGATCTGCATGCCTCCATCGACACCGAGGGCCGTACGAGCGACCGGCGTGACGACTTCGACGAGGTGTACGGCGACTGGGGCGCGCTGCGGGAGGCGGCCGCCCCCGGGATGGCGCCGGAGCGCATCGACACGGACGTGCGCGCGGCCCTGGCGACCGCGGCCGACGATCCGACGAAGCTGACGGACGCCGAGGCCCTCGCGCTGTTCCACGCCGACGGCCCGGCCCTTGACGCGCTGACGGGGATCGCCGACGACGTACGGAAGTCCGCGGTCGGCGACGACGTCACCTACATCGTCACCCGCAACATCAACTTCACCAACGTCTGCTACACCGGCTGCCGCTTCTGCGCCTTCGCGCAGCGACGCACGGACGCGGACGCCTACACCCTCTCCCTGGACCAGGTCGCCGACCGGGCCCAGCAGGCCTGGGACGTCGGCGCGGTCGAGGTCTGCATGCAGGGCGGCATCCACCCCGACCTGCCCGGCACCGCGTACTTCGACATCGCGAAGGCGGTGAAGGAACGCGTTCCCGGCATGCACGTGCACGCCTTCTCCCCGATGGAGGTGGTGAACGGCGCGACCCGCACCGGCATGTCGATCCGGGAGTGGCTCACGGCGGCGAAGGAGGCGGGTCTTGACACCGTCCCCGGCACGGCGGCGGAGATCCTGGACGACGAGGTGCGGTGGGTGCTGACGAAGGGCAAGCTGCCTGCCGCCACCTGGATCGAGGTGATCACCACGGCCCACGAGGTCGGCATCCGCTCCTCCTCCACCATGATGTACGGCCATGTCGACCAGCCCCGCCACTGGCTGGGCCACCTGCGCACGCTGGCCGGCATCCAGCAGCGGACGGGCGGCTTCACGGAGTTCGTGACGCTGCCCTTCATCCACACCAACGCGCCCGTCTACCTGGCGGGGATCTCCCGTCCGGGCCCGACGATGCGCGACAACCGGGCGGTGACGGCGATGGCCCGTCTCCTCCTGCACCCCTACATCCCGAACATCCAGACAAGCTGGGTGAAACTGGGCGCGGAGGGTGCGGCGGAGATGCTCCGCTCGGGCGCCAACGACCTGGGCGGCACCCTGATGGAGGAGACGATCTCGCGGATGGCGGGGTCGTCGTACGGCTCGTACAAGTCGGTCCGCGACCTCGTCGCCGTGGCCGAAGCCGCCGGGCGTCCGGCGAAGCCCCGTACGACGCTGTACGGGCCGGTCCCCGAGGAACGGCAGCGGGCGGCCGAGGCCTCCGACGGGCACCTCCCGGAGTTGCTGCCGGTGCTGGACTGAGCCGTCGGGCGGGCGGGCGGCGCACAGTACGATGATCCGACCCCTGTGCGAACAGTCGGGGGGCCTCATAACGGAGGAGATGCGTACCCGTGGCTGCCCGACTGCTGCCCTCCTGGGTCTGGGTCTCCGGCCTGACGGCCGGGGCGACGGTCGCCGTCGTCCTCCTCGCCCTCCAGGCCGACAAGGGGCCGCACCCCACGGCCGCGGCGGTCCGTCCGTCGGCGAGCGCGTCGGCGAGCGCCCACGCCTCCGCGTCACCGGCCCCGGCGAAGGACCCCGCCGTACCGGCGGCCTCCGGCACCGGCCGCCGGATCGTCTACTCGCTCGGCGCCAAGCGGGTGTGGACGGTCGACGCGAGCGGCAAGGCGACCCGCACGTTCACGGTGTGGCCGGGGACGGTCAGCCCGGACCCCGGCAGCTACACGATCTCCAAGACCCTGGCGTCCACGACCGGCTCGGACGGCGTCCAGATCGAGCACATCCTCTACTTCGCCGCGAAGTCGGGACTGTCGATCGCCTTCTCCAACGCCGTCGACGGCTCCTCCCCGGCGCCCGCCGCCGGCAAGCAGACCAGCGGCATCCGGATGCCCAAGGCGGACGGCACGGCCCTGTGGACGTTCGGCACGGAGCCGGACACCAAGGTGACGGTGGTCAAGTAGCCGTCAGGAGATGGCGCGGAGCCTCGGTGGCCTGCGGAGCCGCTCGACGGCCCCGGCCGTCTCCTCGTCGGCGGGCAGCAGGACGACCAGCTGCTGGGCGTCCTCGGTGATGTCGAGCGTCTCGCGCCGCAGGCGCAGTCCGGTGCCCGAAGGGTGCCGCAGCCGCAGGACGCCGCGGGCCGGGACCACGTGCCGGTTCATCCGGCGGGTGAAGTCGGCCCCGGCGACGGGCGCCAGCTCCGCCGTGAACCACTCGCTGTTCTCCACGGAGGGCCCGAGCCAGAGGTCGAAGGCCTGCTCGTCGGCGACGGTGTCCCAGTCGGCGAAGAGGTCCCGGGCGCGCGGATCGGTGAACACGTACCGGGTGAGATTGGGGATCTCGGCGTCCAGGAGCCCGGTCCCGCCCATCACCGCCTCGTACGACCGCGTACGGGCGAGGATGTCGCCGAGCCGGTTGGTGACGAGGGCCAGGCCCGGTTCGAGCAGGCGGAGGGTCTGCAGGACGGACGGCCGCACCTCGCGCCGCGGCGGCGCCGGCCGCGGGTGCGCGACGCACTCACCGCCGGTGATCTTCGAGAGGTAGCGGAGGTGGGCGCGTTCGGCCGGCCCGAGGCTGAGGGCGTCGGCGAGGGCGTTGACGACGGCCACCGACGGATTGCGGTCCCGGCCCTGCTCGATGCGCGTCAGGTACTCGACGCTGATACCGGCCCGGTCGGCGAGGTCGAGCCGCCGCAGTCCCGGCGAACGCCGGCGGCGGCGCTCGGGCAGCCCGAGCGCGGTCGGCTCGATGCTGTCGCGCTTCGCCCGGACGAAGTCCCCCAGCGGTGTCCCCATACGGTCGAGGATAGGCGGACCGGGGTTCCGCAGCGTGGCCTTGCGGGGGCCAGCCTGCGCACGGTCTGGCCGGGCCGCCGGCGCGGTCGCAGGGTGATGACCATGAACAACGACACGCACAAGCTGGTGATCCTGGTGGGAAGCGTCCGGGAGGGCCGTTTCGGCCCGGTGGTGGCGCGATGGGTGGCCGAACAGGCGGACGGGTACGGCGGCTTCGAGGTGGAGGTCGTGGATCTGGCGGCGTACGACATCCCGTTGACGTTGCCGGCGGAGTCACCGAAGCACGCGGGCGACGCCTATCCGCGCCCGGCCGGGATGAGTGGGCTGACGGCGGCCCTGGCGGCGGCGGACGCGTTCGTCATCGTCACCCCCGAGTACAACCACAGCTACCCGGCATCGCTGAAGGCGGCCATCGACTGGCACTTCACCCAGTGGGCGGCGAAGCCGGTGGCGTTCGTCAGCTACGGCGGCGCGGCCGGCGGCCGCCATGCGGTGCTCCATCTGGAGAACGTGCTCACGGAGTTGCACGCGGTGACCCTCCGGGACGGCCTGGCCTTCCCGAACTACTTCACCGCGTGGCAGGACGGCCGCCCCCTTGGCCCCCAGGTCGCCGGTTACGCCAAGGCCCTCCTCGACCAGCTGGCCTGGTGGACGACCGTCCTCCGCGCGGGCCGCGAGGCGGCTCCCTATCCCGCCTGATCAGACTTGCTGCTCAGACTTCCTGGTCCGCCGGGCTCAACTGGACGACGATCAGGGCGAGGCCGGTGAGGACCAGCACCCGGGTCGCGGCGTCCAGCCCGTTCCAGGTCTTGGACTGCCACATGGAGAACCACTCACCGCCGATCCCGATGAACCCGGCGCCGAAGAGCAGCACGAGCATCAGCAGACCGTAGGTGGAGACGCGCCGCGCGCGAACGTTGTCACGGCGCGCCCAGAGCCAGGTCCCGGCGATCAGCACGAGCGCGGCCACCGTCTCCCACACGATGATGGCGACGTAGGCGGCGTTCTCAAGACCCTTGTTCGTTATGGCCCGCCACATCAGGTCGTCGTCCTTGAACGTCGTGTCCATGGCCAGAACATGCTGGACGAAGGCCTGGTTGGTGCCGAAGTCGGTGATGTTCCCGAAGGCGACGAGGGCGATGTAGAGGGCGACACTGCCGGTGAGAACGGCAGCGGCGAGTGAGAGGGCACGGGGCCCGTGGGAGGTGGACATGCCACCGTCCTTCCCGCTCCCCGCCGTTCACACCCTTCTGTTCAACTCGTCGGCGGTCAGTTGGGGCAGCCGGGAATCGCCGGCGAGCTGGTCACGCAGTTGTTGGGAGTGTTGCTGACGACCTGGCTCAACGTGACGAGGTTCACCGTCCCGCCGGTGTTGTAGATGCCGCCGGCGTTGTCGGCTGCGGAGTTGGAGCTCACGCGGGTGTTCAGCAGCGTCGCCACCGCGCCCGGGAACGTGTTGAAGATGCCGCCGCCACGACTGCCCGCTCCGGTCGCGTGGTTGTTGCTGACCGGACTGAGGTTCAGGGCCAGAGGCGAGCCTTCGTTGTAGATGCCGCCGCCGCCGAGGACGCCGGAGCCGGTGGCGGTGTTGCCGGTGACCTGGCTGCTGTTGAGGGTCGTGTTCGCGTGAACGGCAATACCACCGCCGATGACGGCGGTGTTGTTCGTGATGCGCGTGGCGTTGAAGGCCGCCGTAGTGAAGAGGGAGGCGACGCCGCCGCCGTAGCTGTTCGAGGTGTTGCCGGTGATCGTCCCGCCGTTGAACACGAAGCTGCCGCCGTTGGCCTCCAGGCCGCCGCCCTGCGGCGCCGTGTTGCTGCTGAGGGTGCTGTTGTTGACCTTGACGGTGCCGTTGGTGGAGAAGATGCCGCCGCCCTGGAAGTCGGCGGTGTTGTTGGTGACCCTCGCGGCGTTGAGTGTGAGTGCGGCACTGTTGACCAGGACGGCGCCACCGACACCGGCACCGGCATTGGGTGCATGGCCGTTGCTCAGGGTGAGGGAGTTGAGGGTGAGATTCCCCGGGGCGTCGACCTCGAAGATACGGAAGAGCGCCATCGACGACCGGGTGATGGTGTCGTTGAAGCCGGTGACCGTCACCGTGCTGGTGATGACCGGTAGTCCGTTACTGTCGTTGTCCGCGCCGGTGAGGGTGTAGGTGCAGCCAGGAAAGAGGTTGACCGTACCGCCGGTTGCGTTGACTGTGTTGATCGCCGCGATCAGCGCACTCGTAGAGCAGTTCGGAACGTTGACCGTCACCCGTTTCGTGGCGGTGGACGGTACGTCGGGACGGGCGGCACGGTGCAGCGGCAGCGAGGGTGTGCGGGTGTCGGCCAGCCGTGGCACTGAGGGGGTGGGGGCGGGCTGGGCGTCGGCCTGAGGTCCGGCCAGGGCCACCAGGCCGGCAGCAAGAGTCGCTGTGCCTGCTATTCCGAGGATGCGGGAGCGCATGGGGATGTCCCTTCGGGGTCGCGAGTGGAATGGACTGGCCCGGTGCGTGCACCAGGCCGGGTTCGAGCGCCTTTGAGCGGTCAGCGGTCACAGATGCGCGCGAGGTATGAACAGCTCGCGCGGCAGCTGGTGAAGGCGCTCGCGTCGTGAGCGTGAAGGACGGCTTGTGCCGCCCCGGGGGAGGGGTGCTGCCAGGGACGGCAGCAAGCCCTCAACAAGAATGGCTCTGCGTAATGTGCCGTGCACATTGAGTGGCCAACCGGGTGAGGGAACGCGTGAGGGCCCCGCTGGGCGCGGGAACGGACATCGGCGGATCGGCCGCCGGTGCCGTTGCTTGCAGGCGGCCGTCATGCCGTGCTCCATCCGGGGAACGTGCTCACGCAGCCGCACGCGGTTACCGTCCCGGACGGCCACCCTCGGTGCGGGCCGCGAGGTGGCTCCCTGTCGCTCCTGATCGGCCCTCCTGATCCGAGGGGCTCAGCTGGACGACGCTCAGGGCGAGACCGGTGAGCACGGCGGCGGCGAGCGAAAGAGCACGAGGCGCGTGGGAGGTGGACAGGCCACCGTCCTTTCCCGCCCCGGCCAACTGCACTGCTCTGTTCGGCAGTTGCCGGGCGGCCCGACGTCGTGGCGCGGCGGTGAACCGCTCGCACGCGGTTACCTTTGTCGAAGTTTCATGCGAAGGAGTTCTCATGGACACGGCAGACGCCGCCCGATGTATGAGCGCCGGGGGAGCGGAAGGTCCCGACGGCTTCGCGGAGTTGCGGACGCGCGAGTTCGGCTACCTCGACGAGGGCGGACACACCTACCTCGACCACACCGGCGCCGGACTTCCCCCGCGCTCCCTCGTCATGGGCAGCGCCCGGCGGATCACCGGCGGGCTGTTCGGCAACCCGCACTCCGAGAGCCCGGCCTCCCGCGCCTCCGGACTCCTGCTGGCCGAGGCCCGGCAGGCGGTGCTCCGCCACTTCAACGCGGACCCCGACGAGTACGCCGTGATCTTCACCCCCAACGCGACCGGCGCCCTGCGCCTGGTCGGTGAGGCGTACCCCTTCACCCGCGACAGCAGGCTCGTCATGTCGCTCGACAACCACAACTCGGTCAACGGCCTGCGGGAGTACGCGCGGGCGCGGGGAGCCGCGACCGTGTACGTACCGGGCCTGCACATCGACGAGCGGCGCCTGCTCGCCGCCCTGTCACCGCCCGGCCCGCGCCGGGGCGCCGGCGGCCTGCTCGCCTACCCGGCGCAGAGCAACTTCACCGGCGTCCAGCACTCACTGGACTGGATCGCCGCCGCCCGGGAGCACGGCTACGACGTCCTGCTCGACGCGGCGGCCTTCGCGCCGACCAACGTCCTGGACCTGAGCCGCCACCGGCCGGACTTCACCGCCGTCAGCTGGTACAAGGTCTTCGGGCACCCCACCGGCATCGGCAGTCTGATCGCCCGCCGCGAGGCCCTCGCCAAGCTGCGCCGCCCCTGGTTCTCGGGCGGCACCATCTACGCCGTCAGCGCCCAGGCCCAGTGGCACGTCCTCGCCGCCGACGAGGCCGCCTTCGAGGACGGCACGGTCAACTTCCTGTCCCTGCCGGACGTGACCGCCGGACTCGCCTGGATCGACGGCGTCGGCATGCACCGCATACATGCCCACGTCACCGCCCTCACCGCCCGACTGCTCGGCGGGTTGAGGACATTGCGGCACAGCGACGGCTCCCCACTGGTCCGGGTGTACGGCACCGAGCGCGCCGACGCGGACCGTACCGACGGGGACCGCGGCGGCACGGTCGCGCTGAACGTGCTCGGGGCGGACGGCCGGATCGTCGACGAACGCGTCGTCACGCGCGACAGCGCCGCCCACGGCATATCCCTGCGCACGGGCTGCTTCTGCAACCCGGGTGCCGGAGAAGAGGCGTTCGACCTGCCACTGACCCGGCTGCGCTCGGCGGCCGACACGCAAGTGGCCTCACTGGACGAGTACCTGGAGCTGCTGCAGCTGCCGTCGGCGGGCGCCGTCCGGGTCTCCCTGGGCGTGTCGTCCCAGCCCAGGGACATCGAGACGTTCCTGACGTTCGTGACGGAGACCTACCGGGACCGGGTGCCGACGGTGACCGGGCTGGCCGCACGGGAGAGTTGCTGAGCCCGCGCCACCGCTCCGTCACGCGGAGGCCGGGCCCGCCGGGGATCACCGGCCCGCCCGGCTCCTCGCCACCCCGTCCCGGCACTTGCGCACCAGGATCACCCACGTCCAGGCCAGGAACACCAGCGCGAAACCCGCCAGGACCAGCCACCCGCGGCTCGCCGGATGCCCGAACGAATCCCCGTACGACGCCAGCAGCGGCGGACCGAGCGGCGAGCGGCCCGCCCGCCACAGCGACTCAAGACCCACCCCGCTGCCCAGCGCCTCGAACGCCCAGCGGTTGGTCATCGCCCAGCTGATCGCCTTCCCGGCCACCGTCATCCGGGGCACCGGCACGAAGGCGCCCGAGAACAGCACCTGGGGGAAGCAGAGCAAGGGCAGCATCAGCGTCGCCTGCCCCGGCTCCGACACCGCCGCCGACGCGAGCAGCCCCAGCGCGAGAGCGGCGGCCGAAGCCAGCACACTCGACACGAACAGCGACCCGTACGTGTCCCAGCCCGCCGCGGGCAGCCGGTCCAGAGCACGCAGCACGACCAGCAACAGCGCGTCCGCGACCGCGAGCACCGGCAGCATGGTCGTCAGCTTCGAGGCGACGTACGGGCCGATCCGCAGCCCCGCGAGCCACTCCCGGCGCAGCACCGGCAGCTCGGTGCAGATCTGGAGCAGGCCGTAGGTCAGCCCGAAGAAGAACGCGCCGAACGCGATCCAGAACATGATCATCGCCGAGGAGCCCGGATCCGGTGCCGCCGGATCGAACGCACCGGCCCGGAACAGAACCGCGAACATCGCCACGATCATCACCGGCGAGCCCGCCAGGACAGCCACCGAGAGCCGGTTGTGCAGCAGCAGCGCGGTACCGCGCCGGGTCAGCAGCGCCCACTGCCCGAGGGCACCGACCCGCGGCGGCCGCGGCGACGGTGACGCGGCAGCAGGGGAGTCCACGTCCTCGGGCACGGCCCGTTCGACGCGCGCACCGCCCGCCACCGCCTCGTACACCTCCTCCACGGTGCCGACCCCGAACGCCTCGAACAGGGCGGCCGGTTCACCCGCGTACGCGACCTCGCCACCGGCGGAGAGGAACACGACCCGGTCGGCGCGGAGCAGGTCGGCGAGGACGTGTGTGGTCAGTACGACGGTGGTGCCGTCCTCGGCCAGCGTCCGCAGGGTGCGCAGCAGGGCCGCGCCGGTGACCGGGTCGAGCCCGGACGTCGGCTCGTCGAGGAAGAGCACCCGGGGGCGGGTGAGCAACTCGACCGCGATACTGGCCCGTTTGCGTTCCCCGCCGCTCAGCGCGCGCACCGGAGTCTCCGCCCGCTCCGTCAGACCGAGCGTGTCCAGCACCCGGTCGACGGTCTCCAGTACGGTTCCGGCCGCCGTACCCGGAGCCATCCGCAGCCCCGCCGCGTACACCAGCGTGCGGCGCAGCGGCAGTTCGCGGTGGATGATGTCCTCCTGCGGAACGAACCCGAAGTCCGGCCCCGGCGGCCCCGGCCGCGCCCCGTCGTGCAGCACCTCGCCCTCGGTCGGCGCGCTCAGCCCCGCCAGCGTCTGCAACAGCACGGTCTTGCCCGCACCGCTGCTCCCGGCGATCACCGTGAGCCGCCCCGGGAGGACGTCGATCGATATGCCGTTCAGTATCCGCCCTCCCCCACGCACGTCCCGGCTCACGTGACGCGCCCGCAGGCGCAGGCCGTCTACGGAGGGGCCGGGAGCCTCCAGGGACGCGCGAGGGTGCGGGGGCCGTGTCGTCATGGGAGCAGCATGTCAGGCGGGTCCGCTCGCGGCGGGAACGGGCCGCCCAACTCCTCCCTCTCCGAGCCGACTTCACCCCACCTCCGGCTACGGCCGGTTCGCCGCCATGGTGGCTCTCGCCCGCGAGGTCGAGGAAGAGACCGGCTGGCACCTGCGCCGCGTGCGCCGACTGCTGGGCGTCACCTCCTGGACCGGCGACGACGGCGGCGGGCTGCGCCACGAGGCCGACTACCTGGTGGAGGTCGACGGCGATCTCGACCGTCCCGCACTGGAGTGGACGAAGCACTCCGCCTACGACTGGTTCGGCCCCGCCGACCTCCACCTGCTCAAGGAGAACTGCCCGCCGGGGCAGTTCATGGTCCATGACCTGATCACCAGGGTTCTGTCCGCATGGCACGGCGGGCAGCCGGCGACGTGATCCCCGTCCGCCCGCCGTGCTCTCTGCCAGACTTGGCGTGGGCCGACTGCGGGGGGAGGCACGGATGGGGTCGACACGGCCGTCGATGCAGGAGCTGATCGGGCGGCGCCGGAGGGCCGGGTTCGTCGGGCGGGTCGAGGAGCGGGCCGCGTTCCGGCGGAACCTGGAGCTGCCGCCCGAGGACGAGCGGCACCGCTTCCTCTTCCATGTGCACGGTGACGCGGGCGTCGGGAAGACCCGACTGGTAAGGGAGTTGGAGCAGATCGCCCGGGAGGCCGGGGCACTGACCGCATACGTCGACGAGGGCGTGGCCGGCGTGCCCGAGGCGATGACGGTGATGGCTCGTCAGTTCGCCGCCCAGGGACGGCGGTTCAGGGAACTGGAGCGGCTGCTGGCCGCGCACCGGGAGCGGCGGCACGAGGCGGAGTCCGCGCTGGTGCTGGGCGGCGGGCCGGAGGACCGGGAAGGGCCGTCGGCGGGAAGCCTGGCCGTGGCGCGGGCGGCCCAGGTGGGACTGGGGATGGTCCCGGTGGCCGGCGCCTTCGCCGCCGCCCTGGACACGGACCGGCTCGCCCAGGGCGCCGACCGGCTCCGGGCCCGCTTCCGCAGCCAGGAGGACGCCCAACTGGTGCTGACCCCCGAGCGCGTACTCACCCCCGTGCTGCTGACCGAGCTGGCGGGCGCGGCCGACGCCGTCCCCTGGATCGTCCTCCTCCTCGACACCTACGAGCGCACCGGACCGTTCCTCGACCCCTGGTTGCACGACGTGATGACCACCGACCGCCATGGCGCCCTCCCCGCCGACGTCGTCGTGGTCACCTCCGGCCAGCACCCGTTCGACACGGCCCGCTGGGGCAGCTTCGCCGACTTCAGGACGGACCTGCCGCTCGGCCCGTTCACGGAGGCGGAGGCCCGCGGCCTGCTCGCGGACAAGGGGGTGCGGGACGAACCGGTGGTCGCCGAGGTGCTCCGGCTCAGCGGCGGGCTGCCCGTACTCGTCACCGCTCTGGCCGAACAGCGTCCCACCGACCCGGACGATGTGGGTGACCCCAGCGCCACCGCCGTGGAACGCTTCCTGAAGTGGGAGCCCGATCCCGCTCGCCGGTCGGTGGCACTCGCCTGCGCGCTGCCCCGGCGCCTCGACCTGGACGTGTTCCGGACGGCCGTGGACTGCCCGGCCGAGGATGCCGACGCGCTCTTCGGCTGGCTGCGCGGCCTGCCGTTCGTGACCGAGCGTCCCGACCGGCTGACCTACCACGACCTGGTCCGTGACGCGATGCTCCGACTGCGCCGGCGGCACTCCCCACGCGACTGGACGCTCGAGCACGAGAGACTCGCGGAGGCTTACGGCGGCTGGCGCGAGGAAGCGGCGAACGGCCTGCTCCCCGGCGCGGAATGGGACCATGAGCCGTGGCGCGAATTCCTGCTGGAGGAGACGTATCACCGGTTGTGCGCCCGGCCGCGGACGGCGCTCGCCGGGGCACTGAACACCTTCCTGCTGGCCTGTGCCGCGGATCAGATGGTCGGCCGTCGCTGGGCGGCGGCGGTGGCGGAAGCGGGTGCCGCCGTCGATGTCCTGACTGTGCGCGACTGGGGCCGTCGGCTGAGCGCGGCACTCACCGACGGGGTCGCCGGGGCAATGGACCTGCTCCTCGCCTGGCCCGAACTGGACAGTGGCGGTCGGGCACTGGCACATGTCGTCCGGGGCCGAGAACTGTGGAACGCCGGAGACTTCCGCCACTCACTGGCCGAGTACGACCGGGCGATCGAACTGGATCCGGAGCGGCCCATGGCCCACTACGGCCGTGGTATCGCCTGCCGGGCGTTGGGGGACTTCACCGGGGCCCTCGCCGCTCTGACCCGTGCGGACGAACTCGCTCCCGACACCGCACTGTTCATTTCCGCTCGGGGCGAGGCCTACCGGCACGCGGGCCGGATCGCTGAGGCGCTGGCCGACTTCGACCGGGCTGTCGCCCTGGCCCCGTCCGATGCCGACGCCCTGGCGGCCAGGGGAGTGTGCCGGTACGCGCTGGAGCAGTACGACGACGCGCTCGGCGACTTCGACCACGCGCTGAGGCTCAACGCGGGCCATCTGTGGGCGCGAGCACGCAGGGCACGCGTGCACCTCGTCAGGGAGGAGTGGGACGAGGTCTTCGCCGACCTGGACGAGACGGTCCGGCGTGCACCCGACTCGCCCTGGCTGGCCTCCGAACGCGGCGATGCCTACCGGCGCGCGGGTCGGTACGAGGACGCGGTCACCGAACTCACCCGGGCCGTCGCTCTCCTGCCCGACTACCCCTCTGCCCTCGCCGGCCGCGGCGCAGCCCACCATGAACTGGGCCGGACGGACCAGGCGTTGGCCGACCTCGACCGAGCCCTCGAACTGGCTCCCGACTACTCGTGGGCCCAGGCGATGAGGGCCCGGGTTCTGGAGGAGGCTTGATCAGACCACTTCGACGAACGCCGACCACGTGTCGTTCGCGAAGACGAGCCTCGCGCCGTCCTTGTCCTTGGAGTCGCGGACGTGGACGGTGGTGGCGGGGGATATGGCGACCTCGACGCACTCGGGGCCGTCGTTGCTGCTGTAGCTGCTCTTGAACCACTCAAGGGCGGTCATGCCTTTTCTCCCAGCACTTTGTCGATGAAGGCCAGCGACTCCCGAGGCGTGAGAGCCTGCGCCCGGATCATTCCATAGCGCATCTCCAGGATCTGGACCTCCCGGGGATCACTGATCAGGCGACTGTGCAGCTGGGCCTCCGAGTGCCCGAGTGTCTTCCCGTCCCGGAGTTTCAGCAGCTGGAGCGAGCCGCCCATTCCCGCGTGGTCCTCACGGTCCGTGGGCATCACCTGGATCGCAACATGCCTCAACTGTCCGATCTCCAGCAGGTGTTCGAGTTGTTGCCGCAGCACCATTCTGCCGCCGATGGGCCGCCGCAGTGTCACCTCTTCCAGGACGAAGGTGAGCTCCGGCAGGGGCACCCGCTCGAAGACGCTATGCCGCGCCACACGTGCGGCGACCTGGCGCTCGATCTCGTCCTCGGGGTACGCGGGCCGCCGCATGGCGAACAACGCCCTTGCGTACTCCGGTGTCTGGAGCAGGCCGTGCATGTTGTGGTTCGCGTAGGCCCCTAGTTCGACCGCCTCGCCCTCCAGCTTCGCCAGATCCCGAACCTTCTTCGGATACCTGGCCCGCTCCACGTCCTCCTTCATGAACGCGAGCTTCCCGCCCGCCGCGACCACCCCATCGGCCTTCTCCAGGAAGTCGGGCTTGGGGATCCGCCGCCCCCGCTCCACGGCCGACACCATCTCCTCGCTGTAGCCGATGGCGGCGCCGAGTTCGCCCTGTCGCAGCCCGGCGGCCTCCCGCCACACCTTGATCTGCCGCCCGACCGCCCTGAGCACGGCCTCGGCCTCCTCGTCCTCCACATCCGCCCCTTCCGGCGTACGACCCGTACGACCCCGTCCGACACCCGGACAGTGACGCTCTGTGCCGGGGTCGTTGCTGTTCAGGGTAGGAAGGGGCGGCCACGCTGGGTGACATGACCCAGAAATCCCTCCCGCAAGTCACCGTCCCGACGCATCACTTCACGGTTCGGCTGTCCGCCAGTCGAAGAGGTGCTCGACTCGCGAGGCTGCTCACGGAACGCCAACTGGACGACTGGGGTGTGCCGTTCGCGGAGGCGGCGACGCAGGTGGTGGCCGAGCTGGCGTCGAACGCGGTGCTGCACGGACGTGTCGCGGGGCGGGACTTCCGGCTCGGCCTGCGGCTGTACCCGGGCGGAGCTCTCCGTATCGAGGTGACCGATGCCCGGGGCGACCGCGTCCCGTGCCGCCACGATCCGGTGACCGCCGACGCGGAATCGGGGCGCGGTCTGCTGATCGTGGGGGCATGCGCGGACCGTTGGGGCACGGACGAGGCGTCGGCCGGCTGCAAGGTCGTCTGGGCGGAGTTGGGGGCACCGGGTCGCGGGGGCCCGTGACCCGGTCGTTCCCGACGCCAAAAGACCAAAGAACCGGGGAAAGAACCCAACCCGCCCCTACCGTCCCCGGCGATCACCCGCCGGAGTGAATATGCCGAACTCAGCTGGCGTGGAGGGGCAGTTGTGCGGCAGCGTCTGCGGCGACAAGTCCAGACATACTTCGGCCCTCGCGGGGACTGCCATCCCACTGCGAGGGCCTGATCATCAAGGAAGAAAAGAGCTTCCCCATGACTGCCCAGCAGCCTAGCGCGCCCGCGCCCGCGAAGACCCGGCATTCCCACTCCGGCGTCACCCATGTGAAGGAACGCCTCGAAGGCAACTTCACCGTGATCAGCAACGAACTGCTCCAGCACCCGGAGTTGTCCTCCACGGCGAGGGGCATCGGGAGCTACATCCAGTCGCTGCCCGAGGGGACCCCGGTCGGCATCAAGTCGCTCGCCGAGCAGTTGCCCGAGGGCGAGATCAGGATCGCCTCGGCCCTGCGCGAGCTGGAGAGGTACGGGTTCCATCTGCGTACCAAGGAGCGTCTGCCGTCGGGCCAGGTCGTGACCCGGACGTTCGCGTACAACAGGCCGCGCCGTGCGGTGGTCGAAGCCGCCCGGGCCCCCGAACCGAAGGCGAAGGCTCCCGTCCCGCCGCGAGCACCGCAGGCTCCCCGCAAGGCCGCCGACCTGCTCGCCGGGCTTCGCACGTACGACTCCCGTCTGATTCTCGGCGAGCGGGACGTACTCCGGCTGGCACCGGCCGTCTCGCAGTGGCTGGAACGTGGCGTGCCGCCCACCGCCGTCGCACGCGTGCTCACGACCGACCTGCCCCAGGATCCGATCAAGTACCCGGCGGCCTTCCTGGCCCACCGCCTCGCCAGCCAGTTGCCACCCCACCTCCCGGCTCCTGCCCCACGGGACACGTCCGCGGCGGCCCGCCCGGATCCGCTCCAGACCTGCGAGGACTGCGATCGCGCGTTCCGGTCGGCCCGTCCCGGCCGGTGCCGCGACTGCCGGGCGCGGTCTGAGAGAGCTGCCTGACCGGCGATACGTACTTCACGAAAGGGAGACTTCCCGATGACCTACACGTACAGGCCCACGGCGAAGGCGCGCGTCTTCGCAGGCCACGACGACCTTGCCCGCTGCCCGGGGCTGTCCCTCATGGCGATGGGCGTCGGCGTCCACCTCAGGATGCTGCCCGAGGGCGCCCCCACGAGCGTCCAGGCGCCGGCGGGGCAGCTCGGAGACAGCGAGTTCGAGATCGCCGCCGCCCTCCAGGAACTGCGGGACCGCGGCTTCCTGCCCAAGGCATGACGGCCGACTCGTCCCCAACGCCGGTCCCCCTGCCGGAGCTCACACCGGCGGCTCTGCGGACAGCGGTCGAACGCCTCGCGCCCGCTCGGCTCCCAGCCTTCACTCAGCACCTCTCGGAGGCCACCACGAACGCGCTCCGATTCCGGAGCCTCGCGCCCCTGCAAGCCTTCGTGGCCTCCTGGGCCGTGTTCGTGGCGATCGAACGGTGCCCGGTGCGCGCCGCGCGCCTGCGCGAGCTCGAACGTATCGTGGATGCCGGCGAGCAGGATCCGACCGAGGCCGTTGAAGAGATCTGTGTGATCCGAGCGGAGGCGGAGGCGGAGGCGGACGCCGGGCTGTGTAGGGCTGCCCCCTTTCCGCTCGCCTGACCGAACCCCCACCCACCCCGCGACCTGGCCGAAATCCGGTCACCCGGGACCACACAACCCACACTTCGCATACCTAACTGTCCCCTGAACGGACCGTTCCCGGTCGATTACAGTGCTGTGCGCTCGCATGTACGGACGGTGCCCGTGAGGAGGTCATGGTGGTGAGTGCGACGCTGGGTGCCGTCTGGGGCCGGGTCGAGCAGCAGGACTTCCGGAGCAGGGTGCGCGGGACGCTGCTGGGTACCGCCGTGGGGGACGCGCTCGGCGGGCCCGTCGACGGGCTGACGCTGGAGGAGATCCGGGCGGCCTACGGGGCTGAGGGGCTCGTCGATCTCGGGTTCGGGTACGGGCGGCGCGGGAGCGTCACGCATCACACGCAGCTCACCCTGTTCACCGTGGACGGGTTGATAAGAGCCCAGGTGAGGAGGGACACGGGGGCCTGGCATCCGCCCACCGACCTGCACCGGGCCTATCTGCGGTGGGCCGCCACCCAGCGGGACTGGGGGCCGGACGAGCGGCGGCCGGAGGACGGGTGGCTGGCGCGGGAGGAGTGGCTGTACGCGCGGCGGGAGCCCACCCGGGCGCTGCTGCTCGGGCTCGGGGACGAGCGGATGGGGACGCTGGAGTCGCCTAAGAATCCCGATGACATGGGACCGGAGGCCGTCGCGCGGTCGGCGCCGTTCGGGCTGCTGGTGGGGTGGGAGCCGCAGCTCGTCGTCCAGCTCGCCGTGGAGTGCGCGGCGCAGACGCACGGGCATCCGACCGCCTGTCTGTCGGCGGGCGCGTACGCGGTGATCGTGCACGCGCTGGCCCGGGGGGACTCGCTGGACGGGGCCGTCCAGCGGGCGCTGGCCCTGCTCGCCGCCCGGCCGGGGCACCAGCCCGTGTCGGACGCGTTGCAGCACGCGCTCGGGGCCGTACGGCAGGGGCTGCCCTCCCCGGCCCGGGTCGAGGAGCTGACCGGGGACGGGGCGGCGGACGGGATGCTGGCCGCGGCCGTGTACTGCGCGCTCGTGGGGGAGGATGTACGGCACGGGCTGTTTCTCGCCGTCAACCAGGCCGGGCCCTCCGCCGTCGCCGGTGCCCTCACCGGCGGCCTCCTCGGCGCCCTGCACGGCGAGACGGCCCTTCCGCCGGCCT
Organism: Streptomyces sp. NPDC058457; assembly: GCF_042720695.1. NCBI lineage: Bacteria > Bacillati > Actinomycetota > Actinomycetes > Kitasatosporales > Streptomycetaceae > Streptomyces > Streptomyces sp. NPDC058457. Next base: position 30,756 of record NZ_JBHXLU010000061.1, on the reverse strand, counting down.
GGGTGGCCGAACTGGAGGGCCGCCAGACCATCCTCGAACTCGCCGACGACTTCGCGATGGAGATGACCCAGGGGCCGGCCCTGCACAGCCCGGTGGGCGCGTCACCGGGGTGGCTCGCGCGGTATCCGCGGTAGTGCCTGTCTCTGAACCTCGGTGTGGAGAGCGGGCTTGCCGCGGGGAACCGAAGCCAGGCAGGCCCAACAGCCTCCTGCACCGACGAAGCCAACGGCGACGTCACCGTTCTCCCGGCCGAACGGCGCGTGAAAGGCCCTGACCCGTGCGCGGCGTCTACCCCTGCGTGCGGAGTCCGTCGAGGACGAGCGCGAGCATGTGAGGTGCCCGGTCCTCGGGGCTGGACGCGGCGCGCCACAGTGCGCCGGTGAGCTGGAGGAAGTCGCCGGGGTCGGCGTCCCTGCGGATGCTTCCGTCCTTCTTGCCGGCGTCGAGGAGCTCGGTGATCGCGGCGATGACCGGCCCGTAGCTCTGCTCGCTGATCGCCTGGTGCGCGCCCGGGCTGAGGGCGTCGCCGAGGCCGTGCTTTCTGCGCATGGCCTCGACGAGGTCGGTCGTCCAGTGGCGGAGCGCTTCCAGAGGCGGCAGCTGGGCCAGCAGGCCGGGCACGGTGCCGATGATGCGTGCCACCTCGTCCTGGTAGACGGCCAGGACCAGCGACTCGCGCGTGGGGAAGTTGCGGTACAGGGTGCCCGCGCCGACTCCCGCGCGCTGGGCGATCTGGTTCATCGACGTGCTGCCGTCCGCCGCGAGCGCTTCGCGTGCCGCGGCGAGGATGCGCGCCCTGTTCTCACGGGCGTCTGAACGGACCACAGGACCTCACCTTGCTAAGTGGAGAGCTCTCCATTACGTTATCCGGAGAGCTCTCCACATACTTTAAGGAGCGTCATGCGTTACATCAAGCTGGGCACGACCGGCCTCGACGTGTCCCCGATCGCGATCGGCGCGATGACCTACGGCGAACCCGACCGCGGGCACCCCGTCTGGTCGAAGGGCGAGCAGGACGCGCGACCGCTCATCAAGCACGCGCTGGAGGAGGGGATCAACTTCTTCGACACCGCGAACATGTACTCCAACGGTTCCAGCGAGGAGATCCTCGGCCGTGCACTCAAGGACTTCGCCGACCGCGATGCCGTGGTGATCGCCACGAAGCTGCGCCATCCGATGCGGCTGGGACCGAACGGACGGGGACTGTCGCGCAAGGCGATCATGACCGAGGCCGACCATTCCCTGCGCCGCCTGGGAACCGACTACATCGACCTCTACCAGATCCACCGCAACGACCACACCACCCCGTGGGAGGAGACGCTCGAGGCGCTCAGCGACCTCGTGAAGGCCGGCAAGGTCCGCTACCTCGGCGCCTCGTCCATGCATGTGTGGGAGTTCGCGAAGGCGCTGCACCTGCAGAAGCAGAACGGCTGGGCGCGGTTCGTGTCGATGCAGGACCACTACAACCTGCTCGCCCGAGAGGAGGAGCGGGAGATGATCCCGCTGTGCCTGGACGAGGGTGTCGGCACGGTCATCTGGTCGCCGCTGGCCCGCGGCCGCCTCGCCCGCGCGTGGGACGACGCCCGCTCGACGGCGCGCTCCGAGACGGACGGAGCCTACGCGGACACGCTCTACTCGCCCGAGCAGGAGGCATCCAACCACGCGATCATCGACGCGGTCGGACAGGTCGCGGAGGCCCACGGCGTCAGCCGCGCACAGGTCGCACTCGCCTGGCTGCGTCGCCGGCCCGTCGTCACCGCACCGCTGGTCGGCGCCGGCTCGATCCGGCAGATCGACGAGGCCGTGGCCTCCCTCGACATCGAGCTCACCGACGACGAAGTGCGCGCCCTGGAGGCCCCGTACACCCCCCGGCACGACTGGCAGGGCGTCTCCGACGAGGCCGAGATGGAGGCCATCCGCAGGCGCGTCCCCGGCATGGCCCTCGCATGAGCCCCATATCGGCCACGCCCTGCCTGGAAGCAGTGGTGGCCGCCGGCCGGCGGCGTCATGCGGCGCGCCCGCCGGCACCTCTCGATATTCGAGTCGCGAGCTGAGGAGACACACATGGCACAGGTATTGGTCACCGGCGGGACAGGGTTCATCGGGAGCTGGTGCGTCCTGACCCTGCTCGAAGCCGGGCACACCGTCCGCACCACCGTCCGCGACCTGCGACGCGAGCCGGCCCTGCGCTCCTGGCTCCACGCGGCCACGCCGTTCGACGACGACCGTCTCAGGGTCGTACGCGCCGACCTCGAACACCCCGACGGCTGGGACGACGCCGTCGCCGACTGCGACTTCGTCCTCCACGTCGCCTCGCCGACCCTGCGCCATACGCCGGCGAACGACGACGAACTGGTGGTCCCGGCCCGGGAGGGCGTCGTGCGGGTGCTGCGCGCCGCCCGCGCCGCCCACGTGCGCCGGGTCGTCCTGACGAGTGCCTTCGGTGCCATCGGGATCGGGCACCCCCCGCGCTCGACCCCGTTCACCGAGGAGGACTGGACCGACGTCGACAGCGACATCCCGCCCTACCAGCGGTCCAAGACGCTCGCCGAGCGCGCCGCCTGGCAGTTCGTCCGGGACGAAGGCGGTGGACTGGAACTGGCAGCGGTTCACCCCGTGGGGGTCCTTGGACCACTCCTCGGCCCCGACGACCCGCCATCCCTGCGTCTTGTGCGCAGAATGCTCGAAGGACAGGTTCCTGCGTGTCCTCCCTTCGGGATGGGCTTCGTCGACGTGCGCGACGTCGCGGATCTGCACCTGCGCGCGATGACCGATCCGGCAGCCGCCGGCGAGCGTTTCCTCGCCATCGCCGGGCACAGCCTGCGCGTCGTCGACATCGCGCGCATTCTGCGCGACCGCCTGGGTGAGCGCGCTGCCAAGGCCCCGGCCCGTGAACTGCCCGTGTGGCTCGCACGCGGGCTGGGTGTCGTGAACCCGGAGCTGCGACTGCTGAGGCACCAGCTCGGTCGGGATCTCGACGCCACAAGCGCCAAGGCGGAGCGGCTTCTCGGGTGGCGGGCACGTCCCATCGAGGACACCATTGCGGAGACTGCCGAGAGCCTCCTCTCCCAGGGCATCGGAACATGACCGGCTCGTGACCGACCGACGCGGCGGCCCTGCGCGCCGAAGACGGCGGCCCGCGCCCTGGACCCCGGCATCGATCCGGTGGTGAGCGGCCCCAGCAGCGGTGCCGAGACCATCATCGGCTCCGCGACGCTCCTCACCGCCATGCTCGCCGTGGTCGCCGCGCTGGGCGTGTTCAACACGGTCGTCCTCGACACCCGCGACCGCCGCCGCGTCCTCGGCATGCTCAAGTCCATCGGCATGACACCACGCCAGGTCACGGTCATGACGGTGACCTCGATGGGGGTACTGGGAGTGGTCGGCTCCCTGGCCGGCGTCCCGCTGGGCATCGCGGGCTACGACCTGGTGGTGCCGCGCATGGCGGATGCCGTGGACATCGTCCTGCCCCCTTCCCTGACGGACGTCTGTCGGGCCGGGGTCCTGACCCCGCTGGCCCTGTCGGGCCTCGCGATCGCGATGCTGGGGGCGTACCTCCCGGCCCGCGGCGCGGCACGGCTCACGGTCGCGGAGGCGCTGCACAACGAGTGAGGCGGCGGCTCCCGGTGGCCGTACCCACGACTCGGCCCGCCACGGGGGCGGGCCGAGTCGCGTGGTCCGTGTGCAGGTTGCCGCCGGTCAGTCCTTGGCCGGGGACCCCAGGGCGTCGCCGCTGCCCGCCTGCGCGGGAACCGGGACCGCCGCGGCCGCGCTGTCCCCGTCGGTGTTCACGGTCTCGATGATCGCGAGGCGTTCCGGGGTGTCCTCCGGCTTCAGGAAGCCGATGAGGATGTAGAGGACCAGGGAGACGGCCAGCGGGACCGAGACCTGGTACTGGAGCGGGACGCCGCCGTCCACGTTCCAGTTGATCGGGTAGTTGACCAGCCAGAAGGCCAGCAGGCCCGCCGCCCAGCTGGTGAGTGCCGCGGTGGGGCCGGAGCGGCGGAACGGGCGGAGCAGGCCCAGCATCATCGGGATCGCGATCGGCCCCATCAGACCGGCCACCCACTTGATGACCACGGTGATGATGTCCTTGAAGGTGGGGGAGTTGATCTGGGTGGCCACCGTCATGGACAGGCCGAGGAAGACGACCGTGGTGACGCGGGCCGCGATCAGGCCCGAGCGTTCGTTCCAGGCCCGCGCCCGCTGCGAGAGGACCGGGGCCACGTCACGGGTGAAGACGGCCGCGATCGCGTTGGCGTCGGAGGAGCACATCGCCATCGTGTGGGAGAAGAAACCGACGACGACCAGGCCCAGCAGACCGTGCGGGAGGAGCTGTTCGGTCATCAGGCCGTAGGAGTCGGAGCCGTCCGGCTTCTGGGCGTGCACCAGGAGCGGGGACATCCACATGGGGAAGAAGAGGACGACCGGCCAGACCAGCCAGAGGGCGGCGGACAGGCGGGCGCTGCGCTCGGCCTCCTTCGGGCTGCCCGTCGCCATGTAGCGCTGGGCCTGGTTGAGCATGCCGCCGTTGTACTCGAAGAGCTTGATGAAGAGGAAGGCGAGGAGGAAGACCGTGCCGTAGGGGCCGACGAGCGGCTTGCCGTGGCCGTGCAGGGCCGGCTGGTCCCAGGCGCCGAAGAAGCCGATGCCCTTGTCGTTCAGTTTCAGGACGACGGCCACGAACATCGAGACGCCGGCCAGGAGCTGGATGACGAACTGGCCGAGTTCGGTGAGCGCGTCCGCCCACAGGCCGCCGATCGTGCAGTAGACCGCCGTGATCGCGCCGGTGATGAAGATGCCCTGGTTGAGGGAGACCCCGGTGAACACCGACAGCAGGGTGGCGATCGCCGCCCACTTCGCGGCCACGTCCACGATCTTCAGCAGCATGCCGGACCAGGCCAGCGCCTGCTGGGTGGAGAGGTTGTAGCGGCTCTTCAGGTATTCGAGGGGGGACGCCACGTGCAGGCGGGAGCGCAGGCGGTTGACGCGCGGGGCGAAGAGTTTCGAGCCGATCGCGATGCCGAGCGCGATCGGGAAGGACCAGGTGACGAAGGACGTCACGCCGTAGGTGTAGGCGATGCCGGCGTACCCGGTGAACATCACCGCGCTGTAGCCCGACATGTGGTGCGAGATGCCGGACAGCCACCAGGGCATCTTGCCGCCCGCGGTGAAGAAGTCACTGACGTTGTCCACGCGTTTGTGCGACCAGACACCGATCGCGACCATCACACCGAAGTAGCCGATGAGCACGGCCCAGTCGAGCCCGTTCATACGCCCCCCTTCCAGGGTCCGCCTACTGAACTCCGCTCAGCTGGTTGGCACTTCGCATAAACGGAGTGGGGACGGGGAAGGCCGCGAAGTGCCCGCTCATCGTGGGTTCCGTTACGTGGGCACGACAAGCGGGCGTAGGGTCAAGGGGGAGTAAAATCGTTCGCCTTCCTGACCTTGGTTCATGAGTGTGAACATATGGAGGGTGGTTCGATGGCCGGGAACCGGCCCCTCAGCGCATCAGCTCGCCGGCGTTGACCAGCAGCGACTGCCCCGTGATGGCCCGCGCCCGGTCCGACGCCAGGAACACCGCCGCGTCCGCCACGTCCCCGTCCGTCGCCAGCTCCGGCAGCGCCATCCGCCCGGTCAGCCGGCCCAGCACCTCGTCCTCCGGCACCCCTTCCGTGTGCGCGGTGAACTGGACGTACGCCTGCACCGGCGGCCCCCACATCCAGCCCGGCAGCACCGTGTTGACCCGGATCCGGGACGGCCCCAGCTCCCGCGCCAGCGAGTACATCGCGCTGGTCAGCGCCCCCTTGGAGGCGGCGTACGCGGCCTGTTTCACCTGCGAGGGTGCGGCCACCGCCGACTGCGTGCCGACGAACACCACCGCCCCGCCGCCCGCCGCCCGAAGCGCCGGCAGGCACGCCCGGGTCATCCGCAGCGTCCCCAGGAGGTTCACGTCGATCACCGAGGCCCAGGTCGCGAAGTCGGCGTCCTCCACCCCGCCGAAGTAGGAGTCCCAGGCGGCGACGTGGACCACCGCGTCGATCCCGCCGAACCGCTCCCGTGCCAGCTCCGCCAGCGCCCCGCACTGGCCCTCGTCGGTGATGTCGGTGGCCAGGTAGGCGGTCCGGGTGCCCTCCGGATCGATCCCGGCCGCGCTCTTCGCGAGGTTCGCCTCGGTCCGCGCACCGAGCACGGCGTTCCCGCCGTCCCGTACGACGGCCGCCGCGACCTGGTGCCCGAGCCCGGCGCCGACTCCGGACACGACGACCGTCTTGCCTGTGAGCAGAGACATCGCGAACCATCTCCCGGGTGTGACGAAGTTTCTGACGGAGCGTCAGGGTATGGGCGGGCGCCGGAAAGGGGAACCGCCGCGAGCGGGGCGGGCGTCGTCGCGTACCGCCTTTGACGCAGTCGATCGACCCAAGGAGGACGGCTGCTCCGCACCTACGCTGACGGGCGTCTGTCGCGACCAGCGGATCAAGGAGTGGCCATGGCCCCCGGACTCAACGGGTTGGACATCCGTCTTCCGAACGAGCAGGCCGTTCTCGTGCGGATGCGCGGGACCCAGGACCGGATCGCGGACGCGATCACCGCCTTCTCCGGGACCATGCTGTTCGTCTATCTCCACGCGGCGTGGTTCACGGTGTGGATCGCCTTCAACGAGGGACTGTTCGGCGACGCCGCGGTCTGGGACCCCTACCCCTTCGGGCTGCTCACCATGATCGTCAGCCTTGAGGCGATCTTTCTGTCCACCTTCGTGATGGTGAGCCAGAACCGCCAGGCGATACGCGAGAAGGTCCGCGCAGACCTGGACTTCGAGACCAACGTCCGCTCCGAGGTGTGGTCGGCCCACATCGGACACGCCCTCGGAATCGACGCCGGGCAGGTCGAACAGGAAGTGCAGGCCTTCCTCGCACAGAACCAGGCGAAGACGGACGGCACGAAGGCGGACGGCACGAAGGCGGACGGCACGAAGGCGGATGGCTCCGCGCAGTCGGCCCCCGCCAGTGAGTCGATCGACTGAAGCCACGACGCCTGTCCGGCGCTGACGATGTCCTGCACCGGATCGACCTCGCACCGGGAGGAAGCGTCATGATCCAGCGACATCGCCCGCTCCTCGCCTACTGGGACTGGCAGCAGCACGCACGCTGCCGGGGCATGGACAGCTCCGTCTTCTTCTCCCCGCCCGGCGAGCGCGGCGCCGGGAAACGGGCGCGGGAGAAGAAGGCCCGGGCCGTCTGCACGCGCTGCCCGGTGATCGAGGCCTGCGCCTGGACCGCGCTGCGCGGCCCCGAACCGTACGGCGTCTGGGGAGGCCTGTCCGAGGAGGACCGCGGCCGGCTCCGGCGGTCGCGGTCCCGTGGCGCCGTTGCGGCCGAGTCCGGGACGCCGGAGTCTGGGTGAAGGTACTGCGCGGGGAGGACGTGCCATGACGGAGAGCGGTGACAGGGCGGACGCCGAGCGGCTGCGGCTGGCGGACGCCGACGCGGGGCGGGCGGCGTGGCGGCGCTGGGGCCCGTATCTGAGCGAGCGCCAGTGGGGCACGGTCCGCGAGGACTACAGCCCCGGCGGCGACGCCTGGTCGTACTTCACCCATGACCAGGCCCGCTCCCGGGCCTACCGCTGGGGCGAGGACGGCATCGCGGGCGTCAGCGACGACAAGCAGCGGCTCTGCTTCGCGCTCGCGCTGTGGAACGGCCGCGACCCGATCCTCAAGGAGCGGATGTTCGGCCTGACCAACGAGGAGGGCAACCACGGCGAGGACGTCAAGGAGTACTACTTCCACCTCGACTCGACGCCCACCCACTCGTACATGAAGTACCTCTACAAGTACCCGCAGGCGGCCTATCCGTACGACGACCTCGTGTCCGTCAACCGGGAACGGGGGCGCCACGAACCCGAGTACGAACTCCTCGACACGGGGGTCTTCGACGAGGACCGCTACTTCGACGTGTTCGTCGAGTACGCCAAGGCCGGCCCCGAGGACCTCCTGATCGAGATCACCGCCCACAACCGGGGTCCCGACGAGGCCGCCCTCCACCTGCTGCCGACGCTCTGGTTCCGGCACACCTGGTCGTGGGCGGGCGGGACGGCCGTGCCCGGTCTGCGGCGGCAGGCGGACGGCGTGATCCGCGCCGACCACGAGGAACTCGGCCCGCGCTGGCTGTACTTCGAGGGCGCCGAGGGCTTCGAGGGCGGATCGCCGACCCTGTTCACCGAGAACGACACCGACAACGAGCGGATCTTCGACAGCCCGAACGCCACCCCGTACGTCAAGAACGGCATCGACCGGTACGTCGTCCACGGCGAGACCGGCGCCGTCAACCCGGCGCAGACCGGCACCAAGGCCGCCGTCCACCATGCGCTCACCGTGCCCGCCGGCGACAGCGTCACCGTGCGGCTGCGCCTGACCGGCACCGAACTCGCGGACCCCTGGGCCGAGTTCCAGCAGGTGTTCGACACGCGACGGACCGAGGCGGACGTGTTCTTCGAGGGCGTCGTCCCCGACGGCCTCGGCGACGACGAACGGCGCACGGTGCGGCAGGCCCTCGCCGGCATGCTGTGGAGCAAGCAGTACTACTACCTCGACGTCGAGCGCTGGCTCACCGAACACGGCGCCGACCCGCTCGCCGCCGACCCGCGCCTCCGCAACAGCGCCTGGTACCACATGGTCAACGACGCGGTCATCTCGATGCCGGACACCTGGGAGTACCCCTGGTTCGCGGCCTGGGACCTCGCCTTCCACACCATCGCCCTGTCCATGGTCGACATCGGCTTCGCCAAGGCGCAACTCGACCTGCTGCTGCGCCGCCTGTATCTGCACCCCAACGGCCAGATCCCGGCGTACGAATGGAACTTCGGCGACGTCAACCCGCCCGTCCATGCCTGGGCCGTCCTCTTCGTCTACGAACTGGAGAAGCACCGCACGGGCAGCGGCGACCGCGTCTTCCTGGAGAGCGCCTTCCAGAAGCTGTCGAAGAACTTCACCTGGTGGCTCAACCGCAAGGACATCGACGGCAACAACGTCTTCCAGGGCGGTTTCCTGGGACTGGACAACATCGGCGTCTTCGACCGCAGCGCCCCGCTGCCCACCGGCGGCCACCTCGACCAGGCCGACGGCACCGCGTGGATGGCGCTGTACTGCCAGAACCTCCTGGAGATCGCCATCGAACTGGCCGACGGCAACCGGGTCTACGTCGAGCACGCGCAGACCCTGTTCGAGCACTTCGCCTGGATCGCCGTGGCCATGAACCGCATCGGCAACGACAACCAGAGCCTGTGGGACGAGGAGGACGGCTTCTACTACGACGTCCTGCGGCTGCCCGACGGCAGCGCGACCCGGCTGAAGGTCCGCTCCCTGGTCGGGCTGATCCCGCTGGCCGCGACCAGCGTGATCAGCGGCTGGACGGACCAGCGGTACCCCGAACTGGTCCAGGGAGCACAGGAGTTCGTCAGCAGTCACCCGGCCGTCGAAGCCCTGGTCTCCCCCCACATCCTCGCGTCGGGCACGGCGGGGCGGCACCTGTTCGCGCTGTTCGACGAGGACCGGCTGCGGCGCATCCTGTCCCGCATGCTCGACGAGGACGAGTTCCTCGGCCCGCACGGCATCCGTTCGCTCTCCCGGTACCACGCCGACCACCCGTACACCTTCGACGTGCACGGCGAGACCTACGGGGTCGGCTACCTGCCCGGCGAGTCCGACACGGGCATGTTCGGCGGCAACTCCAACTGGCGCGGCCCGGTGTGGTTCCCGGTCAACGTCCTGCTCGTCCGGGCCCTGCTGAACCTGCACGCCTACCACGGCGACGACTTCACCGTGGAGTGCCCGACCGGCTCCGGCCGCCGGCTGAACCTCTACGAGGTCGCCCGCGAGATCTCCGGCCGGCTCACCGCCACCTTCCTCAGCGACGCGGACGGCCACCGCCCGGTGCACGGCTCCCGGCCCGAGTTCGCCAAGGACCCGCACTGGAAGGACCTGATCCTGTTCTACGAGTACTTCCACGGCGACACCGGCGCCGGCCTCGGCGCCTCCCACCAGACCGGCTGGACCGGCCTGGCCGCGGTCACCGCCACCCTGTTCCATGTCGTCGGCGCGGGAGACTGGGGCGCCCTGCGGGAGGAGCCGCTGTCATGACGGTGATCTACGAGATCAACACCCTCGTCTGGCTCGGCGAGTTGAGCGGACGCCACGAGCGCCCCGTCACCCTCGGGGACGTGCCCGGCGAGGTCTGGGACGAGGTCGCGCGGCCGGGCGTCGACACGGTCTGGCTGATGGGCGTGTGGGAGCGCAGCCCGGCGGGACTGGGCATCGCCCTGGGGAACGACGGCCTGCTCGCCTCCTTCCGCGACGCCCTGCCCGACCTGGCCCCGGCGGACATCGCCGGATCCCCGTACTGCGTACGGAACTACGTCGTCGACGAGCGCCTCGGCGGCCCGGAGGGGCTGGCCGCGGCCCGGGCCGAACTCGCCGCGCGGGGCGTGCGCCTGATCCTGGACTACGTCCCCAACCACGTGGCCCCCGACCACCCCTGGCTCACCGAACGCCCGGACTGCCTGGTCCGGGGCACGCCGGACGACCTGGCCCGCGATCCCGAGGCCTTCCTGGCGGCGGGCGGGCAGGTGTACGCGCGCGGCCGCGACCCGTACTTCCCGCCCTGGCCGGACGTGGTCCAGCTGAACGCCTTCAGCGAGCAGCTCCGTACCGCGACGGTCGACACGCTGGTGTCGATCGGCGACCAGGCGGACGGCGTGCGCTGCGACATGGCGATGCTGCTCATGAACGACGTGTTCGCGAAGACCTGGGGCGACCTGGCGGGAGCGGCCCCCGCGGCGGACTTCTGGCCGTACGTCGTCCCCCGGGTGCGCGAGCGCCACCCCGGTCTCCTCTTCGTCGCGGAGGCGTACTGGGACCTCGAATGGGACCTCCAGCAGCAGGGCTTCGACCACTGCTACGACAAGCGGCTCTACGACCGGCTTGTCCACCAGGACGCCGGATCCGTCCGTGCCCACCTCGGTGCCGGCCTCGCCTACCAGCGCGGGCTCGTCCGGTTCCTGGAGAACCACGACGAGCCCCGGGCCGCCGCGACCCTGCCGGGCGACAAGGGGCGGGCGGCGGCCGTGGCCGTGGCCACCCTGCCCGGCGCGACCCTCTGGCACGAGGGCCAGTTCGAGGGCCGCCGGGTACGCCCGCCCGTGTTCCTCTCGCGCCGGCCCCAGGAACCGGCCGACGAGTCCCTGCGCGACTTCCACGACCGTCTCGTGGCCGCCGTGGCGCCCGTCCGCGACGGCGACTGGCAGCTGCTTCCCTGCACGGGCTGGCCGGACAACGACACCCATGACAACCTGCTCGCCTGGTCCTGGACCGCGGGCCGGGAACGGTACCTCGTCGTGATCAACTACTCGGGCCGGTCCGCCCAGGGGCAGGTCCCGCTGCCCTGGAGCGATCTTCCCGGGCAGTCGTGGGAACTGACCGAACTGCTCGCCGGGAACACCTACGAACGGGACGGCGGCGAACTGGCCGGCCCGGGCCTGTTCGTGGCGCTCGATGCCTGGAGCTGGCACCTGCTCTCGCTCGGACAGGGCAGTCGTCCGACGCAGGCCCGGCAGGTTCCGGCCGTCTAGCGTCGGAGTCATGAGAAGAGCGGAACGAGTGGCCTCGCCGGTGACCGTGGCGGTCAAGTCCGGTGACCTCCGGCTTGCCTGCGGCATCTCCACCGCCCTGCGGGCCCGCCCCCGGGTGTGCCTGCTGGGTCCGGAGCAGGAGGCACGCGCGGAGGCGCTGCTCGTCCTGGCCACGGAACTCGACGAGCAGGCGCTCGCGTTCATGCGCGGTGCGTGCGGGGACCACGGGCGGCCGCGGATCGTGCTGGTGGCCCAGTACGTGGCGCGCGACCGGCTGGTCCGGGCGGTGCGGCACGGCCTGGTCTGCGTGCTGCCCCGGCGGATCGGGCTCGACCATGTCGAACTCGCCCTGCTGCGCTCCCGCGAGGGGCGGACGCGGCTGTCCGACTCCGCCCTCGCCGACGGCCTGGACCTGCGCCACCGGGTCCGGGCCGTCGGCGGGTGACCGTCAGCGGTCCCCCTGCGCCAGCACGTGCGCGAAGGCCTCGTCCCAGTCCATCGAGAGGCCTTCCGTGCCGCAGGGGACCGATCTGAGCGTCTCTTCGAGCCAGGCGCGCAGGGGGCTGAGACGGACTTCGAGGAGTGCCGCGCCGGTCCGCCCCTGGAGGAACACCCAGAGGGCGTCCCCGTCGTGGCGGGGGCAGGCCGGCCAGACGCGTACGTCGCCGTCACCGCTCGGTCGCAGGAGGCCCCGCATGAGCAGGTCCCGCGAGAGCACCCAGGTGACGGCGCCGCCGTTGCCGGTGAGGAAGTCGACGCGCACCTCCAGCGGCCGGGTGTGGTGGTAGTGGAACCGGGCCTGGACCGGCAGTGCCTCGTGCAGGGACACGTGCCGCCACATCCTCAGGGAAAGATCCGCGCAGTCTCCGGACCGTACGTCCCTGCCGGGATCGTCGTGCGAGCGGGCCATGTGCCTCCCTTTCTGTGCGGAGCCGTGCCGGACGCGTGAGCCGCGCCCGGCATGGGGCTCCTCGTCAGGCGAGCGGGTTCCGCAGGCTCCGCCGCTGGTGGACGACGATGTAGCCGAGGACCGCGTAACCGAACAGGTGGCCCGCGGAGCGGGCGAGCCGGTGGCGCGGAGCGTCGTGGGACGAGTGGTGGCGGGACGGTGCGCGGGGGGCCGCCTTCGTGCCGGCGACCACCGCGAGCGCCTCCCGCAGCAGGTTCTCGACTTCGGCGGCCGGCTCGCGGAACCGGCCGGCGCCCTTCTTCGTGGGGCGGGCTGTGTCGGGCATGGCGTGTTGTGCCTCTCGATGCGGTTGAAATGGATCTGCACGTGGATCGCGGTCTGGGACAGGGAGCGGGCCGGTCCCGCGGGGTCTCCGAAGAACCGGCCCTTGAACAGCCCCTGATGCGGCCTGGTGTCAGCCGGTGATGTAGAGGTCGTCCCGCACGTCGTAGACGCCCGGGGCCATCCAGGCGGCCGTGATCACGGCGTCGTGCTCGGCCCACGTGCGGACGTGGCCGGCGAGGAGGACCGTGTTGCCGTCGGTGGAGACGCCGACCTCGCTGTCGTCGAGGATCAGCGCGTTGCGGTCCAGCGCGTCCGACACCAGCAGGGTGACGTCGACCGGGTCGGCGTCGTCGGAGATCTCGATCCTGTTCTTGATGCCGCGGACTCCCGTCAGCGCGGCGACCGCCTCCTCCGCGGCCTGCCGCTCCGAGCCGTACCGGACCACGCCGCTCAGCGTCACGTTGCCGTTGTGGGCGCTCGCCGCGACACCGACCGGCACGGCGATGTTCATCAGCAGCACGGTGTTCGCCGTCTCGGCCAACGTCGCGTCGTCGCGCTCGTGCGCGGGCGGCAGCACCACCTCCAGGTTGTTGTGGACCTTGGTGACGCCGGCCACCCGCTGCGCGGCGGTGGCGGCTTCCAGGTACTGGAGGTAGCTCGGGACGGTACCGGTGAGCCTGACTTCGCCCCCCAGGTTGTGAACGGTGATGTCCGTCGCGTCCACCAGCGGGTCGAAGACGAGTTCTGCCTCGACCGACTGGCGAATGTCCTTCGTCTTGCTCATCGGGAGATCCTTCCGTCCGGGTGAGAGCCGCATTTCTGCTCTGCCGTCAGTTCACCGCGAGATGCCGGTGCCCGTAAAAGCGATACGAATTATTCTGGTATTGGTCTGCGCTATGGATTTCTGGACATGGGTGTGCCACGGGTGCGACGGTGATTCAGGCCGCAATCTTTTCGGCGGTGTCGAAGAGCACCTGCTGCAATTCGCGGGGAAGGTCCGCGCTCCACACCAGACCGGCGGTGGCGGTCAGCGGGGACGCCTCGGCGCGCACGGGCACCATCTCGGGAGGGCCCGCGCCCGCCGCCGACCGCGGACCGATCCCCACGGGACGGCACGGCGCCGTCAGCACGGCGCTCGGCCGGCTGCCGGTCGCGGCGAAGGCCAGGGTCATGGGCAGCGACTGCCTGAACGGCGGGTCGGCGAAGTCGAAGGACGGGTTCCCGGCCCGCAGGACCGAGCGCCATGCGTCGTACGTCCCGGGGTCGGCGTGCCGGGGGCCGTGGATGACGTGCATGCGGGCGAGCTCGTGGAGGCCGATGGCCCCGTTCGCCGCCGCCGGATGGTGTGCCGGAACCCAGACATCGGGTTCGAACGACCCGATGTCCATCACGTCGACGCGGTCCGGCAGCCTGCGGTTCGCCGGCCGTATCCAGCCCAGCGCGGCATCGGCCCGCCGCCGGAGGATCGACGAGAAGTCCGCGTCCAGCGGCGCCTCCGACCAGGTCACGTCGATCTCCGGAGCCGCGGACCGCAACCGCGCGACGGTCTCCGCGGCGAGTGCGGGCGGCAGCTGGGGCTGGACGACGAAACGCAGCCGCGACCGGTCGAGGCCCGCCGCCTGCCGGGTTCGGCTGACGCCGTGATCGACCAGGGAGAGAACGGCCCGGGACTCCGCCAGCAGAACCGCGCCCGCCTCGGTCAGCCGGACCCCGTCACGCCGGCGCTGCAGCAACGGCGTGCCGACGAACTCCTCCAGCCGCCGGATCTGCTGGCTCAGCGTCGGCTGCGCGACATACATACGCTCCGCGGCATGCGTGAAAGTACCTGCTTCCGCCACCGCGACGAAATAGCGCAGATGGCGCAGTTCGACGCTCTGGGGTGCCGAATTCTCGGAATCGGGCGAGGAACTCAATGCGTTCTCGGATTTTTCCATGCAGACCCATCCGGCCACTCGAGAGAAGCGGACCCGTGCCATGCTGCCGGAGGTCCCGCCGCCGGGCTTGCGTCATCCGACTGCCGCGCCGTGCTCGCCGGGGATGCGTACGGCCGCCCCGGCACACCCTCGCCGGCCGGGGGCAGTCGCATGACGGATGGCGCAGGGGAGCCCCGACCCTAGCGTTCACGGCGAACGCAACGGCCTCGGGTGTCACGAACGAGAGGACACCCCCGTACGGGAGGGTCACCATGCTCAGTTCGCCCAACACACTCCTCTGGCGCGGCCTGCTGGCCGTCGTCATCGGCATAGTCTCCGTCACCTGGCCCGGCATCACCGTCGGCGCCTTCGTCGTCCTCTTCGCCGTCTACGCGTTCATCGGCGCGGCCATGGACGGTGCCCGCGCCTTCGCCGGCGACCGGGCGGGTCCCGTGTTCGGCTGGCTGCTGCTCGCCCTGCTCTCGCTGGCGGGCGGCGTGGTCGCGCTGACGTGGCCCGGCATCACCGCTCTCGCGCTCACGATCTGGGTCGGGGCCTGGGCACTGTCGACCGGTGCCATGGAGATCGTCCTGGCCTTCCAGCGGGGCGAGACGGCGGGCGAGCGGGCCCTGTTCCTGCTGACCGGCGTGGTGTCGATCGCGCTCGCGTTCGTGCTGTTCGTCCGCCCGGACATCGGCGCGGTCTCGCTCGCCAACGTCTTCGGGCTGTTCAGCATCGTCTACGGCGTCGCGTCGGTCTTCGCCTCGTTCGAGGAGCGGCGCGGTCTGGCCGGCTCGGGCCGGTCCGAGCCGGTCGGCGTCTGAGCGGCAGGACGCCGAAGGCACCGCCGTCCCCGGGGGGTACGCCCCCGGGGACGGCTGTGGTTTCCGGCGGTACCGGCGACCCGGCCGGCGCTCACGAACCCGAGGCCAGCCGGGCGGCGAGCTGGGTCCGCGAGGTCACGCCGAGTTTGCGGAACACCTTGCGGAGGTGGTAGTCGACGGTGCTGGGGCTGACGTAGATGTTCGCCGCGATCTCGCTGTTGGACGCCCCGGCCGCCGCGAGTTCGGCGATCCGCGCTTCCTGCGGAGTGAGGTCGGGCGCGGTCTCCGGGGCGCGGGTCCGGGTCCGTTCGCCGGCCGCGCGCAGCTCGGCCGCCGCCTGCTCGGCGAACCGCTCCGCTCCCATGGCGGCGAACAGGTCGTGCGCGGTGCGGAGTTCATGCCGGGCGTCCCGTCTCCTGCGGGCCTGGCGGAGCCACTGGCCGTACAGCAGGTGCGTGCGCGCGAGGTCGACCACCATGTCGCACTGTTCGAGCCGGCTGATGGACTCCCGGTAGGCGTCCTCGGCGTCCGCGCCCTCGGCGAGCAGCGCCGCACACCGGGACCGCAGCCCGAGCCCCCAGGGGGTGCCGGCGGCGAGCGCCCGTTCGGACAGGGTCTCGTAGGCGGTGACGGCCGCCGCGCGCCGACCGGCCCGGACCGCCGCCTCGACCAGTTCGGGCAGGGTCCCCTCGGCCGTATAGGCGGGGTCGTTGTCGACCACGGTCTGCGCGCCGGCCAGCGCCGCCTCGTGGTCCCCGGCGAACAGGTCCGCCATGGCGGCGATGTACCTGCCGATGTCCGCCGGGCCGCCCTGGCTTCGCGCGGTGGACTCGCTGACCTGGGCCAGCCCGGTCTCACGGGCCTCGGCCAGCCGGCCGCGGTAGGCGTGCACCACACCGTTGCTGCGGCTGTGGGTGCCGAGCACGGCGGGACCGGGACTCACGGTCAGCACTTCCAGCACCCCGCCCCACCTCGTGTCGGCTTCGCGGAAGTGCCCGGCCATGGCGTCCGAGACCGCGTGGAAGGCCAGCGCGACCGGCAGGGTGGTGAACGCCCCCACGGCACGCGCCAGGGTCGCCCAGCGGTCCGATATGTCATAGGTGCCCTTGTCGTCCCACAGGCTGCCGGCCGCCGCGGCGCCGAGCGAGAACCATCGCAGGCCCACCGCGGGATCGAGGTCGTCGGCCAGTAGCGCGGCCACCGCGGCACGGAACGGCTGTACGGAAGCCCGGTAGCCGACCGTGAACCGGGCGGTGAACCCCTCCAGGAGCAGGTCGCCGATGGTGGCGGAGGCGTGCGGGACAGGTGGGAAGGCGCTCGCCAGGCGGGCGATCTCCCTGGTCAGTACCGGCCCGGACCAGATGGCCGCCTCCAGCGCCCCGAGCATCGTGTCCCGGGCCAGCCGGTCGTCGTGCGCGAACGCCCGGGCCGCTCCGGCCAGGATGCGCGCGGCCTGAGCGGCCTCGCCCTGCGCGAAGCGGATCATGCCCTCCAGCGCCTGCGCGAAGCCACGGGCCACCGGGTTCGTGAGCCGGGGCACGGCGGTGTCGAGCACCGCCTGCGCCCCGGGCGGGTCGCCTGCCATGAGCGTGGCCTCGGCCAGTGCGATCTCGCGCAGCACGCGCTGCCCGTCGTCGGGCGTCAGGTCGGCCGAGCGGCGCAGCAGCGCGGCCCTGGCCGCGTAGCCACCGCGGGCGGCGGCGCGTTCGGCGGCCCGCTGGAGTTCGGCGGCGAGTTCCTCGTCCGGTGCGGTCGCGGCCGCCGACAGGTGCCACGCCCGCAGCTCCGGGTTGCCCACCTCGCCCAGCACCTGGTGCGCGCGTCGGCGCTCGGCGGCGTCGGCGCCGTAATAGACCGCGGACCGCGCCAGCGGGTAGCGGAACCGGACGGAGCTGCCGGAGAACTCCAGCACACCGCTCCATGCCGCCTCGGCCGAGGCGGCGTCCGGGTCGATCCCGGCCTTCACCGCGGCACGCCACAACGGAGCGCGCTCCCGCTCGGGGTCCGCGGCGGCCAGCAGCGTGAACACCTGGGCATCCGGGTGCAGACCGCGTACCTGGTTGAGGAAGTGCTCCTGGAGGCGCTGGCCCAGCGGAAGCGGTTCGGGCAGCGCGGCGCGGCCGGAGAGCTGGTCGGCCGTGTACGTGCTGCCGAGTTCCACCAGCGCCAGCGGGTTGTTGCGGGTGTCCGCCAGAATGCGGTCGACGGCCTGGGCGTTGAGGCCGCCGCGCGCGACCGAGCCGAGCAGACCGCGGGCATCGGTGTCGGGCAGCCCGTCCACCGTGATCGTCGGAAGGTGCTCGAACACTGGCAGTACGGCAGGTTCGGTGACGGCGGCGACGAGTCCGACCCGGTCGGCCTGGAGACGGCGGCCGACGAAGCCGAGCACCTGCGCCGACTCGGGATCGAGCCAGTGCGCGTCGTCGACGACGCACAGCAGCGGCTGTGACTCGGCCGCCCGGGACAGCAACGTCAGCGACGCGAGTCCCACCAGGAACCGCTCAGGAGGCGGTCCGCTCTCCTCACCGAAGGCGATCCGCAGCGCGCTCCGCTGCGGCGGCGGCAACTCCTCTGCCAGCGGCAGGAAAGGGCGCAGCAGGTGGTGCAGGCCGCCGAACTCCATCCTGATCTCCGACTCGACACCGGCGATGGCGCACGTCCGCAGGTCCGGTGCCGCGTGGACCGCGTAGCGCAGCAGGGTCGTCTTTCCGATGCCGGGTGCTCCGCGCAGCACCAGCGTGCCGCTGAAGCCGGCGCGCACGGAGTCCAGGACCCGGTCGATCGCCGCCCGCTCCGTCTCCCGGTCGACCAGCGGGAACTCCGGTTCCGGCCGGTCTGCCCGGCGTGGTCCGGCAGGTCCAGCATGCTTCTCGGCAGCCACCGATTCCTCCACCGGATTCCCTCCGCCCCACCGGATTTTCTCCGCTCCTGGATCAAGCTGACGTAGCTTCGCCCGCACGGCATCATCTACTTCTGATGATTTCCGTTCCTGACCGTTTGCGGTACGAGGAGAAGATTGCGAACGAGCGGTGGCGGCGCGGACCGCCGCGCACTCCGTCCCGGTACGGGTGGAGTCGTCTCCCGGCCGGGACTGTTCGAACTGCTCCGGACCTCGGCGCGGGTGGCTGTGGTGTCCGCGCCGGCGGGCGGCGGTAAAACGGTTCTGTTGCGGTCCTGGACCAGCGAGGCGGACCTGGCGGGACGCGTCGCGTGGGTGTCGGTGCGCACCGACGAGCGTGATCCGCAGCAGTTCTGGCTGGCGGTGCTCGGTGCGCTGCGCCGGACGGTCCCGGGGGCGGCGCTGATCCGGGAGCTGACGGCGGCGCCGGCGCTCGACGGATGGGCGGTCGTGGAGCGGCTGCTGAGGGACCTGGCACCGCTGGACGACCGGGTCTGGCTGGTCATCGACGACGTGCACGAGCTGGGCTCGGCGGACCTGCTGCGGCAGTTGGAGCTGCTGGTGATGCGGGCACCGCCGGAGCTGCGGTTCGTCCTCGCCACCCGGCACGACGTACGGCTGGGCCTGCACCGACTGCGGCTGGAGGGCCGGCTGACCGAGATCCGCCCGGCCGATCTGCGGTTCAGCCTGGACGAGGCGCGGGAGCTGTTCGCCGCGGCGGGGACGGCACCGGCCGAGTCGGCGCTGGTGATGCTGCACGAACGGACCGAGGGCTGGGCGGCCGGGCTGCGGCTGGCCGCGCTCTCCCTGGCCGGGCACCCCGATCCGGCGCGGTTCGCCGCGGAGTTCTCGGGCAGCGAGCGGACGGTGGCGGAGTACCTGCTGGCCGAGGTGCTGGAACGGCAGAGCCGGGAGACACGCCACCTGCTGCTGCGGACCAGCGTCCTCGAACGCGTCAGCGGCCCGCTCGCCGACGCCCTCACCGGGAGCACCGGCGGGGAGCGGGTCCTGCAGGAACTGGAGGCCGCGAACGGGTTTGTCGTCTCGCTGGACGCGGCCCGGTCCTGGTTCCGCTATCACCATCTGTTCGCCGGTCTGCTGCAACTGGAACTGCGTCGTACCGCACCCGACGAGGTCGACGCGCTGCACCGGGCCGCCGCACGGTGGCTGGAGGACCACGGGCGTCCCGCGGAGGCGGTCCGGCACGCCCAGGCGGCGAAGGACTGGACGTCGGCCGCCCGCCTGCTGGCCGACCACTGGCCCGGACTGCATCTGGACGGGAAAGCGGCCACCGTGGGCGCGCTCCTGGGGAGGTTTCCCGCCGAGATGCGCGCGGCGGACGCCGAACTGGCGGTGCCTGCGGCGGCGGACGAACTGGCGGCGGGATCGCTCGCGGAAGCGGAGCGGTTCATGGGGCTCGCGGCACGGCGGACGGAGTCGGTGCCGGTCACCCGGCGCAGCCGGCTGGACGTACAGGTCAGCACGGTGCGGCTGGTGCTCGCCCGGCAGCGGATGAACCTCCCGGCGCTGGCCGAGGAGGCGCGGCGGCTGCGGGCGGTGGCCGACGCCCCGGACACGGCGCCGCTCGGCCTGAGCGGGGACCTGCGCGCACTGACGCTGGTCAACCTCGGCATCGCCGAGCACTGGGGTGCCCGGCCCACGGAGGCCGAGGCCCACCTGGAACACGGCATCGCGCTGGCCCGCCGGATCGGCCGGCCGTATCTGGAGTTCCTCGGCCTGGCGCACCGTGCGTCGATCGCGAGCGTGCGCGCGTCGCCGTACGCGCGGGCGGAAGAGCTCTCCCGGCAGGCGATCGAACTGGCCGGGCGGCACGGCTGGACCGACGAGCCCGCCGCCGGCATCGCCTACATCACGCTCGCGGCCGGGCTGGTCTTCCGGCGACGGCACGAGGAGGCGGCGGACTGGATGCTGCGTGCCGAGCGCACCGTCCGGGCGGAGGTCGAGCCCATGACCGCGATGGCGGTCCGCTACGTCCGCGCGCTGCTGGAGCTGGCGCGTGGCCGTCACCAGGAGGTGCTGGCGACGTTCCAGGCCGCCGAGCGGCTGGCCCGGCTCCTCGACGCGCCGCACTGGCCGCTCATGCGGACCCGCGCGCTGCGGCTGCACGCGCTGGTGCGGCTGGGCGAGACCGGACGCGCCGAGCAGGACCTCGCGGAGATCAGCGAACAGGACCGGGCCCGCGGCGAGATACGCATGGCGGAAGCGGCGCTGCGCCTCGCCCGGAACGACCCGCACGCGGCGAGCGCCGCGCTCGCACCGGTCCTCTCCGGCGCCGTACCCGTCCCTCCGACGACCTGGCTGGCGCACGCCCAGCTGCTGGAGGCGATCGCCCGCGACGCACTCGGTGACCCGGTCGCCGCCGGGACCGCGATGCGGCGCGCGCTGGACACCGTCGGCATCGACGGCGCGCTGACGGCGTTCCTCTTCCATCCCCCCACCCGGCGGCTGTTCGACCGCTACGCCCCGGACAGCGGCCGGCACACGGCCCTGGTGGACGAGATCCGCGGCCTGCTCCCGGAGACGGAGACGGGGACGGGGACGGGGACGGGGACGGAGACGGGGACGGAGACAGGGGCGGGGGCGCAGGGTTCCGGGTCGACGGAGCCTGCCCGGCCGGCGGACTCACCGCGGCTGCTGGATCCGCTGACCCGGAGCGAGATCCGGGTGTTGCGCTACCTGCCGACCAACCTGTCGGCCCCGGAGATCGCCCGGGAACTGTCCGTGTCGGTGACCACCGTCCGCACGCACGTCCGCCACCTGTTCACCAAGCTCGACGTGCGCCGTCGCTCCGACGCCGTGGCGGTGGCCCGCGCGCTCGGCCTGCTCGCACCGTCACCGGACGCCCCCGCCCCCGCCCCCGGCGCGGCAACAGGTGCCGCCGACACGGGTGCGGACCGGAGTGTCAGCCTGTGATGCCGGCGTCGGCGAGGGCCTGGGCGAGGAGGACGCGCCGGTTGACGCCGAGCTTCCGGTAGACGCTGCGCAGGTGGTACTCGACGGTCGCGGCACTGAGGAACAGCCTGGTGGCGATGGCCCGGTTGGTGGCACCGGCCGCGGCCAGCCGGGCGATCTGGAGTTCCTGCGGGGTGAGCCGGACACCGTCCGGATCCGTGTGCCTGTGCCGGTGCTCGCCGGTGGCGGCCAGTTCGGCGCGGGCCCGGTCGGCGAAGCCGTACGCGCGCATCCGCTCGAAACTCTCCAGGGCGGTGCTGAGCTGGTGGCGGGCGTCGCGCCGCCGCCGTTGCCGGCGCAGCCACTCTCCGTGGACCAGACGGGAGCGGGCCACCGCGAGGGCGACAGGGGTGCGCCTCAGATGGTCGACGGACTGCAGGTAGTCGTCGTCGGCGGCGGGGTCGTCGCCCCTGAGCAGCGCCCGGCAGCGTGCCGTCACGCCGAGGGCCCATGGTGTGCCCGCGGCCGCGGCGAGCGGGCTGAAGGCGTCCAGGGCGTCCCGGGCGACCTCGGGCCGGCCGCAGCGCATGGCCGCTTCGATCACGTCCTCCGGTGACAGCAGCGACCACAGCCCGCGGGCGTCCAGCGAGGCGTCGAGCGCCGCCTCGTAGCGGCCGGCTCCGAGCTCCAGCACCGCGACCGCCAGGCGGATCCCGTGGCGCCACACGTCCGGGATCGGCTCGCCGAGCAGCCGGTCCGCCAGGGCCCTGCCCTCGGCGAGTTCACCCCGCAGGCCCAGCAGCAGGACGTCGGCCTGGGCGAAACCGGGGCCCCAGCCGTGGTCGCCGACCGCTTCGGCAAGGGCGCGGCCCTCGGTCAGGGACGCTTCCGCGGCGGTGAGGCGACCGGCCCGCAGATGATCCTTTCCGAGTGAATAGAGCGCCGGGACGAGCGTGGCCACCGCTCCGCGGCCCCGGAGGGCGGGTATCCAGCGCCGCTCCAGGTCCGTCCAGCTGGAATGGTCGAAGACGAGACCGGACGCGTACAGCCACGCCACCAGGCGGGGCATGCCGGCATCGGGGGAGTCGGGCCCGGCGGCGAACGTCCGGACCCCTCGGCGGAGCAGCGCGTAGCCCTCGGCAGTGCGGCCGTCGAGGACGGCGGCGAAGCCGTCGAGCAGTCCGTCACCGGGCGCCTCGGCCGCGGGCCGGGGAAGTTCGCGGACGGCCGGTACGACCTCGGCGGCCTTCTGCCAGCCTTCGAGCTGGGCGACGCTGAACCCCTCGAACAGGGTGTCGTGTGCCAGGCGCGGATCCTCCGGGCCCATCTCCCGGGCCGCGCCCACCAGCATCCGGGCGGCTTCCGCGACCTTGCCCTCGGCCTGCAGGGACAGGCCCTGTACCCGCCGGGCCCGGGCCAGCGCCAGCGGGTGGGTCAGGTGCGGGACGGCCCGCTCGGCGAGCGTGGCCGCCCCGGCGGGATCGCCCGCCACGAGGCCCGCCTCCGCGGCCGCCAGCCGGCGCTCGGCGCCGCGCTCCGGGTCCGCCGTCAGATCCGCGGCGCGGCGGAGGAACGCCTGCTCGCTCTCCCACCCGCCGCGGCGGCGGGCACGGTCGGCCGACGCCTCCAGCTCCCGTGCCACCGCCTCGTCCGGGCCGACCGTCGCCTCCGCGAGGTGCCACGCCCGCCGGTCCGGATCCAGGTACGGATCGGTCACCTCCGCCAACGCGGCGTGCGCCCGCCGCTGTTCACCCGGCGACGCACCCCAGTAGGCGGCCGTCCGCATCAAGGGGTGGGAGAACGCCACCCGCGGCGACAGCGACAGCAACTGCCTGACCTCCGGCTCCGCCGCCACCTCGGCGTCCAGCCCGAGGACTTCCACCGCCCGCCGTATCTTCTCCGGGTCGCCCACGTGCTCGGCCGCCGCCACGAGCAGCAGGGTCTGTGCCGCCGGAGGCAGCTTGCGCACCCGGTCCAGGTACAGCCGCTCAAGACGCTCACCCACCCGCATCGGCAGGCCCGGTACCGCGTCCGGCAGACCGCGTCCCTCTCCCAGCTCCCTGCCCAGCTCGACCAGCGTCAGCGGATGACCGGCGGCCTCCGCCAGGATCCGGCGGGCCAGGGACTCGGCCACCCTGCCCCCTGCCGCGAGTTCGAGCACCTCCCGCCCGGCAGGCGGCTCCAGCGGCCGCACCCCCAGCTCGGGGAGACCGAGCAGCGCCCCGGCGTGCTCGTCGCCGTCGCGCAGTGCGAAGACGAAGCCCACGCGGTCGGCCAGCAAGCGGCGTGCCACGAAGGCCAGCACCTCCTGCGACACGCGATCGAGCCACTGGGCGTCGTCGACGACACACAGGACCGGTCGCTGTGCGGCCGCATCGGCCAGCAGCGTCAAAGTCGCCAGGCCGACCAGGAACTGGCTCGGCGCCTCGCCTGCCGCCAGCCCGAACACCGTCCTGAGCGCGGCGCGCTGCGGGGCCGGCAGGTCGGGCAGGCTTTCCAGGAACGGGCGGAGCATCTGGTGCAGCCCGGCGAAGTCGAACCCGATCTCGGTCTGGGTGCCCACGGCGGACGCGAGGAGCATGCCGGCGGCCTCGGCCCGTTCGGCCGTCTCCTGCAGGAGTGCCGACTTCCCCGTCCCCGCCCGGCCCCGCAGCACCAGTGCTCCGCTCGACCCGGCCCACACGTCGTCCAGGAGTGTCTGGACGGCCTTCATCTCGGCGGTCCGGCCGATCAGCCCCACGTTCGCGACCTTTCAGACGTACTCGTCGCGGCGGGGAAGAGGGCGAGCGAGAACAGGCCGACTTCCGCTCCTCGAGCGGGCCTTCAGATAGTACCCAGCGCGCGCACAGCTTCCAGGGGTCGTGAGCGGTGCGATGCCGCCGGTCGCATCCCGGCAACGCGTAGTCGCTCACCCTCTGGCGGGCCCCGAATCACCACCGTCCCCGCCCGCCGCGGTCGTCCCGGGAGAAGAACCGTCGCCGGGGCGCCCCTTCGGGGCGCGGGGCTGTGTTCGACATGCGGCTGCCGCCGCGTGGGCGCGACCATCCCGCACCGGACCCGCGCCCGGCAACGCTCCCGGGTCGAACAGGCGGTCGGCGGCGCCAGGGCTCCACCGGCGCCAGGGCTCCACCGGCTCCAGGTACTACGCGATCCGGTGATTCGAGCGGTACGGATGCACGCCAGCCTGGACGGGCACGGACACCGCGCCGGGTGCCGTCGATGCCGTGGGAGGGACGATGCGACCGGAGCACCACACCCCGAGCGCCGCACTGCTGTCGGCGTTGCAGGCCAACGCACTGCTGCTGGACCTGTTCGACCAGGCCGGGCAGCTGATCCGGATGGCCCTGGCGCGCAGCGCCGAGGCCGGGGTCGCCGACGCCCTGGCGACGGAGCTCGCCCTCAGCCATCTGCTCGCCATCCGCGGCGACCAGACCGAGGTATGGCGGCGGACCGGCCGGGTCCTCGCCTTCGCCGTCCCGCACGGCGACGGCCTGCTGGCCGCCCGGGCCCGCTGGCTGCGCGGCCTGGCGGCGCTGGGCACCGGAGACCCGGAGAGCGCCTTGCACGAGCTGCGGGAGGGGCTGTCCGGCCATCCGGCCGTCACGGCGTGGGCGGTCGCCGACTTCGCCGAGGCGGCGGTCGCCGTCGGCTGCCAGGAGGTCGCCGGTGCCGTGCTGGCGCGTGCCCGCCGGCAGCCGTACGGCATCCTGCGGCGCCTGGAGCTGCGGGCGGCGGCGCTGACGGCCGAGGAGTGCGATGCGGAGCGGTTGTTCCTGGCGGCGCTCCAGGAGGCCGACACCGCGGCCATGCCGTTCACCGACGCGCGGACGCGGTTCGCCTACGGCAGCTGGCTGGCCCGCCGCCGCCGGACGGCCGCCGCACGCTCGCAACTCGCGTGCGCCCACCGGGGGTTCGTGGCGCTGGGCGCCGACGGGTGGACCGGGCGCGTCACGGCGGAGCTGCAGGCGGTGGGAGCGGGGGAGCTGAGCGGGGAGGTGAGCATGGACGGCTACGGCTTCACGCCGAGGGAGCGCCAGATCGCGGGGTTCGCCGCCCAGGGTCTGTCCAACCGGGAGATCGGGTGGCGGCTCGGGCTCTCCCACCGTACGGTCGGCAGCCATCTCTCCCATGTGTTCCAGAAGACCGGTATCGCCTCGCGCGCCGAGCTCGGCGCTCTCGACCTGACCGGCGAGGAGGTGCCGGTATGACCGCGGACCACGGGGCGCTCGTCGCCTCAGGACAGTGGCGGGAGTTCCGCGCGCGGTTCCGTGCCGACGAGGAGGCTCTGCGAACGGCCCGGCGGTGGCCGGAACTCGTCCGGTTGCAGGCACTGGAGATGAGCATCGCGGCCCGGTGCGGCGCCTTCGACCACCAGCGGTACGACGAGCTCAGGTGGCAGGCCCTGACCCTCGGTGAGCAGGAGTCCGCCGACACGCTCGACCATGCGGCCGGGCTGAGCCACCTCACGGCCGGGAACCCGGCGGAGGCCTGGCGGGTCCTCCGGAGTCTCGCCACGGTGGCGGCGAGCAGGGCCGCACGGCGCGCCTACGTGGACCTGGTACAGGCGGCACTGGCCGCCGACGAGACGCGCGCCGTACGGTGGCTGCTGGCGGCCGGACCGCGACTCGTCTCGCCCGCCGCGCCGATGACGACGGCCCGGCTCTGGCACGCCCGTGGGCTCTGTGCCGCGCAGAGCGGGGCGGACGACGCCGCCGCACTGTTCGAACGCGCCCTCGGCTCACCGGAGATGGCGTGCCGCCCCATGGAGCACGCCAGGCTCCTCCTCGACTACGGGCGGCTGCTGAGAGCGCAGCGGCGCGACGAGGCACGCGCGCCCCTCCGGGAGGCCCTGACCCGCTTCGAGTGGCTGACGGCCACGCCGTGGGCCGCGCAGGCGCGGGCGGAACTGCGTGCCCTCGGGGTCCGGGTGCCCGGCGAGCCCGCGCAGCCCGCCATCGAGGCGCTCAGCCCGCACAAGCTCAGGATCCTCCGGCTGGCGGCCGAGGGACTCTCCAACCGGGACATCGGCGAACGGCTGTCCATCTCACCGCGTACGGTGGGCTCCCACCTCTACCGCAGCTACCCGCTCGTCGGTGTCCGGTGCCGGGGCGAGCTC
Source organism: Streptomyces sp. NPDC058457 (assembly GCF_042720695.1). Classification (NCBI taxonomy): domain Bacteria; kingdom Bacillati; phylum Actinomycetota; class Actinomycetes; order Kitasatosporales; family Streptomycetaceae; genus Streptomyces; species Streptomyces sp. NPDC058457. The sequence goes on along the minus strand of NZ_JBHXLU010000061.1, from coordinate 4,235 downwards.
GGCCGGCTGTTCGCCGGGACCGCGACGGGCGACGGCGCGGGCGGTGCGACCGGTTCCGGAGGGCTCACCGCAGCTCGTCCACATAACGGTCGGTACCCGGGACCGTCGGTATGAACGGCGCGACGAACCGCACGTCGCCGAGGCCCGAAGCGGCCACCGCCGTGTCCAGGTCCGCGAAGTGGTCCCGCCAGGTCTCGCGGGGATCCTGCTGGAGGAACCACAGCAGGGTCAGCCGGGTCCCGACCCCCTCGACCTGCTTGACGTAGGTCATCCGGTCCAGCGGCAGCGGCGTCGGCGCGAAGAGGGTCACCATGGCCGCCGGGGAGCCGGCCAGCCGCTTGGGCAGGTGATCGTCGCGCAGCCAGGCGAGCAGCTCCCCGAGCTCGCCGGGGGACTTCGCGTCGACGACCTGGACGACGAGCCCGGCGTAGGGGTGGTCGAGGGCGTGGATGTCACGCGGACCGCCGTCGCCGTCGCGGTAGACGGTCCCGACGTGGTCCTGGAAGGCGGTGAAGACGTGCGTACGGTCCTGGAAGACCCGGTGGTCGCGGTTGAGGCGCTTGTTGATGCCGACGGTCCACCGCATGTGGTCGGCGTAGCGGCCGGCGGTCATCCAGTAGACGGATATGTAGCAGCCCGCCGTCACCGGCCGCGCGACGGCGGAGGTCTCGGGGTAGCGCAGGAGCTGCAGGTCCCGGGTGGCGACCCAGCGGCGTCCCGCGTACATCCACGGCATGGCCATCGCGCCGGCGATGAAGTGGTCGTCCTCGTACCAGCGGTTGTACGCGCGCTCGTGTCCGGGGTGCGGCTCGACCATGGTGATCAGTGCGTGCCCGAGGTCGGCTCCGTAGGGGCCGACGGCGGCCAGTTCCGCATACAGGTGGCTGTGGGTGTCGGCTGCGTGCGTCGCGTCGTCAGTCATACCGTCAGGTGTAGCTGACGGAGCGTCAGTTCGGGAGAGGGGCAACCCGATTCGGTCCGAAGGGCGAAGGGCGGGCGCACCGGGTGCCGTTCGCACCGGCCGAGTTCGGACATCCGGCGCCGTGACTTCCCGCAGTACGCGCCGCCTTTCCACTCTGTGGCGGCGGCGGACGGGGGCCGTGTCCCCATACAGAAATGACCGACGCAACCGCAGCGACGACGACCGTTCCTGCCGTTCCGGCGCGCGACCGCACCACCTGGGCGGAACTCTTCTTCGACCTGGTCCTGGCGTTCGGCGTGGGCCAGGTCGCCCATCCGGTGGCCGTGCACCCGAGCTGGCCGGTGCTGGGGGAGTGCCTGCTCGTACTGGTCCCGCTCTGGTGGGCCTGGGTGGACGTGGTCATGGCGATGAACGCCGTGCTGGAGACCAACCTGCAACGGGTGTTCCTGCTGCTGACCGCGCTCGCCGTCTACGGCATGGCGGTGGCCGCCCCGCTCGCCCTGGCCGACCGGGAGGCGGCCCTGCTCTACTCCGGAAGCTATCTCGCCCTGCGCCTGCTGATCGGGGAGGCGATCCGCAAGGAGTGCGCCCTCTACACGATCCACCCCTACCGGGCCGGACTCGCCTTCGCCCTGGTCCTGTTCGCCTGCGCCACCGTGCCGGCGCCGTGGCGCGAGGTCTGCTGGGCCTTCGCCGTGGTCGCCGAGATCGCCGCGCCCGTCGTCCTGAGCGGCCATCTGCGCCAGTTGGCGTTCGGCGTCAACCATCTGCCCGAGCGCTTCGGCCTGTTCGTCATGATCGCCCTCGGGGAGAACGTCTTCGCCGTGGGCGCCGGGGCCGCCACCGGCCCGTTCGCCCCGGCCGAACTGATCGCCCTCGTCCTCGCCTTCCTGGTCGGCTGCGCCCTGTGGTGGCTCTACTTCCATCTGGTGGCCTCGGCCGTCGCACACGCCCTGCGCACCCATCCGACCCCGTCCGTCGTCGTCCGCGACGTGCTCAGCTACGGCCATCTGGTGCTGGTCGTAGGCCTGTTGCTGGTCTCCGTCGGCGCCACCCGCACCGTCCGCTCCCCCCTGCACACCCCGGACGCGCTGAGCGCCGCCCTGCTGCCGTCCGGCGCCGCCCTCTTCATGCTCGCGTTCTGCTACACCCGGCGCCGCATGTTCGGCGCCGCGTCCGCCACCCGGTTCTACGGCGGCCTCGTCCTGCTCGCCCTCGCGCTGCCGGCGTGGCGGCTGCCGGGCGTGGCGACGCTCGCCGTCACCACCGTGCTGCTCCTGCTGGTCAACGCGGTCGAGCACTGGCTGATCAGCTCCGGGCGGCAGGTGCCGCTGGTGCTGCGGAACCGGGCGTTCGGGACGACCTGACGACGACCTGACGTAGTAGGCCGACGAACCTGGGGCAGTGCCGGACGGCCTTCCGAGGCGGGCTCGGCGGGACGCGGAGCGTTCCTAGGTTCGCCTTATGGAACTTTCCGGCACCCGTCTTTCCGGCACCGGCCCTTCGGGCACCGGCACCGACGAGGAAGAGGAGGTGGCTTGATGCCGTCCCGCAGCGCCTTACCCGCCCTGCTCTCCCTGTCACTGGGCTACTTCAGCCTGGGGACGATCTCGCTGGCGGTCGTCGGCCTGAACGGCCCGATCGGCGACGACCTGCACGTCCAGCCGGCCACGGTGGGCATCCTGGTCACCGTCTTCGCGCTGACCTTCGCGGTCTGCGCGCCCACCGCGCCCATCCTGCTGCGCCGGTGGAACCGCAAGCGGGTGCTGCTCGTGGGCATCGGCCTGCTCACCGTCGGCGCGGCCCTCGGCGCCGTCGCGCCGGACTACGGCTTCCTCACGGTCACCCGGGTGCTCGGTGCGATGGGGGCCGCCGTCTTCGGTCCCGGCGCCTCGGCGGCCGGTGCGCTGATCGTGCCGCCCGAGCGCCGGCAGCGGGCGCTGGCCACGGTGTTCGGCGGCATGACGGCCGCCGCGGTGCTCGGCGTGCCGCTGGCCTCGTTCCTCGGCGGCACGCTGGGCTGGCGGCCGGCCCTGCTCGGGGTGGCCGCCCTGTCGGCGCTCGCCTTCGTGGCGGTGCTGGTGTTCGTCCCCGAGATCCCGGCCGGCGAACCCCCGACGGTCGGCGCCTACCGCGAGGCGATGCGCACGCCGGCCACCGCCGCCACGGTCACCACGACCCTCCTCTTCATGGCCGCCCAGTTCACCGTCTACGGCATCGCGGGCGCCTACCTGAAGGACCGCTTCGGCGCGTCCTCCGGGCTGATCTCGCTGACGCTGCTCGCCTTCGGCGTCATCGGGGTGGCGGGCAACGCCTTCGCGCCGCGGATCGCCGAACGGCTGGGCGGCGGGCGCACGGTGAGCGTCGCGGTGCTCGGCCTCGCGCTGGGCTTCGCGCTGCTGCTGGTCGCCCCGCACTCCGCGCCCGGGGTCGTGTTCTTCGCCTTCTGGGCGTTCTTCAGCCAGATGTACCAGGCGCCGCAGCAGGCCCGGCTGGTGGAGCTGGTGCCGTTGCAGCCGGGGCTGATCCTCGCGCTGAACGCCGCGGCGCTGTACCTGGGGATGAGCCTCGGCAGCTTCATCGGCAGCAGCCTCCTGCCGGATCTGGGGGCCGGGCCGATTCCGTGGGCGGCGCTGGGGGTCCTCGTCCTGGCCGGGCTGGCCCATCTGTCCTCGGTTCGGCAGGTCGCCTCGGCGGCGGCCGGTGCGGATCGGTCTGCGACCACTCCCGTGCACACCAGTTGAGCGCACAGCCGAAAAGGCCGAGATGCCTTGTCGGTCGTCTGCTGCGCCGTCGTGGCCGGTCGCGCAGTTCCCCGCGCCCCTATCGGGGCGTTGTCCCTCAAGTCAGTTCAAGGAGAACCCTATGAGCAGCCACCAGGTGAACTTCGTTCGCGAGTACGTCGAGACCGTCTGGAACCAGGGGCGGACCGAGCTGGCCGACAAGTACCTGGCCGAGGACCTCATCCAGCACAACCCGAACCTGCCCGACGGGCGGGCCCCGCTGGTCGAGTTCGTCGACGGCTTCCACAAGCAGTACCCGCGGGCCCGGTTCGAGATCCGGCGCGCGGCCGGTTCGGGAGACCTGGTCTTCCTGCACACCCGCTTCCGCGGTGACCCGGACGACCGCGGCATGGTCGTCGTGGAGGTCTTCCGGATCGACGAGGGACTGATCGTCGAGCACTGGGACGTCCGCGACGAGATCCCCGAGACCACCGTCAGCGGACACGAGGTCGTCTGACGGTCCGGTTCGCCGCCGCCCGGGAGGTTCCGTGCCTCCCGGGCGGCGGCCGGTTCCCCACCACTGAAGGAGA